>JBFLVU010000166.1:0-6231 GCA_040758175.1 Acidobacteriota bacterium | reverse complement strand
TCTAAGACATTTCACCACAGAGATCACGGAGCCCACGGGGCAAAGAAAAGGGGTTCCTGTTTTTTTTCTATACCTCTGTGTCCTCTGTGCGCTCTGTGGTTCAAAGAACCAGCGTCCCCTTCTGGAGCATGACGAGGGGGTCGAAGGTGGCGAAGTCGGCCTGGTGGATGAGGATCGTCTCCACTGTCTTGGGGGCGCCTTCCCCCTCCTTGGCGTGGCACCCGATGCAGTTGAGAACCTCCTCGGGCAAGCCCGCCTCGGCGGCCAGGGCGAGGCCCGAGAGGGGGTGGCGCAAGCACATTCCGCTCCGGCTTTTCCGGTAGCCTCCCTTGCCGTCGGGCTCGATCTCCAGGATCTTGCCCACGTCGTGGAGGAGCGAGCCCGCCACGAGACGGTCCATATCCACCGCGTAGGGCATGGACCGGTAGTGGGCCGCCTGGCCCTGGTAGAGGCCCACGGCCCCGGCCGTCACCGCCAGGGTATGCTCCAGGAAGGTGACGCCCTTGCAATCGGCCAGGAGCGTGAAGGGCATCTTTAGAAAAGCCGCCTGGCTCTTGAATCCGCTGCGGTGGAGAGCCAGCCCAAAGGTCTCCACCACCTTGCCCCGAAGCTCCTCGTCCCCGATCCGTCCGATCCAGGGCTGGAGCAGGTCCACGATTTCCGACGTCTTCATGCTGTCTCCTCACACCCCCTCGCGGGCCGCGTGGAATCGCGCATTCGCCCCGCGAGGCGGTTCATCACCGTTCGACGCGTCGAGCGGAGCCTTTTTCTCCTACTCCCCTACTCACTTACTCACTTACTCCCCTACTCACTTACTCCCCTACTCCCTTACTCACCTACTCCCCTACTCACCCCCCCCCGAAGGCCTCCTTCGAAGCTACATCTTCTCCAGGATCGCCTGGGTCATTTGCTGGGTGGTGCAGGCGCCCTGCTCGAAGACCTTGGGGCCGCCGGGAATGCGCATCATGTCGTAACAGCGGACCTTTCCTTCCCGAACCACCTCGGCGACGGCCGTGCGGATCTTTTCGCCCTTGTCCCGCTCCCCCACGTGGTCGCAGAGCATGGCGGCGGAGAGGATCATGGCGATGGGGTTCACGATGGAGGGGTCGAGCTTCTCGTACTTGGGCGCCGACCCGTGGGTGGGCTCGAAGACGGCGTACTCGGCGCCGATGTTGCCCGAGGCCGCAAAGCCCAGGCCCCCCACCAGCCCCGCGAAGCCGTCCGAGAGGATGTCGCCGAAGAGGTTTTCGCAGACGAAGACGCCGTAGTCCTCGGGGTTCTTTGTCAGCCACATCATGATGGCGTCGATGTTTACGGACCAAAGCGCGATGCCGGGGTACTCCTTGGCGATGGCCCGGGCCTCCGACTCGATCATGCCGGAGGTTTCGCGCAGGACGTTGGGTTTCTCGGCCACGGTGACGCTCTTGTATCCGAACTTCTTGGCGTATTCGAAGGCCTCGCGGATCAGGCGCCGCGTCACCTCGCGCGTGACGATGCGGGTGGAGATGGCCAGGTCTTCGCCCCTGGCCGACGCGAAGGTGTTGAACTTCTTGTGGGTGGCGAAGGCGTCGCGGACGTTCTGCGGCGGGTTGGTCCACTCCACCCCCGCGTAGGAACCTTCGGTGCCCTGGCGGAAGATGACCACGTCGATCCTGGGCTCCTCGTAGCCTCCGTCGGGCCCCTTGCGGATGAAGTTGAGGGGGTTGCCGGGGAAGGAGCGGCAGGGGCGGACGCAGAGGTCGAGGTTGAACTTCTGGCGCATGGTGACGATGGGGCTGTAGTAGACCAGCCCCTTGCCCTTCAGCTGGGGGTCCAGTTCGGCGTCTGCGTCCCACTTGGGTTTGGAGGTGATGGCGCCGAAGAGCCCCAGCTTGTGCTGCTCGAGGAGCTTCACCGTGCGGTCGGGAAGGGCGTTGCCCTCGGCGCACCAGAAATCCCAGCCGATGTCGCCGTGGAGGTAGTCCGCGGGAAATCCCGCCTTTTGAAGAACGCGGATCGCTTCGGGGAGGACGACCTTTCCGATGCCGTCCCCGGGCATGGACACGATGGTGTAGTGGCTCATTTCATGCCTTCCTTTCCCTTTTCTTGGTTCGCCTGTCCATGGAACCCGTCCCCAGGCGCGCCTTTTCCAGCATGCGGACGTCCAGCCGGTCCTTTGGCCGGTTCGAGAATCGTTTGCAGACGAGGAGGCCCTCCACCCCCAGATACGAAGCCGATTGTTCCAGGAAGACGCCTTCGGCCCTGCGTTCCCAGCAGGTGGAGAAGTCGAGGGGTTCTACGTCGGTCAGGAGGTCAATACGGGCCGGAGCCACTCCGATTTGGAGGGCTTCCCCCTTGGAGGCCAAGTTCACCGCTTCCACGTGCCGTGCCGGGGCGCCGAAGGACAGCAATGCCCGGCAAACCCTCCGAGCGTTCTCAGCGGTGGGCTCCACCCAGATGTCCAGGCCTTTCGTGAAGCGGGGACGGCTATGAAAGGCGACGGCAAAGGCCCCCACGAGCAGGTACCGAGCCCCTTGCTCGTTTAATGCGGCAATAAGATCGGCGTAGTCTCGGCTCATGGGCGATCCCCTTGATGGCACAGGCATCCAGCGTTAGCCCCCACACCATGGCCGCTTTCTCGCCCGGCGTGAACTGGGCCCACCACTCGTCGTCGAGGCGCTCCGCCTCCTCCCAGGAGTGGGCGATGCGGACGGTCACTTTCCGCTTTCGCTCCTGCTCGGCCATGGTCTCCCTCCCTCCGGCACGGGTCCGGAAGGTTCATAATTATATGATTTTAAAGCGGCTCCGTCAACGCGCGGGCCTTCGCGAGTGGGGCATGAAGGCCGCCCCCCCACCCGCGTCACCGAGGGGTTGAAGCGGAAGGGCCGCCGGGATACGCTCCTTTCCATGCGACCCCTTCCCTTCTTCGGAGGCGCCCGGCGCCGCGCTGTCCCTCCTCGTTCTCTGCTTCTTCTCCTGGCCCTGGCCTTCTTGTCCACCTGCGCGCCGAGGGAAACGACCCCGCCCCCGGCCTCCCGCGCCCTGCCCCGGGTGGAGGAAGTCGCCCTGGCCGAGCTTCAGGCCGGGATGGCCGAGGGACGATTCACCTCGGAGGAGCTCACGGCGGCGTACCTGAAGCGCATCGAGGAGATGGACCGCGGCGGCCCCTGCCTGCGGGCGGTTCTGGAGGTCAATCCCGACGCCCTCGCCATCGCGAGGGGCCTCGACCGCGAGCGCGCCGAGAAGGGCCCCCGAGGCCCGCTCCACGGCATTCCGGTCCTGATCAAGGACAACATCGATTCGGCCGACGGGATGCTCACCACGGCGGGGTCCCTGGCCCTGACGGACTCGCGCCCCTCCCGGGACGCCTACGTCGTGGGCCGCCTGCGTCGGGCCGGGGCGGTCCTGTTGGGAAAGACGAACCTGAGCGAGTGGGCCAACTTCCGGTCCACCCGGTCCACGAGCGGGTGGAGCGCCCGGGGCGGCCAGACGCGGAATCCCTACGCCCTGGACCGGAACCCTTCGGGGTCCAGTTCGGGCTCCGCCGTCGCGGTGGCGGCAAGCCTCTGCGCCCTGGCCGTGGGCACCGAAACCGACGGCTCCATCGTCTCTCCCGCCTCCGCCTGCGGCATCGTGGGGATCAAGCCCTCGGTGGGCCTCGTGAGCCGGTCCGGGATCATTCCCATCGCCCACTCCCAGGACACGGCCGGCCCCATGGCCCGGACGGTGGCGGACGCCGCCGCCCTGCTGGCCGTGCTCGCCGCTCCCGACCCCGAGGACCCGGCTTCCCGGGAGTCCGCCGGACGCGCCTTGCCCGATTACGCCGCCGGACTCTCGCCGGAGGCCCTCCAGGGAGCCCGGATCGGCATCCTGAGGGAGAAGGCCTTCGGCTTCGGGGTCAAGAGCGAGGCCGTGCTGGACGCGGCTGTGGCGGCCCTCCGGCGGGCGGGCGCCCTCGTCGTGGATCCCGTGTCCCTTCCGAACCTGGGCCGCACGGACGAATCCGAGATGGAGGTCCTCCTCTACGAGTTCAAGGCCGACCTCAATGCCTACTTGGCCTCCCGGCCCGGGTCCAAGGTTCGCACGCTGGCGGACCTCATCGCCTTCAACGGCGCCCACGCCACCCGGGAACTCCCCTTTTTCGGCCAGGAGATTTTCGAGGAAGCCGAGTCGAAGGGGCCCCTCACGGACCGGGAGTACCTCGCGGCGGTGGATAGGAATCGGCGGCTCATGGGGCCCGAAGGGATCGACGCGGCCTTGGCGAAGGACCGCCTGGACGCCCTCGTTGCCCTCACCTCCGGCCCGGCCCACCTCACGGACCCGGTGAACGGGGACAGTTGGAGCGGATCCAGTTCGTCCCCCGCGGCGGTGGCCGGCTATCCCGCCGTCACCGTGCCCGCGGGGCAGGTCATGGGCCTCCCCGTGGGCCTCACCTTCATGGGCGGGGCCTGGGATGAAGCGGACCTGATCCGGTACGCCTTCGCCTTCGAGCAGGCCGCCAAGGCCCGGCGCCCTCCCGCCTACGCACCCACCGCCGAGGCCCCGTGAGGCCCGCGCCCCCGGCGCCTCAGGCCACGGTGCAGCGCTCGATGACCACGTCCTGAAGGGGCCGGTCGCCGGGGCCCTTGGCGCACCGGCCGATGGCCTCCACCACGTCCATCCCGCTCTCCACCTCGCCGAAGATCGTGTGCTTGTCGTTGAGCCACGCCGTGGGCGCCAGGGTGATGAAGAACTGGCTTCCGTTGGTGTTGGGGCCCGCGTTCGCCATGGCGAGGAGACCCTTCTTTGTGAAGCCCAGGCCGTTGCGCACCTCGTCCTCGAAGGAGCCGCCCCAGATGGACTTCCCGCCGCGCCCGGTGCCGGAGGGGTCCCCTCCCTGGATCATGAAGTTCTGGATGACGCGGTGGAAGATCACTCCGTTGTAAAAACCGTTCCGGGCGTGGGTGGAGAAGTTCTCGCAGGCCTTGGGGGCCTTGTCCGCGTACAGTTTCAGGGCGATGTCTCCGTGGTTGGTGTGGAGCGTGACGGTGGCCATGGGCCCTCCTTTCTCGGGCGCCCAGGGTACCACGCCGGCGAAAAGGGACGCCCTCCGGGCCGTGGTACCCTTGCCGGGAGGAGGCCCCATGGACCCACAGGACCGGAGGGCTCTGGCGCGGCTCCGAAAGGATCCGGCGATGGGGGCCCTCATCGCTCGGGTGGGGCCGCCGCGCTTCCACGAGTACTCGAGGGAGGACCTCCTGGCGAACCTCCTGGAGGCCATCGTGAGCCAGCAGCTCTCGGGCAAGGTGGCCAAGGTGATCTACGACCGCCTCAAGGCCTTGGGCGGGAAGGGGTTTCCCAACCCGAGGCGCCTGATGAAGCACACCGACGCCGAACTCAAGGCCGTGGGTCTGTCCCGCGCCAAGACGGCGAGCCTCCGGGACCTGGCCGACGCCGTCCTCTCGGGGCGGCTCGACTTGGACGCCTTGGGGGGCCTCCCCGACGGGGAGGTGGAGGCGGCCCTGGTGGGAGTCAAAGGCATCGGCCCGTGGACCGCCCACATGGTCCTGATCTTCGCCCTGCGCCGCCCGGACGTCTGGCCCGCCGCCGACCTGGGCGTCCGAAAGGCCCTCCAGCGCGTCCTGGACCTCCCCGCCCTTCCCTCGCCCTCCGAGGCGGAACCCTTGGGGGACCGTTGGAGGCCCTATCGCTCCTACGCCTGCTGGTACCTCTGGCAGATGATGGACGGAGGCTGACGTGGCCCCGGCGGCCCTCCTCCAAGACCTCCTGGTAATCCTGGCGGCCGCCCTCCTGGTGGCCGGCGTCCTCAAGCGCGCCGGACTGCCCTCCGTGGCGGGTCTCCTGCTGGCGGGAGTCCTCATCGGCCCCGGCGCCCTGGGCCTCGTCTCCGATCCGCACAGCGTGGAGCTTCTCTCCGAGATCGGGGTGGTCCTCCTCCTTTTCGGAATCGGACTGGAGCTTTCCCTCGAGCGCCTCAAGAGGCTCTGGAGGCCGATCCTCCTGGGGGGCGGTTTCCAGGTGGGTCTCACGATGGCCGCGGTCTTCGCCGTGGCGCTCTCCCTGGGCATGGCTCCGGGGCAGGCCGTCTTCTTGGGGTGCATCGTGGCGGTGTCGAGCACCGCCGTGGTCCTGCGTGGGCTCCAGGCCCGCGGGGAGCTGGATGCGCCCCACGGCCGCCTGACCCTGGGCATCCTTGTCTTCCAGGACCTCTCCGTGGTGCCCATGCTGCTGGCCATTCCCCTCCTGGCGGGC
>JBFLVU010000165.1:0-6272 GCA_040758175.1 Acidobacteriota bacterium | reverse complement strand
ATACGTTGGAGTAGATCGAGAAACCGAGGGCGTACGGATTGAAGGCGAAGAGGGCCGCCCCAAGGGCCCGCGCCCACGGCTCCGCGCCGAGCCTGCCCAGCCACCGGGCCGCCCCCCATCCCGCGAACAGGAGCTGAGCCAGAATGCACGCCGAATACACCCAGGGCGTCGGACGAATCAGGAACGGGAGAAAGAAGGGCGCGAAGGGCTGGCTCTGCCCGTTGGCGAGGAGGGGCGCGCCGAGGGAGGCGTAGGGGTTCCACAGGGGAAGTTCGCCCTCGCGGAGGGCCCGCGCCGCTTGCGCCTTTTGGGCGCAAAACATGGTGATCGGGGATGAATCAAAGAACCGCCAGTCGGGACGGTCCGCCGCCAGATCGATTCCCTCCAGGGCCGGGTCTCCGGCGAAGACGTGGAAGGGAACCAAGTGCCGTCCCGATGCCAGGGGCCAGAACAGGAGCGCCGTGCACAGGGCCAAGAGTAGGACGGAGGGGCCACTTTCCCCTCGAATTCCCCTCGGGAGGTTCGCGCTCATGACCGCCTCCGTGGGAGGCGGAGGGCCAACAGCAAAATCCCGACCCAGCCCGCCGCGCTGGCGAACAGGCCCAATCTCACGGACGCCGGACGGTACGTGAACACCACACGCGACGCCCCGGCGGGCACTTCCACGGCGCGGAAGGCCACGTTGGCCGGGTAGACCCGGGCGGAGGCGCCGTTCACCACGGCCTTCCAGCCGGAGGCATAGGCGTCCAGGAGGACGAGGACGGCCGGCGACGGAGACGTGACGGCCAGTTCCACGCGGTCACGCCCGTCGAGAAGCCAGCGCACCGAGCCGCCGGAAGATCCCTCACCGAGCCGGTCTCCCCCGGGCCAGCCCTCGAGCACGGCCGTGGAGAAAACGTCCTCCCCGGAGCGGAGGTCCATCCAACGCCGCAGCGCCTCCTCCTCCCCCCCGGCGGAGGCCACGCGGTGCACCAGGAAGGCCCGGTCCAACGGTCCCCCCGTGCTTTCCCACCGGAACCTCGTCCCCGTCGCGTCCTCCGACGAACCCATCCACGCGACGCCCAGCAGGCCGAGGTCTCTGACACCGGCCCCGTCGAAGCGGAGCCATGTCGCCACGGGCTCGGACCGGGGAGCCGACAGGGCCGTCTCCAGGAGGACGTACCTCCGCTGAAGGAGGGCATCCACGACGCGCACGTCTCTCACTTCCCAAAGCCCCGCCAGATCGGGAGAGAGGTCCGGGGCTTTCCACTTGTCCTTCCCCGTCGCGTAGAAGCGCCCGTGCGGGGCCATCTCCATCCTGGACCGAAGGGCCTCCACCGCCGGAGGCCCTCCGCGCGCCGGGTCCCCTCTCCCGAAGGCCTCGTAGAATCGAAGGCCCGGAGCGTAGGCCAGGAGGGGAGACAGGGCCGACGCCGCGAGGGCCAGTGAGAGGACCCCGGCCCGGAGACCCGGCTGGAGAATCAGGGCTCCCGCCGCGAGGACCGTAAGCAGAGCGGCTTGGGCGAGAATCAAGTCGCCCCTCAAAAGGATGTGGACCATGGCTCCGTCGAGGTAGGCGGCCCAGCACAAACCGGCGAAGGCCATCCCCCCCAGGAGGATCTGTCGGGCCGCGGCCCAGCGTCCGGACGCCCCCGCCTCCCACAGGTGGTTCGCGCCCGCCGCCGCAAGGCCCGCCGCGGCGAACCAGAAGAGCCCCCGCGCGTAGAGTCCCGGGAGGATGCCCCCCAGGGTGAGGGCGTCCATGAGCGGTGGCCACGGGATGGGTCGGAAAAGGAGGAGGGTGGCGAAGGACAAGACCGCGAGCACGGGCCAGAGCCGTCGTCCCGCGCCGGGCCGGCTCAGCCCCGCCAACGCGAGGATGGCAAAGCCCCAAAAAACCGGAGAGACGAAGGCCTCCGTTCGTGGATTCAGAAGGCTCTCAAAAGCCAGACTGGCCCTCGTGACGCGCTCGGGCGTGTCGAACTTGTACGTGTACGCCTCGGCAAGACGCGCCAGGACGGGCAGGAGGTGGACGGCCGCAAGGACCCCGGCCAGCCCCGCCGCCGCCGAGGCGCGCGAGAGAAAGGCCCCCGCGGAGAGGCGCCTCCCCCCGTCCCCCGACGCCCATGCAATCAAGGCGTAGAGGCCCGATCCCGCGGCGAGGAGGAGGGACTCCTCCGGATGCCCGCAGTAGACCATCCCCGCCACCATCACCGAGGGCAGCCACCATTTCCGGTCGCCGGGGTCCAGACAGCGGTCCCAGGCCCAGAGGAGCCATCCGAACCACCAGGCCGCCCACACGTTGCTGAAGGTCAGGATCCTGAGGGTGTAGGGGTTGAAGGCCCACAGGACAGCCCCGAAGGCACGGGGCCACGGGGAGAGCCGGAACCGCCCCAGCCACGCGTACCCTCCGAGCCCACACCAGAGGCATCCCAAGAGAAGACCGAGGGTGAAGGTCCTTGGGCCGGGATGGAGATAGAAAGGCCACAGGAAGGGGGAGAAGGGATAGACCTGTCCCCCTCCCAGGCCGGGGGTCCCGCACCCCACGAAGGGGTTCCAGAGCGGGAGACTCCCCTCCCTCAGGCATGCCCCGGTGAAGGCGGCGTTGGGGTAGTGGATGAAGACCGGGCTGTTGTCCTTGTTGGGAAATACACGGTGGATGCTCGGTGGGGCACCGCCGTTCGGAATCCCCGTCGCCCGGCCCGATTCGAAGTGGAAGGAGGGCAGGTGCCTTCCCTGGAAGAGGAAGGGCGCGAAGTAGACGCCGGCGGCCAGGAGGAGCAAGAGCCCCGGCAGGATCACGGCCTTGGTTCCTGGCGCCCCTCTCGCCTCAGCCATGGGCCCTTCCCCTCCGCCAGGCAAGGACCGCCCAGATCCCGACCCCCAGCCACGCCGCCAGTGTCACAGAAAGGCCCGCGACCCACCAGGGTTCCCGAAACTCGAGGGTCACGGAGTGCTGCCCCGGCGGCAGGACAAGGGCCTGAAAGGTCCCGTAGGCCCTGAAAATCCGGGCGGGGGATCCGTCCAAGGTAGCCCGCCACCCGCGGTGCGCGTTCTGGAGCACGACGAAGATCCCTCCGCTCGTCGAAGAGACCTCCCACCGGAACCGGTTCGGTCCCCTCTCCCTCCAGGAGATACGCGCATCCCCGCCGGTCGGGGGCCCAGGAGCCGTGGCGGGCTCGGCATCGAGGACCACGCGATCGGTCCAGCCTCCGCTCCGCAACAGCGAGTACGTCCTCCTCAGTTCGTCCGGCCGCGCGACGCCCGCCTCCCATCCGGAGACAAGGCGCGCCCAGGGCCGGAACCCCTCCACCTCCTGCAGCGCCAGCGGGCCTTCGATCCTTCGGACGGGCAGGTCGGGGTCGGGCCGGGCCGCGTCCCGCACGGTCCAGCGCACACCCAGAAAGCGCATAAGTTCCGCGTTCTGGCGCGGGAGGTAGCAGGTTGTCATGTAGATGTTCGCCGTGTTCCAGTGCTGGGCGAAGTCCGCGTAGGTCTCCAGGATGATCGGGTTCGTGAGCCGAACGTCGGAGAGGGACCAAAAGAGGTTCTGATTGGGGCAGAGGTCCGCGAGGTAATCGTGGGCATACCGGGCCCCGGAGATTCTCACGGAAGCCTCTCCGCCGCCGGGGGGGGCGATGCCTTCTACGATGGGCGGCGGTTTCCGAGTCCAATCGGCCTCGGTCTCGTACCGAGAGGGCGACGTGGGCAAGAGGAAGGGACACGCGGCGGCGCCGAGGAAGGCCGCCGCCGCCGCGCCGGTCCAGGCGCGGCCCCTCGGTAATAGGGGGATCAGGACCACCGGCAGGGCAGCCAGAAGCTCCGCGACGGCCAGGGTCCTGAAGACCCTCGGCCAGAAAAGGCTGAAGTGAACCTCCTGCACCAGCCACGCCAGGACGTAATGCCAGGCGGCCCCGTACAGGAAGAACCGGGGCGCCGCCCACCGCTCGCCCGAGCGCCAGGAGGCGGCGAGGGACTCGATCCCCAGGGCGGCCAATCCCCCAAGTCCCAGCCAGAAGGCCTCCTGTCCGTACCGGGCCACGAGGACCCCGCCCATCGTGAGGACCCAACGCACCGGACCGTTCCCGATCCAGGGGAACATCACCAGCGCCCCGTAGGCGGCCAGGGCCCCGAAGAAGATCCTCAACCGGACGGTGCCCCGGCCCAAACCCGCCGCCGCAAGCGCCCAGAGGGGCATGGGCACGTAGATCAGGCTCTTGGGGTCCGAGAGGAGCCACCAGTCGTGGCCGGGGCCGCCGTCCCAGGCCGTCTTGTAGTTCGCGTACAAGCCAAAGTTGGCCAGGAAGGGCAGGACGTGGACCGCCCCCAGGAGGAGGGCCGCCGCCGAAACGGTCGCGGCCGCGGTCACCCGCCGGCAAACCGAGATTCCCTCGGGCCGGAGGAGGATGTACACCGCGAGCACCGCCCCGTACCAGGCGCCGATGACGGGGTGCCCGGCGTAGATCATGAGGGCCGAGGCGGCCGCCGCCGTCGGCAATCCCGAGCCGCTCCCCCGGCACCATCGTTCCGCGCCCCACAGCCCCCACGCGAACGGCCAGAGGGCCCAGGGGCTGGAGAGGACGAGCATCTGCTGGGTCATGGGGTTGAAGGCCATGAGGAATCCGCCCGCCGCGCAGGCCGCCCACCCGAGGCCCACCTCCCGCAGGTAGAGAACGAACCCCGCCATGCCGAAGAGCGCCATGGCCGCGATGGCAAGGGAGAAGGTCCTCGCCGTCGGATGCGCGAAATACGGCCAGAAAAAGGGGTTGTACGGCTTGTACTGGGGATCGGAGGTGACGGGCTGGCCGCACCCCGTCTCGGGATTCCACAGGGGGAAGCGGCCCTCTTGAAAATTCCGCGCCAGAAAGGCCTGAAAGGGCAGATGCATGAGCAGAAACGAGGCGTCCCGCCCCGGTAGGCTCTGGTTCGGCTTTCCCCGGGCCGGCGCATCCGGAACGCCCGTGATCCGTGCATCCAGCAGCGGATATCCCGCGTAGTTCCGCCCGTGGAAGAGAACGCCCCGGAATGGCCAGGCCCAAAGGAGCGCCACCGCGGCCAGAGCCGCCGCGAGTCCCCACCCGCGAAGGACAACCGCGGGGATCCGGTCGCCGCCGGTTTCCCGCCCGGACCTCACGTCCGCGCCCCCGGCGTCGGCTCTCCCTCCTTCGGCCCGCTTGGCCTCCTCATGGCAATTCGATTCTACCCCAACCGGGCGGACCGTTGTGGCCCAGGGCCCGCGCGCCGATAATGTTCGTGGCGCGCGAGGAGGATCCATGACGGGGGACCGGGAGAGACACCCGCTGATCGTCGCCCCCTCCGAGCGGACCCTCGCGCTCCTCCTGGTCTCCGTCCTCCTCCTCCAGTTCCTGCCGCTCCTCTGGGGATGGCACGCCGTGCCCTTCCACCTCCTGGCTCCCGAATTCCGGGGCTCGTCGGCGGGCGGGCGGGACCTGCCGGCGGCCCTTTCCCACCTGCCGGGCGACGACCCCACCGGAGTGATCCTGGACTACCCGGCGGCCTATCACACGGCCCTTCGCCTGCGCGAAGGGGAGATCCCCTGGTGGAACCCCCTCACGGGGATGGGCCGGGCCTGGGTGGGAAACGGCCAGGTTCTCCCCTTCTCCCCCTTCCTCCTTCCCTTCCTTTTCCATCCGTCCCCCTTCACCTACACCCTCCAGTGGGTCCTTTTGGCGCTGGCCTGTCTTCTCGGCGCCCGCTGGTTCTTCCGGGAGGCCGGCCTGGACGAGACTCCGGCCCTGTTGGGGGCGCTCCTCTGGACCTTCAACCCCTTCACTTCGGCCTCCATGATCATGAGCTCCTCCTGGGCCTACTGGGCCTTTCCCGCCGCCGCCGCGGCCACCCTCCGGGCCCTGAACACGGGCTCCCTCGCCGCTTGGTGCGCCGCTTCGGCGGGCCTCTCTCTGACGGCCCTCAGCGGACAGCCCGAGACGGCGTGGATGCTCGCCTCCCTCGTCCCCGTGCTTTTCCTCTTCGCGGGCCGCCTCGGGATCGGCCGCGCCCGCGCTTGGGCGGGCCTTCTCCTTTGCGGCCTCCTCGCCCTCCTGCTCTCCGCCGCCCAATGGGGCCCGGTCCTCTCCACCCTGGGACACGCCTCGTCGTACAAGACCGAGGGCCTGGAGCAGGCCACGGCCCTCGGGCACCCCATCGCCGCCTTCTTCGATCCTACGGGGCCCGTCTTTCTTCAGCCCCTCCTCTGGGCGGGGGCCCTTCTCGCCTTCGCCCGGCGTCCCCTGCGCTGGGAGGCCCGCGCCGCCGCGGCGGGACTGCTCCTG
>JBFLVU010000164.1:0-6299 GCA_040758175.1 Acidobacteriota bacterium | reverse complement strand
TGGGCCGCGCTCGTGACCTTGGCGGTGGGCCCCACGGGGATGTCGAGGAGGACGTGGGTGGAGCCCGCGGCGGCCTTCTTCGAAAGGATCGAGGCGATCATCTGGCCGGGAGCGTCGATGTTGAGGGGACGCTCCACCGAGATGATGATGTCGTCCGCCGGGGAGAGGGCGAAGGAGCCCCCCCAGGCGAGGCAGCCGTTCTCCTGCCGAACGATCTCCTTCAGCCGGTCCAGGTTCAGGTTCACCTCCGCGATCGCCTCCATGGTGTCCGCCGTGCCCGAAGGGGAGGTGATGGCCCGGGAAGAGGTTTTGGGAATCGTAAGCCCGTACGCCGCGACGATGGGAACCACGAGCATGGTGGTTCGGTTTCCGGGAACGCCGCCGATGCAGTGCTTGTCCACCACCATGTCCCGGCCCCAGGAGAGCTTCTCCCCGGCATCCACCATGGCCTGCCCGAGGAAGGCGATCTCGTCCCGGTCCATCCCGCCCTGGGCTGTAGAGACGACGAAGGCCGTGAGCTCGACCTTCGAGTACCTGTTCTTGACGATGTCCTGGACGATGTAGCCGTAGTCCTCGGCCTTGAGCACTTCCCCGTGGATCTTTCGGCGGATCAATTCCACCGAGCGAACGGGATCGGGATGGCGCACCATCACCTTCGTGCCGGCGGGAAGCCCCAGCTTCTTGAAAGCGTATTCGCACAGGCCGATTTCGTCGGGTGAAAGGAAGGGCTCGTCCACCACGTCGAGGACGCCCACGATGCTCCTCCCGTCGGCCACGACCTCGACCTTGGACAGTGCCCCGAATCCCTGGGCGCGGCACAGGTCCGAGTCCTTTCTCAAGTACAGGATGTACTCGCGGTACGTGTCGATCTTCAGCGGCTTGATGTACATGGAGCGTCCCCCTGGAGTCGCGCGCGTTCCACGCGGATCGCGGCTTCTATTATACCCGAGCCGGGCCCGCCCGGCGGCGCCGTCCCTGCCCGCGAGCGGGGGACGGCCACCCCTCGGGGGCGAATTGCGCCTCGCCCACGAGCCGGTCCACGCGGGCCAGGCGCACGGGAAGCAGGTCCCCGACCTGGAGGCGCGCCCCGCTGAAACGGCCCCGGGCCGCAAGTCCGTCCCGTTGCACGGTGAAGTAGTCCCCCTCCATGAGCGAGAAGGGACACACCCCTTCGATGAGATGGTCCACCAGTTCGATCCGGGCCCCGAAGCGAGTAAACCCCAGCAGGATGGCCTGAAAGGTGTCTCCCAGGCGCCCGGAGAGGAACGCCATCTGGTGCCAGCTCACGACCTCCCGTTCCGCGAGGTCGGCCGCTCTCTCCGTCGAGGAACAGTGGTTCGCGAGTTCTTCGAGGTCCTCTTCTTTTTCGAGTCCACCCCCGAGCAGGGCGCGGTGAACCACCAGGTCGGGATAGCGGCGGATGGGCGACGTGAAGTGGCAGTACGTGCGGAATCCCAGGCCGTAGTGAAGTCGCGGCGACGGGGCGTACCGGGCCTGCGCCATGGCCCTCAGGATGAGATAGGAGACGAGCTTTGCGGCGCGGTGGCCTTCGCACCGTCGGAGCAAGGCCTGTAGCGCCCGGGGGTCGGACAGGTCCCGCATGCTCGACGCCCCGAGTCCCAGCGCGTTGAGGAGGGGGCGGAGGGCTTCGAGCTTTTCGGGGTCTGGAGGATCGTGGACCCTGAACAGGGCCAGACTTCCCCTGCGGGCCAGTTCGCGCGCCACGGCGACGTTGGCCGCGAGCATAGCCTCCTCCACCAAACGGTGCGTCGCCAGGCGGACCGAGGGCAGGACATCCTCCACACGCCCCGTGAGGCCGAAGCGGAGGCTGGCCTCGGGCAGGTCCAGGTCGAGGGAGCCGAAGGAGAGCCGGTGTTTGAAGAGGGCCTCGGATAGGTCCCGAGCATCGCGAAGGAGACGGGCCAGGCGAGGGTCCTCGCGCGGGACCGTCCCTTCCAGCAGGTTTTGGGCCTCCTCGTAGGACAGGACCGCATCGGCGCGGATCACGCTGCGGTAAATGCCCGCCCGCCGCACCCGGCCCGACGGGTCCACCGTGAGGTCCACCGTGACCGCGGGGCGGTTACGACTTTCGAGAAGCGAACAGGAGTCCGCCGAGAGGGCACGGGGGAGCATGGGGTAGACCGTTCCCGGGAGGTAGACGCTGTTCCCGCGGCGGCGCGCCTCCCGGTCCAGGTCCGTGCCCCGACGGACGAAGCAGGAGACGTCCGCAATGTGAACCCAGAGCCGGTACCCCTCTCCCTCACGGCGGACCGAAAGGGCGTCGTCGTGGTCCCTGGCGTCGGAGGGATCGAGGGTCAGGGTGGGAAGGTCTCTCAAGTCCCTCCGCCCCTCGACGGCATCGACGCCCTCCGACGCTGCCGCGGCCTCGGCCTCCACGCTTGGAGGAAACTCCGCATCCAGTCCGAACCGCCCTTCGGCCGCCCGAACCGGGGTGTTGGGATCGTCAAAGTCCCCCAGGAGGATGGCGGAGGAGGCCGCGGCAAGGTCCGTTCCGGGGCCGGGAACCACGGCCACCACGCGCCCCTCCAAGGAGGCCGAGCCTTCCAGGGCGATGGAGGGCAGGGACCCGCCGAAAGGAAAAACCCGCCCGGACTGGACGAGCCCCACGACGGGACGCGCGGTCCTTGCAAGGACCCTCGCCACGTGGGCCTCGGGCCGCCCCCTGCCACCCCGACCCACGACGATGTGAGCCGAAACCCGGTCTCCCTCCAGGGCCCCGCCCGTCTTTCCCGGGGGCACGAAGAGGTCTTCTCCACCCGCGTCTGGCGTGAGGAAGCCGAAGCCGCCTCGAGCCGAATGGAACGAGCCGGCGACGGCGCGGGGACGGCGGGAGAAGCGGACGAGGCGCCTCGCCCGCTCCACGAGGCCCTGGGCCTCCAGCGCGCGTACGATCCCCTCTAGGGCGTACCGCTTCTTGCCGGTGAATCCGAGCTCGGAGGCCATCCGGTTGAGGGTGAATCCCTCCTCGGGCCTGCTTTCCAGGAGGGAGAGAACCTCGTCCCGCAGGCTCATTTCAGGGGCGCCAAAGCCCGCGCTTGCGGGCGGCGCAGCGGACGGGCAGGACGGGCTCGCCGTTCAGGAGCCTCCTCGGGTTGACCACGCACAGGCGCCGCGCGGCCTCCCGGCCGTACCGCCGGACCACGATTTCCACGGCCTCTCGGAAGACGGGCCTTCGGCCCGTGGGGGAATGCGCGTCGGAGGCCATCACGTGGGCCCACCCTCGCTCCATGAAGGCGAAGGACGCCTTCTGAATCGCCGACCCGAAGTGGCCCGCCACGCTGGCGCATGTGAGCTGGAAGGGGATCCCCGCCTCGGCCATGCCGGAAAGCCGCCCGGGGTCCCGCTGGGCGTAGGGGTAGCGCTCCGGGTGCGCCAGGACCGGTTCCGCCCCGGCCAGACGGAGGCGGTAGAGGACTTCTTCCGCCCCGGGCGGACAAAGCAGGAGGGGGAGTTCCACGAGTACGTTCGCGGCCCTCTCTCCTAGCGGAAGGAGTTCTCCGGACGACCACGCCTCGGCCAGGTCCGGCCGGAAGTGGACCTCGCCGCCCAGGTGCAATTCGATCCCCCGGCCCGAAGCCTTCTCCGACCAGGCACGAAACGCCTCACGGAGAGCCTCGGGACGGTTGGGATACCGGTCAAGCCACATGTGGGGAGTCACGCAGAGCGCCGACACCTTCTCCTCACGGGCCTGGGCGAGCATGGCCGAGGACTCGGCCCAGTCCGCGGCGCCGTCGTCCACCCCGGGCAGAAGGTGGCAGTGTATGTCCACGTACATTTCCGCCTCGCGCTCCGGCGGCGACGTTCCGGGCGGGCGCTCCTTTCCCCCCGGCCGCTTCGGCCTCTCGGGACCCGGCGCCCGCCCTGACGGAATCCGCCACGGGTATGCTAGCATAGTGTCCCATCGACGAGGTCTGACACATGCGAAAATCCTGGGACGCTTACTTCATGGACATCGGGCGGGAGGTGGCGAGCCGGGCTACCTGCGACCGGAAGCACGTCGGGTGCGTGCTCGTGAAAGACAAGTACATCATCGCAACGGGCTACAACGGGTCCGTAGCGGGCTTGCCCCACTGCGATGAGGCGGGTCACATGATGGTGAACGGCCACTGCGAGAGGACGAGCCACGCCGAGGCCAACGCCATCGTCCAGGCCGCCAAGCACGGGGTTTCCACGGACGGCGCCACGGCCTACATCACGGCCTCCCCCTGTTGGACCTGCTTCAAGCTGCTCGCCTCCTCGGGGATCCGCCGCATCGTGTTCGGCGAATTTTACCGGGATGACCGGATCTTTGAAGCCGCCCGGGACCTGGGCATCGAGCTGGTGGACGCCTCCGGAAAACAGTGAGGAGAGGGGTGCGGCCTTGGACGCGGGGGAATGGCTCCAGGAGGCCCACGGACGTCTGAGGGCTTCGGGTGTCCCCCACCCGGGCCGGGACGCCCTCCTTCTCCTGTCGCACACGCTGCGGGCGGATAAGGCGGAGGTGCTGGCCCACCCGGAGAGGGAGATCCCGCCGCCGGTGCTCCCCTTGCTCCAGAGTGTACTCGCCCGGCGCGAGGGCCGGGAGCCCCTTCAGTACATCCGGGGATTTCAGGAGTTCTGGGGGCGGAGGGTGCGCGTGGGTCCCGGATGTCTCATCCCCAGACCCGAGACGGAGCACCTCGTGGAAACGGCCCTGAACCTTCTCCGCGGCCGGTCCGCCCCAAGGATCGCCGAGGCGGGAGCGGGGTCCGGGGCCGTTCTCCTCGCCCTTTCTGTGGAGAGGGCTGATGCCGTCCTCCTAGGGCTGGAGCGGGAGACGGGAGCCCTGGCCTGGAGCCGCGCCAATCTGTGCGGCCGGCCCAACGCGCACCTGGTTCAGGGGGATTTCCTTCGACCGCCCCTCGCGGGGGGGCTGGATCTCGTGATCAGCAACCCCCCTTACGTGACGGATCCGGAGTGGGACGACCTCCCCCCCGAGGTGCGCCTCTTCGAGCCGGAACAGGCCCTGCGCTGCGGCCCCAGTCCCCTGGCCCCCTACCGGGCCCTTGCGGCAATTGCCGCTTGGGCGCTGCGGCCGGGGGGCCATCTCCTGTGCGAGATCGGGACGGCCCAGGCGCGGAGAGCGAGGGCTTTGAGAAGCCTCCACGAGGGCCTTTTGTGGCGGTTCTCACGGCGCGATCTCGCCGGGCGGCTTCGCGTCGTTGCGTGGGAGAGGCCTTGATGCCACGACCCTCTGGACGGATCCGGCCTGGCCGAGGATGGTCTATCTGGCGGAATACCTCTTGATCCGGCTCCGGATGTCGCGGTAGCTGGCGTCGGAGGCGTACACCTCTCGGAAGAGCACGCCCGCCTCCTCCCCGTTGCCCATCTCCTCCAGGGTATCGGCGAGGTCGTACTTGATGCCCGTCATGACTTCTTCAGGGAATCCCTGGGCCGTGAGTCCCTTCCGATACCACTTCTCCGCCAGTTCCAGCAGCCCCTTTTGCCGGAAGCAGATCCCCAGCATGGAGCAACATTCCACAAAATACTGGGGGGACCTCGCCGCCAGTTGGAATTCTCCTATGGCCTCGTCCAGAAGCTCCATCTCTTTGTACGCGATGCCGAGGTTGTAGTGGGTCGCGAAATCCTCCTCGCCGACCTTCTTTTCGACACCCTTCTTGAACTCCTCGAAGACCTCCTCGAAGGACATCTCCTCCGGGGATTTGGGAGCCTCCTCGAAGAGGGATTCCTCGGAGGACTGGAGCCCCTCGAGAGCCGCGCCCAATTCGTTGGCCAGCTCCAGGAACTCGTCCTTCCCGGACTCCTCGGTGAAGGCCTTCTGGTCGCGTTCGAGCACGTCGGGCGGAAGGAGTTCCTCCAAGCTCACTTTGAGCTTCGTCCGGCTCTTGGGCGGAACCGCGGCGGTGGCAAGTGGGGGGACCTCCGCCGACGCGGCCTCCATGGGGACCGGTTCCGCTTCCGGGAGGATCTCCGCCTCCTCCTTCAGAGGCGCCCTTGGGGCCGCAGGCTCCCCCTCGGCCAGGGGCACCTCCGGAAGGGCGGGACCCTCCAGGAGGACTTCCTCCGGACCCGAATCCAGCACGAGTTCAACGGATTCCCGGACGGCGCCCTCGGGGATCGGCTCCGGGGTGGAGATCTCGAGGACCGGCGCCTCCTCCTCCGAGGGCCCGACCAGGGACTCGAAGGGTGCGGGTGGCTCCTGGGCCGCCTCGTCCAGCCGGCGCCGGAGGTCCAACACCCTCGGGTGGCCGGCCCAACCCGATTCGAGCCCTTCCAGGGCACGCTTGGCCTCGCCGAAC
>JBFLVU010000163.1:0-6359 GCA_040758175.1 Acidobacteriota bacterium | reverse complement strand
AGCGGGATCTGGAAGCGTTGACGGCGGCCAGGGCGCCAGAAGCGGCAAGGGGCAGGAAGGGGGTCGCCAGGAAATTGGCCGCCCCCGCGCCAGCCGCAAGGGCGAGGACGAACGCGGTCCGACGGCCGGGTTCGACGCCCACACACCCCTCCTCCCCTCCCCGCGTTCGTTGCCGAAGCGAAGGGCCTCCCACGCGGGGTGCGGGGGAGGCCCGTAGACCGCGCGGGTCGGCAAGAACTACTGGGGCCCGGCGTCCATCTTGAGGATCTTCTCCCTCTGGCCCTTGAGGTACGCGTCGTCCGGATTCTTGGCGACGGCCTTCTCGATGGCGGCCAGGGCCTCGGATCTCTTGCCCATCTTGTAGTACACCTCGGCCAGCGTGTCGAGGATCCCCGCGTCCTCCTGGCTCAGGGTCACGGCCCGCTGGGCGGCCAGAGCGGCCTTGTCGAGTTCCACGCCCAGCTCGGCGCAGTGCCAGGCGTACCCGTTGAGGAATCCTGAATCCTCTTGCTTGGACGGGAGGACTTCGTGGTACAGAGCGAGCATCTCCCCCTGGGCCTTCTGCTTTTCTTCGGGTGATTTGGCCGTCCGGGCTTGCCTGCGGTGATGCCCCGAAAGGGCGTCGAAGGCCTCGTCGGCGTAAGGCTGTGTCCCCTTCAGGGCGAGACCTTTCAAAACCTCCTGGCCTTTAGGAGGGTCCTCGCGCAGGAGGGCCTGGCCCTGGATCAGATCCAAGCCGAGGGCCTCCTGGGCCTTGTCCGAGGGCCAGCCGCTCCGGGCCGTTTCCACCCACACCAGCGCGTCCTTGGCCGAACCCCGCCCGAGGTATTTCTCCGCGATGTCGCGGGCGAGCTCGGGGGAGGCGGCAGCCTGGTGGCGGAGCAGCAGATCGTCGAGGGTGTCCACCCCGTACAGGTAAGCGAGGAGCGTTCGCGTCCATTCGGAACGTCCCTCGTATCCGATGATGCGGTCCACCTCTTTCCCTTGTCCGTCCAGGATCACCGTGGTGGGAATGCCCCGGAGGCTGAAGGCGCGGCTCAATTCCTTGCCCTCGGGGGTGTCGGTGTTCAGGCGCACCAGAACGGCCGCCTTCGAGAGTTTCTCCAACAGGGGGGGCGTCAGGACTTCACGGTCCAGTTTTGTGCAGCTCCCTCACCAGTCGGCGTAGAACTTGAGGACCACCACCGTCCCCCGCTCCGCGGCCGCGGCCTTGGCCTGGTCCAGGCTTCCCTGGAACCAGTTTCCCTCGGCGGCGGACAGGAGGAGGGGGGCGGCCAGAGCGAGCGCGCCAATCCACCTTCGCATGGTCACCTCCGCGCCTAGAGTAACATGATCGGAGCGGTCAGATTTCCGGCCGGATGCCGGTCCTCGGAAGGACCAGCCGGAATCCGGCGCCCCCGAGGTCCGACCGGAAGGACACCAAGTCCCCTCCGTGCTCCCTCGCGATCTTCCGCGCGATGGGCAGGCCAAGGCCCGTCCCTCCGGGTTTCTGGCTGGAGAAGGGGGTGAACACGGACTCCTCCATGCCGGCGGGAAGGCCGGGGCCGTCGTCCTCCACGGCGATGACCACCTCCGCCGAGGTCTCCTCCGCCTGGAGCCGCACGCGCCCGGACCGGCCCGTCGTGGAGGCCGCCTCGGCCGCGTTTCGGGCGAGGTTGCGAACGGCCCTCGACAGGGCGTCGGGGTCGGCCCCCGCCTCCAGGCCTTCGGGGCACTCCACCTCGACTTCAAGGCCTCGGGAGGATTCCCGGAGAAGGGACGCCTCCTGGAGGAGAAGTTCACGCAGGGCCACGGTTTCCCGCGCGAGGGGCAGGGGTCGGGCGAATTCCAGGAGGTTTCGGACCACCTGCTCCACGCGGGCCGCTTCCTCGCGGAGGGCCCGGAAATGGTCGTCTCCGCCGAGGCCCGGGTGGTCCGCCTCCAGGAGCCTCATGTGGGCGAGGAGGGCGCCGAGGCTGTTGCGGACCTCGTGGGCCACGCCCGCGGCCACCTCCCCGAGACGGCTGAGGGACTCGGTCTCCCGCAGGGCCCTTCGCAGGGAGGCCACGCCCGTTTGGTCTTTCAGGAGGAGCAGGTGACCCTTTCGCTGGTTGAGGAGGTTGAAGAGGGGGATCCCCGCCACCTGGAGGACCACTCCCGGTGCCCCCTCCACCTCGTCCCGCAGGGCGATGGCCCGGGTTTCTCGCGCCTCGTCCAGCACCTCGCGCACCGCGGGCCGGGATGCCAGGAGCGCAACCTCCGCGTCTCCAAGCCGGGGGATTTCGGTGAGGCCGAGGAGGCTCCGCGCCGAGGCGTTCAGGCCGATGAGCCGCCCCTCCTCGTCGAAGCGGAGGAACCCCGCGTCGAGGTTGGCGCTGAGCGTTTCCGCGAGTCCCTCCACCTCCTCCAAGCGGCGGCGCTCGCGTGCGTGCAGAGCCTCCAGCTCGGCGGTCCGGCTCCTCAGCTCCGCGAGGGCCTTCTGAAAGACCTGGATGGCGGCCCCCTCCGTCGGGGAAGCCGCCACGGAGGAGAGGAGGCTCCCGGCTTCCCTCAGGCTGTCTTCCATTCCCCGATAGGCCGCGTAAAGCCGGCTGGAGAACCAGGTCATGAGACCCAGGAGAGCGGCGAGGGCCATCAGGTCCACGGCGAGAGCGGCCACGTACCGTCCGCGCAAAGCGGCGAAGGCGGGGGCGCGGAACGCAACGACGAGCGTCCGGCCGTCCTCGAAGGTGCGCGCGTAGTGGGGATGGGACCCTTCGAATGCGACCAAGTCGGAGCCGGAGGGAGGAGGCGAAAGGGCCGGTGGAGTGAAGCCGGGGTCTCCCCAGACGACTTGCCTTCCCAGGAGAAGGGCGGCGCCCTGGGGACGAACGGCGGCGTCCTTGGGGGGGGAGCCGGGAAGGATCCGTCTCGAAAGCGGCCCGGAGTCCGGGGAGAGAGGCAGGAGGGCCGCCCGCGCCGCGGCCAGCCGCCCGATCATGGAGGCCTGGCTCTCCACGACCCTTCTCTCCCGCGCGAGGGAGCGGGACAGGAAGAGGACGAGCCACAGGCCGGCCACGGTGAGGACGCCGCACAAGAGAAGCCAGGTCCACGCGGAGGCGGTCTTGCGGTCGAAGGTCGTCATGGCGGAGAGGGGAAGAGGAGCGCCTGGTATCGGCTCCAAAAGGCCGGGCCCCAAAAAAGGGCGCCGAGACCGGCGGAGCAGAGAAACGTTCCGAAGGGCAGGGGGGTCCGCCGGTTCTTCCCCGCGGCCAGAAGGTACGCCCCGCCGGCGAGGGTCCCGATGAGGGCGCCCCCGAAGAGGGCCAGGAGCATGCCCTTCCAACCCAAGAAGGCTCCCAGCATGGCCAGGAGCTTCACGTCTCCCCAGCCCATGGCCTCCACCGAGAAGAGGGCGTAGGCGCCGATGAGGGCCGCCGGCAGGGCCGCGCCGAGGGCCGCCCCGAAGAGGGACGCCCCCGGGGTCGTCCAGGGGACGAAGGGCGAGGAGGCGAGCCCCAGTGCAATGCCGGGCACCGTGAGGCGGTCCGGGAGGATCTGGTGCTCCAGGTCGATGAGCCCCAGGCACAGCGCGAGGAAACAAAAGAGGGCGCCGATGGCGGAGGCGAGGGTGGGACCGAAGGCGACGGCGCAGGCGAGAAACAGGCCTCCCGTGGCCGCCTCCACCAAGGGGTAGCGGAAGCTGATGGGCGCCCGGCAGGCCGCGCACCGGCCGCGGAGGGCCACCCACGAGAGGATGGGCACGTTCTGATGCCACCGGATGGGGGAGCCGCACGCGGGGCAGTGGGAGCCCGGCGAGACCACGGATTCGCGCCGGGGAAGCCGATGGATGAGCACGTTCGCGAAGGAGCCCCACACCAGGCCGAAGAGAAACGCCGCGGGAAAGAACCAGGCGGACTCGAGCAATGGGTTCACCATTGGCCGTAGGCCCCCCTGAAGTTGAAGGGCTTGCTGCACCGCACTTCCCCGCTGGAGGGATCGTAGAGGTACGGCTCCCCATACGGGTCCATGGGCACTCCGGGAAGGAACCCGTCCCGGACCAGGTCCGAGAGGCGCTGGGGAAGGGTTCCCCTTTCCTTGGAAAAGGCGGCCACCGCGGCCTCCAGCCGCCGGAGGTCGATTTTCACCCGCAGGTCGAAGATGTTGCGGTCCGCGGCCAGGCGGAAGAACCGGCCGCGCGGCGAGTCGTCGCCTTCGAACTGGTCGCGGATCTTGGTCCAGAAGTCGAGGGATCGCCCGTAGTCCCCCCGGTACTTGAGCGAATTGGCCAGCATGTCCTTGATCAGGATCTCCCCGGGATTCCGGTCGTGGGCGATTTGGAAGTAGCGCGCCGCCTGTTCGTAGTCCTTGGCCTGGAAGAAGGCATACGTTCCCGCCTCCCAAGGAAGAAGCCAGTTCTTGGAGTTGAGGGCGATGCCCTTGTCGGCCAACCGGTAGAGGGCGTCCCACTCTTGGTCCAAAGACAAGAAGAGGCACCCGAAGATGTAGGCCTCGAAGAACCGTGGGTCCAGGTCCGTCAGCGTGTCGAAGGTCCGCAGAAGGTTGGCGCCGCGCACCTCCTCGCCGTACCGGTCGAAGTACTGCACCGCCCAGACGAAGATCAGGTCGGCCCAGAAATTCCTCTGGCCCAGACTGGCGACCTTCATGTACCCGCTTGATGGGATGTAGTAGGAGCGAAACTCGTCGGAGTATCCGGCGCGGATATCCGCGAGGCTTGAGTGGAGGGAGCCCGCCGTCACGAGAAGGGCCGCCAGGAGGATCAGGGCGAGGGCGTGCCGGAGGCTCATAGGAGGTCTCGGCGCCGGAAGCTCAGGGCGGAGGCCGACAGGAGGATCACCACGAAGAGGAGCGTGTAGAGGGTGGCCCTGGGCGTGAACCCGGGGGCCACCGGTAGGTCGTGGGCGACGAGGTTGGTGATGCTCAGCATGTTCAGGTCCGGAAGCACGTGGTAGAGGAGGACGACGAACTTCCGGCCCAAGATCGACTCCACCTGGGGCAGAAGGACCTCGGGGAGGGCCGTACTCGTGTGACCGATCACGTAAAAGGCCGCGGTGCACAGGGCGCTGACCACGGGCGAAGCCACGGAGGAGAAGAAGATCGCCACCGCCGTGAGCACCATCAGTTCCAGGGCCGTGAAGTAAGCGGCCGCGAAGATCCTCGGCGTGAACCCCCCCACGAGGACGAGGACGAGGGACAGGACCGCCACCATGGCGGCGAGGTTCACGAGGAGAACGAGGAGGAGGCCGGCGTAGCGCCCGAGGATGAAGCGGCCCCGGTCCACCGGTTTGGAGAGGATGTTGTAGATGGTCTTCTTTTCGATCTCCTGGTAGACCAGGCCGATCCCCACGAAGATGGCGGTGAGCGCCGTGAAATAGGAGATGGTGGCCAACCCCACGTCCAGAACGACCTTGCGCACGATGCCCACGGCCAGGAATCCGAGGACGTACGAGAAACCGAGCAGCCCCACCGCGAAGGCCAGCAGGATGTAAAAGACGCGGCTCCGGACGGACTCCCGGAAGGTGTTCCGGGCAATGGCCCAGACTTGGGAGCGAAAGAGGCGCGCCGATTCCCGGGTCGGGATCATGGCGCTTCCCCCGGAGGCATCTGGGCCAGGAACAGGTCTTCGAGGGAAACCTTCTGGGGGGTCACCGACCGGACCCGCGCGCCGGCCCCGCGCGCATCGTCCAGGAGCGTCTGGAGGGCCTCCTCGCGGGAGACTCTCAGCAGGAGCTGGGAACCCATTCGGGCCAGGACCTCCGTCTCGGGCGGGGGCGAGAAGGCCGAGGGGGCCAGAAGCGTCACGTCCCAGAACCGGACCTCCGAGCCCAGGAGGCTGTCCAGAGATCCCTCCCGGACCACCCGGCCCCCCATGAGGATGGCCACGGCGTCGCAAATGGCCTCGGCGTCGGCGAGGATGTGGGACGAGAAGAAAACCGTCTTTCCCTGACGCCTAAGGTCCAGGATGAGGTCTCGGATCTCCCGCCGGCCGAGGGGGTCCAGCCCGCTCATGGGTTCGTCGAGGATCACGAGTTCGGGATCGTTGACCAGCGCCTGGGCCAGACCGATGCGCTGCAGCATCCCCTTGCTGTACTTCCTCAGTTGGAGTCCGCCCTTTCCCTCGAGCCCGACGGCCCGGAGCAGGCGGGCGCCCCTCTCTCCGACCTCCCGCGCGGGGAGCCCGAAAAGCCGCCCCATGAAGTCCAGAAGCTCCGAGCCCGTAAGGTAGTCGTAAAAGTACGGCGCCTCGGGGAGGAATCCGATCCGGCCCCTCGCGGCGGGATCCCCAAGGGGTTGGCCGAGGAGCCGCACGTCTCCCGAATCGGCGAAGAGCAGGCCCATGAGAATCTTGAGGGTGGTCGTCTTTCCCGCGCCGTTGGGGC
>JBFLVU010000162.1:0-6384 GCA_040758175.1 Acidobacteriota bacterium | reverse complement strand
CGGGGCCGCCGGTGAGGCTGTCGAAAACCGTCAGGTTCCATTTGGGCCGCTCGTGAAGGAGGAGGCGCACGAACCCCCCCCCCACGAATCCTCCGCCCCCGGTGATGAGCAGGCGGGCGGGCTCGTTCGGCGCCGGGCCTCGGGAGGCCGGAACGGCTCCGGCGGGGCGCCCGGGGGATCCCGTCATTCCGAACCCCCCGTAGGTCCGCGTCCGCCGTACAGGCGACGGACGAACTCGACGTACTCGCCGCTGAGGATGCGGCGCCACCACCCTTCGTTCTCCAGGTACCAGCGGACCGTATCCCGCAGGCCCTCCTCGAAGGCCACTCGGGGGCGGAAGCCGAGCTCTCGCTCCGCCGTGGAGGGGTCGATGGCGTACCGCCAATCGTGGCCGGGGCGGTCCTTCACGTACGCGATCCGCGCATCGGGGTCCTTCTCGGACCACCCCTTCAGGGCGCTGACCTCGCGGATTAGGGCCCGCACGAGGTCGATGTTCCGGAGCTCGCAGCGGGCGCCGAGGTTGTAGACCTCGCCCGGCCTGCCCTTCTCGAAGGCGAGAAGGGCGCCCCGGTTGTGGTCGTCCACGTGGATCCAGTCCCGCACGTTCTCGCCCTTCCCGTAGACCGGAAGGGGCTGGCCGTCGAGGAGCCGGACCACCATCAACGGGATGAGTTTCTCGGGGAACTGGTAGGGGCCGTAGTTGTTGCAGCAGCGCGTGACCACCACGGAAAGTCCGAAGGTGCGCTGGTAGGCCAGGGCCAGCTGGTCCGCGGCGGCCTTGCTGGCCGAGTACGGGCTCGAGGGCCGGAGGGGGGTCTGTTCGGTGAAGCGCCCCTCCTCCCCGAGGGCGCCGTAGACCTCGTCGGTGGAGATGAGGAGGAACCGGCCCGGACGGTCCTTCCAGGTCAGGCGGCACCTCTCCAGGAGCTGGCCCGTTCCCATGACGTTGGTTCGCACGAAGGCCAGGGGCCCCAGGATGGAGCGGTCCACGTGGCTCTCGGCGGCGAAGTGGATGACGCCGTCGAAGGGCTCCTCCTGGAAGAGCGTTTCGAGTCCCGGACCGTCCGTCACGTCCATCCGGACGAAGCGGTACCGTTCCCCGAAGGAGGCCTCCAGCCCCTCCAGGTTCTCCAGATTCCCGGCGTAGGTCAGGGCGTCGAGGACCACGACACGCCAGTCGGGACGCTCCCGAAGGACCAGCCGGACGAAGTTGCTCCCGATGAATCCCGCTCCGCCCGTTACAAGCACCGTGCGACTTGCCATGCTTCGACCTCCGATGGGAGCGCCCGCGTTCACGGGCCGGCGACGCCTCGCTTCCGGGCGAAGGCCACGAGATCCGAGTAGTGTTTTCGGTCCTCCCGGCCCAGGCTCTTGAGAAGGCGGGAGAGGCCCGGAGCTTCCCGGATTTCGATCCCCTCCATGTGATTCTCCGCGGCGCTGTTCTCGAAGCGCAGGGCCAGGGCCAGCGCCTCGGGCAGAGTCGGGGCGTTCCGGAGCAGGAGGAGCTTTCCGACCTCGCAGGCCGCGTCCTCGAGTTCCTTGGGGGAGAGGTCCACTTTGAAGGAGAGGTCCTTCTCCTTCCTCAGGAGCCGACGCTCGTACTGGATCAGGGCCACGTGGGACTTCTCGTCCCGGGACATTCGGTAGAAGAGGGCCGAGGCCTCGGCGTCCTCCGCGTAGACCTCGCTGAACCACCCGTAGAGTTCGGCCAGGCGGCTTTCAATCTCGATGAGCACCTTGAAGAATCGCTGGACGTCCATGTTATTCTCCCATTGGGGAGGCGTACCCCTCTCCGTGCGTAGCCCCGATGTACTCTCTCAGGTCCTCGGCCCAGGGTTTTCCCTCCGCCGGCCCGGTCTGCCGAAGCCAGGCATGGCAGGGGCGGCGGGCGGGGCGGGGAAACTCCTCGGTGCGGCACGGCTCCACTCGGCAGGAAAGGCCCGCGAGGCGGACGGTCTCCCGGGCGAAGTCGAACCAGGTGACGGGGCCGCCCGCCCCGACGGCGTGGGCCGCCCCTCGGGCGCCGCTTCTCAGGAGCCCTTCCACCCGCCGGGCGAGGGAGACGGTCCACGTGGGCGCCCCCCACTGGTCCGCCACGACCCGGATGGACTCCCGCTCCCCGGCGAGCCGCAGGATCGTGTCCACAAAGTTGCGCCCGTGGCGGCCGTAGAGCCACTGGGTCCTCACGATGAGGAACCGGTCCGGGGGCAGGTGTTGCGAGACGGCGCGCTCCCCGGCGAGCTTGCTTTCCCCGTAGGCGTTCACCGCGGGACCCGTCGGGTCCTCCGGGCCGTACCCGTCCGGGCGGTCGCCCGGAAAGACGTAGTCGGTGCTGAGGTGGACCAGGGGCAGGCCCAGGCGGGCGCACGCCCGCGCGACGTTCCCGGCCCCGGCGGCGTTGACGCGGAAGGCCTCCTCCCGGCGGCTTTCGGCTCCGTCCACGTCGGTGAAGGCCGCGGCGTTCACCACGGCGTCGGCCGGCGCGGCGGAGAGAAACGCGAGGAGGCCCGGGGGATCGGTGATGTCCACCCTGGGGAGGTCCCCGGCCAGGACCGAGTGGCCGGCCTCCGCCAGGAGGGGAACGGCGTCCCGTCCGAACATTCCCTCCGAGCCCAGAAAGACGATCCTCACCCGCCGATCCTCCGTTCCCGACGGGCCGGGAGGGCCCCGGAAGTCGGGCCGGAAGGTACGGGGAGTGCGGTGGCCCTCATGCCTTCATCCCCCCACACCCTCGATCCGGTCACCGGTCCCGGGTCGTCCAGTCGTAGGGGATCACGCCGTTGTCGTGGGCCTCCAGCCGGTACTCGTCGGGGTTCGCGTAGTCGTAGGTTTTCGTGGGGGCGTTCACGACGTACGCCTCCTCCGTGCCGAGACACTTCCAACCGTGGTACACGCCGATGGGGACTTGCACGAGGATCGGATTGTGCTCGCCGATGACGAACTCGTCGATGGCCCCTTTCGTGGGCGAGCCCTCCCGCGTGTCGCAGAGGACGAGCTTCACGGTCCCCTTGACGCACACGAAATTGTCCTTCTGGAGCTTGTGGTAGTGCCACGCTTTGACCACCCCGGGGTAGGTCGTGGAAAGGTACATCTGCCCGAAGTGTTCGAAGCACTCGTCGTCGCTCCGGAGCATCTCCATGAGGCGGCCCCGGTCGTCGGGGATGACCCTCAGCTTCTTGACCTTCACGTCGTGGATCATGGCCTCCCTCCTGCCACAAGCGTACCCGCGTGGGCGAGGCTGTCGAAGGTGCCCGCGTCCGTCCACCAGCCTTTGAGGAATTCGTACCCCATCCGGCCCATCTGAATGTAGGCGTTGTTCACGTCGGTGATCTCCAGCTCGCCCCGGGCGCTCGGCTTGAGCGTCCGGATGAGGTCGAAGACCTGGGCGTCATAGACGTAGACGCCCGTCACCGCCCACCGGCTTTCGGGCTCCTTGGGCTTCTCCACGATCTTCACCACGCGGTCGCCCTCGAGGGTGGCCACCCCGAACCGGTGAGGGTCGGGCACCTCCTTGAGGGCGATGCGCGCGCCTTCGCCCTTTTGGTCGGCCAGAAACCGCTCCGTGAGGGAGGACAGGCCGTCCTCGAACAGGTTGTCCCCCAGGATCACGGTGATGGGGCTTCCTCCGGAGAAGTTCTCCGCCAGGGAGAGGGCCTGGGCGATGCCCCCGGCCTCGTCCTGCACCTTGTACGTGAAGGCGCATCCGAAGTCCTTGCCCGAGCCCAGGAGGTTGACCACGGCGCCCATGTGCTCCGTCCCCGTCACGACGAGGATGTGGTGAATCCCGATTTGGAGGAGCTTTTCGATGGGGTAGTAAATCATGGGTTTTTTCCCCACCGGGAGCAGGTGCTTGTTGGTGACCTTCGTGAGGGGAAAGAGACGGGAGCCGGTCCCTCCGGCGAGGATCACACCTTTCATTGGACACTCCAGACGAGGGGAAGGCCCGGGAGCGGCGGAGGCGCCGCCGCCTGGACCTTCGTCAAGGGTCTACATCCGCGTGCTCGTCCACTCGCGAGAGCGGACGTCTTCCTGAAGGGCTTCCACGCCGGAACGGATCCCGTCGGCCCCGTCGAGCGGAACCGTGAGGCTTCCCTCCCGGGAGCGGATCACGGCCATACCCCGTAGGTCCTTGAAGAGGGCGGGCCGGTCGGTCACCAGGAGGCAGTCCGAGCAGTTCTCGATCCGCCGGGGGCCCCAGCCCGCATTGCCGTTCGGGTCGTGGGGAAGGATCCGGTGGAGGGAGGGATAGGTCCCCACGTCGCTCCAGGGAAAGTCCGCGGGGACCATGGCCACCGAGGCGCTCTTCTCCATGAGCGCGTAGTCCACGGAAATGTTGGGGAGGGCGAGATAGGGGTCCGGATTCCCGCGCCCGAGCCACGCCTCGGAGGCCTCCCACACGCCCGGACAATGGCGCGCCATCTCCTCCCGAAGGAGCCCTAAGGGGAGGAGGAACATCCCCGAGTTCCAGGAGGCGTTCCCCCCCGCCAGAAGGGTCTTGGCCTTCTCGCGGTCCGGCTTCTCCACGAAACGCCGGAGGCGGAAGCCCTCTCCGAGCGGGTCCCCCGCCTCGATGTACCCGTAGGCCGTTTCGGGCCCCGTGGGCCGGATGCCCATGACTCCCAAGGCGCCGTGGTCCGTGCAGACACGGGCGAGCCGGCCCACCGTCCGGGAAAAGCCGCCGGGGTCCCCGATGTGATGGTCTGCTGGCAGAATGAGCAGGAGTCCATCCGGCCCCATTCGGCGGAGGGCCTCGGCCCCCGCAAGCGCCACGGCGGCCGCCGTGTTCCGGGGCGCCGGCTCGGCCAAGTAGGACAGGCCCTTGGCGCGGCACCATCGGGAGAGGGACGGGGCCCCCACGGCAACGGCCCCGGCGGGCCGGAGGCGCCGGACCCGTCGGGCCGTGGCGGAGAAGAGGCTTCCCAGGGGACCGAGGGAGACGAAGGGCTTGGGCCGCGAGGGGGTGCTCAGGGGCCAGAGACGCGTGCCGGACCCCCCCGCCAGGACGGCGACAAACAATTTATCGGTTATCACAGAATTACTAGTATTTACCATTCTCCCTCTGCAAGCTCCGCCTTAAAACGTTTCAATTATGAAACTACAAGAGAATCTCGCGGTCCACTTCGAGGGGCAGGGAATGCTCCAGGTAGTCGAGAAGAACCCTGACCCTCTCTCGGGAGGCGAAATTCTCGAGGACAACGCCTTCGAGCCCCGCGAAGACCCCCTCCTTGAAGCGGACGCGCTGGCCGACCATGAACGCGGGGAGCGGTTCGGGCGTCAGGTATCCCCTCCCCGCCTCGCGCGTGCGCCAGTGGGCCACCAATTCCTCCTCCACCCCCGCCAGCAGGTCTCCGAAGAGCAACGGGCGAAGGACCGCGGGGAAGTACCTCACCCGGGGGAGATCCACCGTCGGCGAGAGCCACGCGAAAAGGTACCCCGGAAAAAGGGGCCGCAGGGCGTCCTTTGAACCCGGACCCCGAAACTGGGGAGCGTAGGTCGAATACCCCTCCCGGGCGAAGAAAGCCGAGGCTACCTCCTCCTTCCGAGGCTTTACGGCCAGGACCGCCCAGACCCTTCGCGCGCTCCTCAGGTCCACGAGCATCTATCGGCGACCGGCGTGGAAGTCCCGGATGGCCTCCGCCACCTCCATGACTTCCTCCTCCCTCAACTCCGCGAAAACCGGGAGGGCGAGCACTTCCGCCGCGGCCCTCTCGGATTCGGGGAAGTCCCCCTCCTTGTATCCAAGGAATCGGAAGCACGACTGCAGGTGGAGGGGAATGGGGTAGTAAATCATGGACCCGATCCCCTTCCCGTCCAGAAAGGTCTTCAGCGCGTCGCGCTCGGCCGTCCGGATCACGTACTGGTGGTAGATGTGGGCGTACCCTTCGGGGACGGAAGGCGCCTTCACACCGGGGATGCCTTCGAGGGCTTGCCCGTATCGCTCCGCCACACGGACGCGCTCCCCGTTCCAATCGTCCACGTGGCGAAGTTTGACACGCAGGACCGCCGCCTGGATCTCGTCCAGCCGGGAGTTGTACCCGATGGTCTCGTGGACGTAGCGTTCGCGGCTCCCGTGGACCCGCCACATGCGAAGGGCCTCTGCCAGGGCGGCGTCCCCCGTCGTGACGAGTCCCCCGTCGCCGGCCCCGCCCAGGTTCTTGGTGGGGAAGAAGGAGAACCCGGCCATGTCGCCCAGGACGCCCGCGCGGCGTCCCTTGTACGTGGAACCGTAGGCTTGGCAGGCGTCCTCCAGCACCAGGAGCCCCCACTCCCTGGCCAGGGAGTTGAGCGCGTCCATATCGCAACAGAGCCCGTACAGGTGCACGGGGAGGAGGACGCGAATCGTCGTCCCGGTGGACCTATGCACCGGCCGTCCCCCTTCGCCCC
>JBFLVU010000161.1:0-6392 GCA_040758175.1 Acidobacteriota bacterium | reverse complement strand
GGCCCGGTGCCAGGCCTCGCCGTACTCGCCCCCGCCCCGCAGGTTGGGAAGGGCGAAGACGCCGCCCTGCTCGAGCCACCACAGGACGATGGGGGAGAAGTAGGGCGTCTCGGAGATCGTGAACCCGCCGTAGCCCGTGAGGTAGCAGGGGGCGGTCCCGTCCTTCCGGAAGTCCTTCCCGTGGGAGACGAACATGGACACCTTCGTCCCATCCTTGCTCGTCACCCACACCTGTTCGGTGGCGAAGTCGTCGGTGCGGAAGGGGACTCTCGGGGAAAAGAACGTTCCGAGGGTGCCTTCCCCCACCTCGTACCTCAGGACGGTCTTGGGCAGGGTGAAGCCCGTGACCGCCAGAAAGACCCGGCGGCTGTCCCACCGCCCCGACGTGCTCCAGACCGAGACCATGGGCGGAAGCGGCACGTTCCCCAGGTCCTTGCCGTCGAGCCCCCGGATGTCCACCCGGGAGGTGGCGTTGTGGAGCGATTCCACGAAGAGCCGCCCGCCGTAGATCGCGATGCTGTCCAGGGAGTCCTGGCCCTCGGGGAGGATCTCCGTCCACTTCTCGCGCCGCGGATCCCTAAGGTCCACGGCGAAGACGCGCCCGTTGGGCGCCCCCTCCGTCGTGAGGCAGTAGAAGACGCCGTTGTAGATCTCGCCCTCGTACTGGTCGTGGAAGCCCCGGGTGATCTGGACGAGGGAGCCCGACTGGAGGTCCTTCACCCAGATCTCCGCGCTGCGGTCCGAGCCCTCGTAGGCGGAGATGAGCAGGTGGTGCGCGTCGTTGGAGAGGGCCACGCCGAACCCGATCTCCTTCTTGGCCGGGCAGGAGAGGACCAGGGTGTCCGCCTCCGGATCGGCGCCCAGCCGGTGGAAGAGGACCCTCCGGTTGTAGTTCCTCTCGTTTTCCGGAACCGTTCCGGGCTTGGGAAAGCGCGTGTAGTAGAACCCCGTCTCGTCGGGAAGCCACGCCACGGAGGAGAACCGGCACCCGTCGATGACGTCGGAAAGGTCGCGGCCCGTGGCCGTTTCCCGGACGCGCAGGACGCTCTGTTCCGTGCCGTTGGGGGACGTGCCGTAGGCCACGTACTTCCCCTTCTCGCTCACGTACCACCAGTCCATGGCCACCGTGCCGTCGGCGGACAGGGTGTTGGGATCGATGAGGAGGCGGGGGGGAGCCTCCTGGCCCTCCTGGACGTACAGAGGGGACTGGTTTTGGAGGCCGTCGTTCTTCCTGTAGAAGAGGAGGCCTCCGGCCTCGACGGGCGTATCCATCTTTTCGTAGTCCCAGAGGGCCATGAGCCGCTTGGCGATGGCCGGGCGAGCCTTGACCGCGTCGAGGTAGCGCCGCGTCACGGCGTTCTGGGCCTCGGTCCAGGCGACCACCTCGGGAGATTCGCCGTCCTCCAGCCAGCGGTACGGATCCGCCACCGCTGTGCCGAAATACTCGTCGGTCACCACTTCGGCGCGGGTGGCCGGATACGGTCCGGCATCTCCCGGGCCCGCCGCCGCCGAGGCCAGACAGATGGCCAGAGCCAGCGCTCCGATGGCCGTTCCCTTTGTAATTAGGCGCATGGGGCTTCACTCCTTCCGCATGAGGATAGGGTTCCGGTTCAATGGACCTTCGGGGAGTCCGCCGGAAGACCGGCGGCCCCCGCGGACGGTGGCGGGACGTCGGCGTAGGCGCGGTGGAGGTCGAGGATCTCCCCTTCGTGGGCGAGGAAGCAGGCGAGCACGGCCGGATCGAAGTGGGCCGGACGGACGCGGGCGTCCCCGGCGGCGAGGATCCGGAGGGCCTCCGGGTGGCCGAGCGCCGGCTTGTAGGGACGGGCGCTGCGGAGGGCGTCGTACACGTCCACGACCTTGACGATCCGGGCCGAGAGGGGGATGGCTTCCCCGGAGAGCCCGTCGGGATAGCCCGTCCCGTCCCAGTTCTCGTGGTGGCACAGGGCGATCTCCCGGGCCATGCCCAGCCGGGGGGAATCCCCGAGGATGACGGCCCCGTACCGGGGGTGCCGCCGGATCCAGGACCACTCCTCCTGGGTCAGCGCCCCCGGCTTACGGAGGACGGCGGGAGGGAGGCTAAGCTTCCCCACGTCGTGCATCTGCGCGCTGTGGCCGATCCACTTCACGAATTCGCCGCCGCACCCCAGGTGGCCGGCGAGCAGGACGGAGGCGGCGTTGACCCGCAGGATGTGGTTCCCCGTGTCCTGGTCGTTCAGCTCGGCCGCGCGGGCCAGGGCGGTCATCATGTAGACGAAGGAGGCCTCGGTCTCCCGGACCTGCTCCGAAAGCCGCTCCAGGAAGCCCCGCTCCAGGGCCAGGGTCCTCAGGACCTGGGCGTCGTGGATGTTCACGTCCTGGGAATAGCCCGAAGCCAGGACCCAGTGGTCCCCGTGGGCGAGGCCGGCGAGGCCCGCCAGCGGCCCCGGAGGGGCGAAGAGGGCCTCCAGGTCCGAGGGAAGCCGCCCCCCCAGCCAGAAGAGGCCTCCCTCCCGGCCCGCCGGCTCCAGGGCCCTTTCGAGGCAGGCGAGGGGGATTCGCGCCGGAGCGGACTCCAGGCGTCCCTCCACCAGGCGGAAGGCCGTACCGGCCAGAAACCCGGCCTCCTCGCTCCCCGCCCAGAGGCGGGACGGGCGAAGGGATTCCGCCCCGCCTTCCCGCAGGAGGGCCGCGACGACGGCTTCTCCGAGCCGGTCCAGGGGCTCCCGGCTGAGATACAGCCCCTCGGCGATGGCCCCCAGGTCCCCGATCTGGCGGTAGGCGTGAAGCAGTTGGTCGTTCATCCGCTTGAACCGGAGGAGGGAACGCACCCGGGCGCGGAGCTCCAAAGGATCCACGGGCTTGAGAAGGAAATCGTCGGCCCCCAGCTCCAGGCTCCGGATCCGGGACTCCCGGTCCTGAATGCCCGTGATCACCACGATGGGAATGAAGCGGGTGCTCTCCTCCTCCTTGAGGGCCTTCAGGACGGAGAAGCCGTCCCCGCCGGGGAGTTCCAGGTCGAGCACGATGAGGTCCGGTGGAGAGAGGTTCACGTGGGCCAGGACCTCGGCGCCCGCGGCGGCCTCCGCGAGGTCGTACCCTTCGGGCTCCAGGACCTCCGACAGGATGGCCCGCACCAGCGCGTCGTCGTCGGCCACCAGGATCCGGTGCGTCATCAGCCCCTGCCCTCCCCCCTCGCAAACGGGTTTATACGAGGGCCCGGCCGCCGTTGTTTCGCCCGGCGCTCCGTTGACCGCCCGCCGGCCGCCCCGCTATCCTGGACCCGGAGGTCCCCATGGCCCACGCGGCGGTTCCCGAGGCGGAGGCCCTGCTCGACCGGGAATTCCCGGTCCTCGACAAGGGATTCGTGCGCCTCGTCGATTACCTCGGCTCCGACGAGCGCATCGTCCAGGCGGCCCGCGTCTCCTACGGACGCGGCACGAAGACCGTTCGGGAGGACGCGGCGCTCATCGACTACCTCATGCGCAACCAGCACACCTCGCCCTTCGAGCAGGTGGTCCTGACCCTCCACGTGAAGCTCCCCATCTTCGTGGCGAGGCAGTGGGTGCGCCACCGGACGGCCCGCCTCAACGAGATCTCGGGCCGGTACTCGGTGATGAAGGACGAGTTTTACGTCCCCACGCCGGAGACCCTGAGGACCCAATCGGACGTGAACAAGCAGGGCCGCTCCGAGGAGACCCTCTCGGAGGAGGACGCCCGGGCCGTCGTCCAAGGGCTCGCGGCCGGCCAGGCGGAAGCCTACGCCCGCTACGAGGCCATGCTCGAGAAGAACCTGGCCCGCGAGGTGGCCCGCATCGGCCTGCCCCTGAGCCTCTACACCGAGTGGTACTGGCAGATGGACCTCAACAACCTCTTCCGGTTCCTGAAGCTGCGCCTCGACGCCCACGCCCAGTGGGAGATCCGCCAGTACGCGCGGGTCATCGCGGATCTGACCCGCGCCGTGGCGCCCCTGGCCTACGCCGCCTTCGAACGCCACGTCCTGAGCGCCGTGACCCTCTCCTCCGAATCCGCCCGCTGGCTCAAGTCCCGCCTCGAGGGGCAGGGAGACCTTCCCAAGGAAGTGCGGGCGAAACTGGGCATGGAATAGGCCGCCCGAGGAGAGAAGGCGCCTACTTGAGATCGCTCCAGCGCTTTCCCACGCTCGTGCCGGCCACCAGGGGGACCCTCAGCCTCATGGCCGACTCCATGGAGTCCCGCAGGGTTTTCGCCGCCTCCTCCGCCATGGCTTCGGGCGTCTCCACGATGAGCTCGTCGTGGACCTGGAGCACCAGGCGCGCCCCCCCGGGCAGGCGGGGCTCCACGTCCACCATGGCCTTCTTGATGAGGTCCGCCGCGCTTCCCTGGACGGTGGTGTTCACGGCCTGGCGGATCAGCGCCTGCTGGAGGGGCTTGGCGGCGCGGGCGATGCCGGGGAAGAGCCGCCGGCGCCCGAGGATCGTCGTCACCTCCTCGGCCGAGAGCACCGATTCCACGACCCCGTCCACGTAAGCCCTCACCCGCGGGAATCGGGCGAAGTACCGCTCGATGAAGGCCTTGGCCTCCTTCTGCGGGACCCCCAGCTCCCGGGCCAGGCCGAAGGGCCCCATGCCGTAGAGGATGCCGAAGTTCACGGCCTTGGCCTGGCGCCGCATGTCGGGCGTGACGAAGGGGGGGGCCACGCCGAAGACCTCCGAGGCCGTGGCCGTGTGGATGTCCCGGCCCTCCGAGAAGATCCGCGCCAGCGCCTCGTCCCCCGAGAGGTGGGCGAGCATGCGCAGCTCGATCTGGCTGTAGTCGGCCCCCGCCAGGAGATGCCCCTCGGCGGCGAGGAAGCCCCGGCGGATGCGCGGCCCCCACTCGCCCCGCGCGGGGATGTTCTGCAGGTTGGGGTCCGAGGACGAGAGGCGCCCCGTGGCCGCCACGGTCTGGTGGAAGGCCGCGTGGATGCGGCCCGTGGACGGGTCCACCTGCTGGGGAAGCGTGTCCACGTAGGTGCCCTTGAGTTTGGCCAGCATCCGGTGGTCCAGGATCAGGCCCACCACGGGGTGGGCCTCCCGGAGGGCCTCCAGGACCTCGCTGTCGGTGGAGTAGCTCTTGGTCTTGGTGGTGCGCTTCTGGACGGGCAGGTTCAGCTTTTCGAAGAGGACCTCCCCCACCTGGCGGGGGCTCGCCACGTTGAACGGCAGGCCCGCCGCCGCGTGGATCCGCCCCTCCAGGTCGCGCAAGGCGCTCCCCATCTCCTCGCCCAGGGACCGGAAGTAGCCCGCGTCCACCGCCACGCCGGCAGTCTCCATGCGCGCCAGGACGGGGATGAGGGGCCCTTCGATCTCCTCGTAGAGGCGCCCCATGGCCAAGCGGTCCAGTTCGGCACGCAGGACCGGAGCCAGGCGGGACAGGAGGAGGGCCTGGAGGGCGGGGGCGCCGCCCTCCGCCCGGAGGGACAGGAAGCGTTCCCCAAGGTCCGCCACCGAAGGCACCCGGGCGGAGGGGTCCAGGAGGTAGCCCACCACGGCCGCGTCCAGGGCCCGCGGGCCGGGGCGGAATTCGGAGGGCCCGAGCCGCCTCAGGAGGCTCTTCAGCCCGTGGACGCACAGGGGCAATCGTGCCAGGCGGTCCCCGTCCAGGGCCTGGGGAGAAGCGACCCAGACACCGGAGCCGTCGGAGAGGAAGACCCCCTCCTCGGCCCAGGCCATCCCGGCGGCGTCGGCGCGGAAGAGGGCTTCCCACGCGGCCCCGTCCAGCGGCCGCGCCGGGGGGACCTCCTCGGCGGGGGTCGGGGCCTGGCCCGGCTCGGGCACCACGAGGGAGGAGAATTCGTACTCCCGGAAGAGGGCCTGGAGGCGCTCCCGGTCGGGGGCGGCCAGGCGCAGGTCCTCCAGGGGGATCTCCACGGGCGCGTCGGTTCGGATGGTGGCGAGGTCCCGGGAGAGGCGGGCCTGGTCCGCGAACTGCAAGAGGCCTTCCCGGTACGCCTTGCGGGTCACCTCGGCGGCGTGGCCCAGGACCGCTTCCAGGTCGCCGTACTGGCGCACGAGATCCTTGGCGCCCTTCTCGCCGATCCCCGGAACGCCGGGGATGTTGTCCGTGGGATCGCCCCAGAGGGCCAGCACGTCCACCACGCGGCCGGGCGGCACGCCGAAGACCTCCTCCACCCCCTTCTCGTCGAGGAGGGCGTCCTCCTTCTTCGTGTGCAGGACGCGCACCCCCGGCCGGACCAATTGGAAGAGGTCCTTGTCGGCGGTGACGATGACCGCCTCCATCCCCGCCTCCACGGCTCGCAAGGCCAGCGTGCCGATGAGGTCGTCGGCCTCGTACCCCGGCGTTTCGAGGAGGGGAAGGCCCATGGCCCGGAGGATCTCCTTGGCTGGCCCGATCTGCCTCGCCATGTCATCGGGCATCTCGGGGCGGTTGGC
>JBFLVU010000160.1:0-6625 GCA_040758175.1 Acidobacteriota bacterium | reverse complement strand
GACTTGTCCCTTCCCCGCGCGGCCAGGGTCAGGCGGAGGGCGTCCAGCGTGGCGGGCGCGATGAAGAAGTCCCCCCCGAACCGGCGCAGTCGGCCTTCCGAAACGAGCAGGGGCAGGACCTGCCGCGCCGAGGGACCGAAGGCCTCCTCCAGCTCCTTGCCGGTCTGGACGGGCGTCCCCGCCTCGGCCAGCCTCCCCAGGATCCCGTCCCAGGCGGCCCGTTGGGGCGGTGTCAGGGTCACGCGGTGGCCGGCGGGACGCACCCGGTCCCCCTCCAGCTCCACGCGCCCCGCCGCCACCAGGGCCTGAAGGAGAGCCTCACAGCGTGCGGCCCCGAGCATCCGGCTCCACCGGCCCAAGAGCTCCTGGCGAGGGATCGAATCCACGGGCGACTTCCCCGCATGGCGCGCCTTCAGCCAGGCCGCGGCGCGATCCAGCCACCCCGAGGCCTCCCCCGCATCGAGCCACCAGGCTCCCCCTCCCCACTTCACAAGAGTGCCCGCCTTCTCCCCCGCCGCCGACAGGGCGTCGAGGCTCTCGGGCATCAGACCCAGCCGCCCCACGCCGTCCTTTTGCGAGAGCCCGGCGGGACCCGCTTCCACGAGCATGGCTTTCAGCGCATCCCTCGCCCGCAGGGCCTCGCCCACGGCGCGGTCCCGCCCGCGCCGCCATCGCGCGCGGCGCCGGGCCGGCAGGAGGACCTCGCCGCCGGCCACGGTCCGCGCCGGGGAGGGAAGGCGGAGGATGAACCGGTCCTGCGGCCAGGCGCACACCTTTTCCGGGCACCGAAGCTGCGCGAGGCCCTCCTCTCCGGGTGCCAGCGAGACCGCCTCCGCGAGGTGCACGTGGGCCTCCACCTCCTGCGTGTGGAGGTGGAGGGTGCAGACCGCCCCCGTCTTGAGGGGCCTCCTCGCCGAGGGCAGGACGGACAGCCGCACGTCGAGGAGGTGCGTGGGCCACACCGTCCCGGGCCGGCCCAGGAGGTCTCCGCGCCTCAGGTCCGCGTGGTGGACGTCCGAGAGGTTGACCGCCACCCGCTGGCCCGCGCGGGCCGCCTCCACCGGCTTGCCGAAAATCTGGAGCCCGCGCACTCGGCTCCCCGTGCCCGCGGGAAGGACCTCCACCGCGTCCTCCACCTTCACCGACCCGTCGATGCAGGTCCCCGTCACCACCGTCCCGAAGCCCTTCACGGGAAAGGTGCGGTCCACGGGGAGCCGGAAGGGCCGGTCCGCCGGCGGTGCGGGGCAGAGGGAGGCCTCCCGGTAGAGCTCCCGGCGGAGGAGATCCAGCCCCTCCCCCGTGGCGGCGCTCACGGGCACCACGGGCAGGGCGCCCAGGCCGTGGGCGTCGAGAAATTCGGAGAGTTCGAGGAGGGCGAGTTCCCGGGTTTCTCCGTCCACAAGGTCCACCTTGTTCAGGGCGACGACGCCGCGGGCCACGCCCAGAAGACCGAGGATCTCCGCGTGTTCGACGGTCTGGGGCATGACCGACTCGTCGGCGGCCACCACGAGGAGGCAGAGGTCGATGCCCGTGGCCCCCGCCAGCATGTTCTTGATGAAACGCTCGTGGCCCGGAAGATCCACGAAGTGGAGGGTCCCCTCCGCGGTTTCGAGGGTGGCGAACCCGATGTCCATCGTGATGCCCCGGCGCTTCTCCTCCTCCCACCGGTCCGCGTCGATCCCCGTGAGGGCCTTCACAAGGAGGGTCTTCCCGTGGTCGATGTGGCCCGCCGTACCCACCACCGCGTCCCTCATGGCGTTTCCTCCCGAGCCCCTCCGACCCGCTGGACCGCAACGCGAAACACGGACAGGGCCGTGTCCCCGTACCGGTAGGCCCTTCCCGCCTCGAAACCCGGGGGACACGCCGGAAGGGCCTTGGCGGCGGACTCCACAACCAGGATCCCCGGATGGACCCAGATCGGGAAGCCGGCCAGCCGGCCGAGGAGATCCGGCCAGGCCCGGTCGGCGTAGGGCGGATCGCAGAAGGCCGCGCCCACCCCGGCCCCTTCCTCCGAAAGAATCCTCAGGGCCTTCTCCGAGGACACGGGCAGAACGCGGCACAGGCCGGCGACTCCCAACCGTTCCACGTTCATCCGGAGCGCCGCCAGGGCCCTCGCGCCCTTTTCCACCAGGACGGCGACCGAGGCCCCCCGGCTCACGGCCTCGAGTCCCACGGCCCCGGTCCCCGCGTACAGGTCCAGAAACGCCACGCCGGCCACCCGAGGGCCCAGGATGTCGAAGAGCGCCTCGCGGACCTTCTCCGACGTCGGCCTCACGTCCATGCCCCGCGGCACGTCCAACCTCCGCCCCCTCAGATTCCCGCCCACGATCCTCAAGTTGACTCCCTCCCGGACAGGCCCGTATTATAAGGAAAATCGAACCGTCCTATAAGGAAGGGCGGCCCCTCGCGAAGGAGTGCGTCATGGGAAGCGTGAACAAGGTCATCCTCCTGGGCAACCTGGGCAGGGATCCGGAGCTTCGCTACACCCCCAATGGCACGCCCGTGGCCAACTTCACCCTCGCCACCAACGAGGTGTGGAAGGACAAGGAGGGGCAGAAGCAGGAGCACACCGAGTGGCACCGGATCGTGGTTTGGGGAAAGCTCGCCGAGGTGGCCGGCGAGTACCTCAAGAAGGGCCGCCAAGTCTACATCGAAGGCGGCATCCGCAGCCGCACCTACAAGGACAAGGACGGCAACGACCGGACGGCCACCGAGATCCGGGCCGACAGCCTGGTCATGGTGGGGCGTCCCGAAGGCGGCTCTGGGGAGGGCGGGCGCACCGCCGCCGAGGCTTCCCCCGAGTTCAGCGACGACGACATCCCCTTCTGACGGCCGGGGTGCCCCTCCCCTCCCGCGCCTGAGCCCCATGGACGAGATCGCGACGCTCGACGCCGGAGGCGACGCGAACAGGACCTACGTGGTCCTGTCCAGGTCCCGCAGGATCGCCTGGTGCGTGGACCCTTCCTACGCCGCCCCGGCGATCCTCGCCCTCTGCCGAGACGAAGGATGCCGCCTCACGGACGTCCTCCTGACGCACACCCACGGAGACCACACCGCCACCCTGCCCGAAGTGAGGGCCGCCGCGGATCCGCGCGTGTGGGTCCACCGGGAGGAGCGCGCGATTCCCGCCGGGGCTTCCCTTCTCGGCGCGGACGGGCCCCTGCCGGGCCTGCCGGAGGTCCGCGCACTCCACTCTCCGGGCCACACGCCGGGCGGAGTCTGCTTCCTCTTCGGCGGGGCCCTCTTCACCGGAGACGTCCTCTTCGTGGACTGGGTGGGCCGCGCCGACCTTCCTGGGGGCGATCCCCGGGCGCTCTTCGAAAGCCTCTCCCGCCTGCGGTCCCTGCCCAAGGAACTTGTCCTCCATCCGGGCCACCACTACGGCCGGGTGGAAAAGAGGACGCTCGGGGAGGAGGCGGTCCTCAACAGGTTCCTGGCCTGCACGGAATACGGGAGGTTTCTGGAACTCCTGCCCGAACTGACGTCCTGACCGGTGCGGGCCCGTCAGGAAACGGGCCGGACCGTGAAGTGGGAGAGGCGCGGGGTCTCGGCCGCCTCGAAGGTGATCCCCGCGGGGAAGGCGTACCGGTCCCGGTTTTCCTCGATGAACCGGACCACCTCCAGGGAGGCCGTCACCACGGCCTTCTTCGGCGCGTGCCGCCCGGACAGGGTCTCGGCGATCATCTGGGCGGTGCGCCACGGGGCGGGGAGGCGACCCCGGCCCTCGCAGCAGGGGCAGACGCTCGTCATGACCCGATCCAGGTTCCGCCGGCTCCGCTTGCGGGTCATCTCCACGAGGCCGAATTCCGAGATATTGAGGATCCTCGACTTGGCCCGATCCCGTTCCAGGGCCTCGCGAAGCCGCCCGAAGAGAGCCTCGCGGTGGGCCTTCCGGGTCATATCGATGAAATCGATGACCAGGATCCCGCCCAAGCCCCGAAGGCGGATCTGACGCACGATTTCGTCCACCGCCTCCATGTTGATGGCGAAGGCCGTCTCCTCGAGGGAGCGCTTCCCGGTGAAGCGCCCCGAGTTGACGTCGATGGCCACGAGCGCCTCCGTGGACTGGATCACGATGCACCCGCCGGACCGGAGCCACACCCTCGCCCGCAGGGCCTTGTCGATCTCCTCCTGAATCCGGAAGTGCTCGAAGAGGGATCCCGGCTTTCCCGGCCAGAGGTGCACCTTCTCCCGCGGATGCCCCATGGAGGAAAGCAGGTCACGCGCCTGTTCCGCCGCGTCCGCGTCGTCGGTGAGGACTTCCCCGTCGGCCCTCAGGAGGACCTCGCGGATCAGGCGCGCCACCAGGTCCGCCTCCTGGTGGAGGACCGCCGGGGGCTCGGCCCGCATTCCGCGCAGGCGGACGAGAGTCCACTGGTCGAGCAGACCCTGCATCTCCTGCGCGAGGTCCTCCTCCGACACCCCCTCGGCGGCGGTGCGGATGATGAACCCGCCCGAAACCCTGGCCTTGAGGCGCCGCACGATTTCCTTGAGGCGTGCCCGCTCGGTGCCCGATATCTTCCGGGAGACCCCCACGTGCTCCATGTAGGGCAGGTAGATGACGTAGGACCCGGGCAGGGAAATCTGGGTGGAGAGCCGCGCGCCCTTGGCCCCCATGGGTTCCTTCGTGACCTGCACGAGAATCCCCGACCCCTCCTTCAGGTCGCGGATGGAGGGGTTTCGAAATTTCCCTTCGATATTGTCCGCCTCGGCAAGATCGGGCAGGGGGCCCATGTCCCCCTCGTACAGAAAGCCGTCCCGGTCGAGCCCCACGTCCACGAAGGCGCTCTCCATCCCTGGCAGGACCCGGCTCACCCGCCCGAGGTAGAGGTTGCCCACCAGGCCGTCGAGGTGGCGGGGCTCCTGCTGGAACTCCACCAGAAGGCCGTCCTCCAGGACGGCCACCTGCGTCTGCCAGACATCGCGTGTGACCAGGAGTTCCAACTTCATGGCTTCGGGTTGAGGAAATCCGGCCTCCCTGCAAGCCCCCATTGTACCCGCCCTCCACCCCGTTGGGAATATTCCATCGGGGTCAGGTCTTTAGTGTTAGCGTCTCGGTCTGATGCCCGCCCCGTCTGCTTCCCTATACGCGGCTGGCGACGGCTTCGGCTTGGAGGGCGACGGCGAACCTGCTCCACCGCGCTGCCGTCGCACCAGAGATTCTCCCCGGGCCAGACCCCTTCGCCCAAGCCTCTTTCGCGGGGCCTGCGTGGGTTATTCGACAGCCAGCTAAGGGCGAGAGGCAAACGACGCGCCTTCAGAGGACGCGACAAGGCGGCGGTCCCCATCCGGGGGCCGCCGCCTCCTCTTCGGAAAAACGCGGGTGCTTCCGCTACTTCTTCTTGGAGGAGCAGGCGCTTCGGCTGGGGCAGGCGCCGCAGCCCGAGGCGGCCTTCGCGCCGGCGGGCACGGCCACCACTTCCTTCAGCTTGGCCTCACCCGCCACCCCGCTCACCAGCTTGGCCAGGGTCTCGGGATTGGTCTTTCCAGGCTCGAAGGTCACGCTGAAGAGCCCCTGGTCCATGTCGGCCTTCGCCTTGATGACGCCCGGCTCCTTGGCAAGGGCGCCCGCCAGGTCCTTGACCACCGTCCCCTGGGACAGCTTGGCGATTTCGAAGACCGCCGTCTCCTGGGCGGCGGCGGGCGCCGGATCGGCGGCGAGGGCCGCCCCCGCCAGCATCGCGGCCGAAAGAACCAGGACCCACGCGCGCAGATTCCGCATCATGTGCACTCTCCCTCTCTGATTTACGGGGCCCCGGGGGACGCGCTCCCCGTCCCCTCCGGAAGGGGCTTCCCGTCCATTTCTATCACGCGAAAGCGCCCGAACCAAATCTCCCCGGTGGCGGCGTCGAACTCGGGGCCTTCGAGGGCCTCCCGGATGGCCTGGGGACCCGTGACGCCCGGATCATACGTCACCCGGATCTCGTTTCGCGAGGCGTAGGCCTCGGCGCTCCCAAGGCCCTTCAGGCCGACGAGGTGTTCGAAGGCCTTCTCCGCGGTGTCGCGGCACTTCACGCCCTCCACCAGAAAGGTCGCCGTCCGGTAGGGGTTCCCTCCGCCCGCCGCGAAGTCCCGCGTGAGCGTGGGGACGGCGAAGAACCGGGCGGACCCCAGGCCGGCGAGGGCGAAGAGGACCACGAGGGCGGGCACGGCGGCCTTTGGGATCTTCACGGCCTGAGCCCCTCCAGGCGCAAGGTCAGGGTCTCCCCCGCCGGACAGGCGTCGACGCAGGCCAGACAAAGGGTGCATTCCCCGGACTTCACCTCCCCCGCCGCGGAAACCTCGATGGCGTGGGGGCAGGCCCGGTCACAGGCGCGGCATGACGTGCAGGTCTCGGCGTCGCGCCTCAGCCGCAGGCGGCCCGCCGCCGAGAAGGGCCACAGGGCCAGGCCGAGGGGACACAGATACCGGCACCAAGCCATGGGCACCGCCACCGCGGCCGCGAGGAGGACGGCCACGAGGAGGTAGCTCCACCACCTCACGTCGTGCCCGTGGAAGCTGAACAGGACGTAATAGGGGTCGTAGCCGCGGAACACCAGCTCCCCCGTTTTGTACGTGAAGTACAGCACGACGCCCAGGACCGGCACCCGGAGCCAGCGCAGGACCCGATCGGCGCGGCGCGGCG
>JBFLVU010000159.1:0-6701 GCA_040758175.1 Acidobacteriota bacterium | reverse complement strand
TCCCTCATTCAACGGGGCGCCAAACTCGTGCTTCAGGTTTCGGATGTGGTGGAGGAACTGCCCGAGGTGATTCGCACGGCCCTGCAACCTGAAACGTCGGAGGGCGAGAGCTCCCCTGCGCCTCCGGATCTCTCGGAGGAGAGCCGCAAGGTGCTCGCCCACCTGGCCCCCGACGCCGCCCGCTCGGTGGACACCCTCTGCGCGGCCACCGGCCTGCCGGCCGCCGAGGTCATGGCCCGGCTCTTCGAGTTGCAAATGGGGGGGCACTGTGTAGAATTGCCGGGAATGCGCTACGCCCTCAAGCGCGCGCTCCGGGAGCCCACCTGATGCCCGATACCCTGCTGATCGTCGAGTCCCCCGCCAAGGCCCGCGCCATCCAGAAGTACCTCGGACGCGGCTTCACCGTGAAGGCCTCCATGGGCCACGTCCGGGACCTGCCCTCGAACAAGCTCTCCGTGGACGTGGAGAAGGACTTTCGCCCGACCTTCGTCGTCCTTCCGAAAAAGAAGGCCGTGGTCAAGGAGATCCGCGAGGCCGCCCGCAAGGTCAAGGAGATCCTGCTGGCCGCGGACCCCGACCGGGAGGGGGAGGCCATCTGCTACCACCTGGCCGAGCTTCTCAAGGAGGACGGGAAACCGATCCGCCGGGTCCTCTTCCACGAGATCACGCGCGACGCCGTACAGCAGGCCGTGGGCGCGCCCACGGAGGTGGATCCGCGCAAAGTGAACGCCCAGATCGCCCGCCGGGTCCTCGACCGCCTGGTGGGCTACCGCATTTCCCCCCTGCTTTGGGACAAGGTCAAGAAGGGCCTGTCCGCCGGAAGGGTCCAAACGGTGGCCCTTCGGATGGTCTGCGAGCGCGAGGAGGCCATCGAGGCCTTTCGGCCCGAAGAGTACTGGACCTTGACGGCCAGGCTCGAGGGGACGGCCCGAAAGCCCTTCGAAGCCCGCCTCACCCAATGGAAGGGACGAAAGGCCGACGTCCGAAGCGCCGAGCAGAGCGAGGAGGTCCTTCGCTCCCTCGAGGGAAGGCCCTGGGCCGTCTCTCAGGTGGAAAAAAAGGTCCAGAAGCGCTCCCCGCCGCCCCCGTTCATCACCAGCAAACTGCAGCAGGAGGCCGCCCGCCTCCTGAAGTTCACCGTGAAGAAGACCATGAGCGTCGCCCAGCGTCTGTACGAGGGCGTAGACCTGCAGGGCGGCGAGACGGTGGGGCTCATCACCTACATGAGGACCGATTCGACGCGCGTCGCCCCGGCGGCCGTGGAGGCGGCCAGACAGCACGTCCTCGCGGCGTACGGCGCCGAGTACCTGCCCCCCAAGCCGCGTTTCTACTCCCCCGCCAAAGCGGCCCAGGACGCCCACGAGGCCATCCGCCCGACGGATCCGGCTCGCACTCCCGAATCGGTCAAGGAATCCTTGGGTAAGGACGAATACTCCCTCTACCGGCTGATCTGGAGGCGGTTCGTGGCCAGCCAAATGGCCGAAGCCCTCTTCGATGCGACCAAGGTACAGGTCGCCTGCGGCGACGGGACCTTCTCTGCCTCCGGGTCCGTCTGCCGCTTCCAGGGATTCCTGGCGGCCTACGAGGTGGAGGAGGACGAGGAGAAGGGGAGCCTGCCTCCCTTGAGCCAGGGTGAGGCCCTGACCCTTCTCGGCCTCAAACCCGAACAGAAGTTTACAGAGCCCCCGGCACGGTACTCCGAGGCCTCCCTGGTAAAGGCCCTGGAGGAAAACGGGATCGGCCGGCCCTCCACCTACGCCGCCATCATTTCCACGATCCAGGACCGGGAGTACGTGCGGAAGGAGAAGGGTCTCCTTCATCCGACGGACCTGGGGCGCCTCGTGGGCAAAATTCTCGTCCAGCATTTCCCCGCCCTCTTCGACGTGGGCTACACCGCGGGCCTGGAGGAGGACCTCGACGGCGTGGAACGGGGTTCCGAAGACCGGCTCACCCTGCTCTCCCGCTTCTGGACCTCCTTTCACAAGGAGCTCGAGAAGGCCGAAGCGGAAATGGTGGACCTGCGGCGGGAGGGCCAGCCCACCGAGGAGGTATGCGACAAGTGCGGGAAACCCATGGTCCTGAAAATGGGCCGTTTCGGGCGTTTCCTGGCCTGCACCGGATACCCCGACTGCAAGGGCACCCGGCCCCTTCCCGACGAGACGCCGGTCGAAGTTCCCCCGGAGGCCTCCACCTGCCCCGTTTGCGGCAACCCCATGACGGTCCGAACAGGCCGCTTCGGCCCCTTCCTGGCGTGCGCCGACTACCCCAAGTGCAAGACCACCATCAAACTCCGGCGGGACCGGTCGGGCGCCGTCGTGGTGGCCAAGGACGAGGTCCTCGAGGAAAAGTGCCCCCAGTGCACCTCGCCCCTGGTGAAGAAGCAGGGGCGGTACGGCCCCTTTGTGGCCTGCTCCAACTACCCCACCTGCAAGTACATCCAGCGCGAATCGTCGGAGGTCCCGTGCCCCAAGTGCGGCAAGCCTCTGGCGAAACGGTTCACGCGGGGCCGCAAGACCTTCTTCGGGTGCACGGGGTATCCGGAGTGCGATTTCGTCTCCTGGGACCGGCCCCTGCCCGGCCCCTGTCCGACATGCGGCAACCCCTACCTCGTGGAGCGCCGGAAGGGGGATTCCACCTTCAAGACCTGTCCCAAGAAGGAGTGCGGCTGGTCCGAGTGAGTCCGCCTCCCCCTTCCCCACGCGCCTCCGGCTCTCCAGGCCCTCCCCCGCCGGAGAGAAGCCACCCCGAATCTTCGACCCACGGACCGAGCCCGAACCCCACGCCCTGACTACGGGAGACCAACCCGAACTGCTTGGGTTAAAGGGGGCTCCCTCCTTTGGCGCAAGCGGGTGAGAGAAAGGCCCGTCTGGAGAATCCGCGCAGGTCTGCGAGCCGGAGGGCGTCCTGCCGCGCCCTTCGAGACGCCCCGGTACGAACGAGGAGCAAAAAAAGGAGGGCCGAACGGCCCTCGATGGTTGGAGGAAGGAAGTTGAGTAAGGAGGCTAGGCGAGAGGGGGCGAAAGCCCCAGGGCGGCGGTGTCCTCCAGTCCGGACTCGATGGCGTGCATGCCCCGCGAAATGTGGAGAAGCTTGGCCATTTCCGCATGAAGGCGGTGTCCGCCCTTGTGCACCATCACGTGGCCCTTGACGTGGAACCCGCAGAGGGAGAGGTCTCCCAGGACATCGAGGACTTTGTGGCGAACGAACTCGTTGAGGAAGCGGAGGTCCGGGTTGAGGGCCCGGCTGTCTCCCAGCACGACCGCGTTGTCCACCGACCCCCCCAGGGCCAATCCCTTGACCCGAAGGGCCTCCACGTCTTTCATGAAGCCGAAGGTGCGGGCGGGGGCGATCTGGTCCTCGAAGGTGGAGGGTTGGATGGGGAGGGTGAGGGTTTGCTGGTGGATGAGCGGGTGGCGGAAGTCGATGGTGTACGAGACCCGCAGATCCTCGGACGGCACGATCCGGATCCAACGGTCCGCCTCCTGCACCTCCATGGGGCGTGACACCCTGTAATAGCGCCGGGCGCGCACCTGGTTGACGGCGCCGGCCTCGCGGATCAGGTAAATGAAGGGGGCCGCCGAACCGTCCATGATCGGGATCTCCGAAGCGTTGATCTCGACCAGGGCATTGTCGATGCCCATCCCGTAGAAGGCCCCGAGGAGGTGTTCCACGGTCTTGATCTGGACGCCGCCGGCGCCCAGGGTGGTGGCGAAGTCCACTTTTTGGAGATAGGTGATGTGCGCGGGGATTTCGAATCCGTCCTGGTCCACGCGGCGGAACACGATTCCCGTGTCTTCCGGTGCGGGGAGCAGGCGCAGGGTGACCTTCTTGCCGGAATGCAGACCGATTCCGCTGCATCCGAGCGCCTGCTTCAGGGTCCGCTGATAATACACGCACACCTCCCGGGCGCTTCTCAGCAAGAGAGGTGCCAATGCGGGAGCGTGGGATTGCAAAGGCTTGGTCCTCCGGAGCGTGTCCTGGGTGACACACCCCTGTGGCCATCTCCTCCATTAAACGCTTCCGGCCTTAGAATGGTCTCCATGTCGGAGCGACGGATGCGGGAGGACCGGGAGCCATGGTTGGATTCTCTCAAAAGCGGCGACGAAGCGGCCTATCGGGATCTGGTGAAGGCCTTCGCCGGACCGTTAAAGCGGTACTTGGCCGGCCTGCTGAGGGACCCGGCGGAGGCAGAGGACCTCGCCCAGGAGACCTTCCTTCGATTCACCCAGAGCCTCTCCGGCTTCCGGGGGGACTGCTCCATTCGGAGCTTCCTTTACCGGATCGCGCACAATCTGGCCCTCAATCATCTCGCCTCCGCCTCCGTCCGGAGGGAGGAGGTGGGGGACCCTCCGGAAGGGGCCTCTTCCTCCCCGTCTCCTCAGGCCGAGGCCCTTCGGGGCCAGCGAGCCGAAACCCTCCGGCGCGCGCTCCTTTCCCTGCCCCCGCAGCAGAGGGCCGTGGTGATCCTGAAGACCTGGGAGGACCTTACCTTCCGGGAGATCGCTGGCGTTCTCTCCGTGGCCGAGGGAACGGCCAAGGCCCACTACTTCTTCGCCTTGCGGAACCTGCGCGGGCGCTTGGAGGCCGCTCATGAACCATGAGGGATATATGGCGAGGGCCTTGGCGGGGGAAGCCGGCGAAGGGAAGGACCACTCCGCCTCCTGCGCGTCCTGCCGCGAGGAGCTGGAGGCCCTGAGGAGCCTGGAGCAGGCCCTCGTTGAAGCCGCCCCCCCCGCCCTGGGCAACGACATCTGGGAGGCCCGGGTCGTGGCGATGGCCCGGCCGATTCCCGGACGCTCGGGCGGATACCCCAAGGCCTCCGTGCGCTGGAGTTCCCTCGCGGCGTCTTTTCTACTGGCCGCCGCGCTGGCCGCGGGCCTGCGCCTCCTTCCCGCCCAGAATGGGCATCCCGCCCAACTGGCAGAGACCTCGATCCCTGCCGTGGGGAGCCTCGGGTGGGACGTTTCGAGGGAGAACGCCACCCTGGCCCTCCTCCAAGTAGCCGAGGCCGTTGCGGGAGAGGTCCAGGAGGAAGAAGATGGGGAGGCAGACGGGGCGGAGAGTCCGGTTTTCGGAGGCGAGAATGGCTAGACGTCGATACCTCGCGAGTTTCTTCCTTCTGGCGATGGGCCTTTCCCTGGCGGCCCAGACCCTGCTCCCCCCTCCGGATCCGCCGGATGCTTCCGTGGGCAGGCAGCGCCGGGAAGTGGGCCGCCTCTTCGTCGTTCAGCGCATGCGCGAGACCCTGGGGCTCTCGGACGCCCAGACCCTCAAGGTGATGGATTCCCTCAAGGCGATGGAGGACCTCAGGGCCGCCCATCAGGCGACCCTCCGAACCATGGGAAGGACCCTCGAAGCGCACGCGGTGGACCCGGGTACCCCCGAGAAGGTGCTCCTGGAAGATGTGGCCCTTTTCCGGTCCGAACAGGACCGCTTCGAATCGGCCCTCAAGGCGGAGGAGGGACGCCTGATGGAGGCCCTTGCGCCGCGCCAGCAGGTTCAATTTCTCCTGCTCCGCCGGCAGCTCCTCGATCGGATGGCGGACCGCGGTCCCGGCGCGCCCAGAAAGGGTCGCGGGGGTGGTCCGGAGATCCCCTAAGCCGTGGGAATCCTCTCCCTGTGGCCGAGGCTCCTGCGGGCCCTGAGGGGGCCCTCCGACCGGTCCCGCGAAGGGACGGCCCGGGAAGGAGAAAACCTGGCCGGCCGCTATCTCGAATCCCATGGCTACCGCATCCTGGCGAGGAACTACAGGGTTCGGGGCGGGGAGGCCGATCTCCTCGTGGAGAAGGGGGGCTGGCTCATCGTCGTGGAGGTCAAGACGAGGCGGTCCCGCCGCTTCGGTTCCGCCCTCGAGGCCGTCACTCCCACGAAGGCCCGTCGAGTCTTGCTTGCGGGGCGGGTTTTCGCCCGCCGGCAGGGGATTTCCCTGACCCGCCTCCGGGGAGACGTCGTCGCGCTGGACTATCCCGACGGCGGAGGGGAGCCCCGCCTGACGCACATCCAAGACGCCCTCCCCTTCGATCGCGGGGGATGACCGGGCCGGGCAAGGGTTCCACCTTCGCTCCCGCGTTGTATCTTTGGAATGACGGTTCGTTTCGACGGGGATCCACTCGACCGCCCGACCTCCGACACGTTTCCCTTTCTTTGCAAGCACTTCCAACCCTGCCGCTCCAGGTACGCCTCTTGCTATCATGGAAGTCGAGGGGGAACCCGTGGCGCCCGAAAGAAACCTCGCCACCCGAAAGCGCGTGCAGGCCATCGACGGGATGCTCCGGGCCGGTGGCAAGAACACCCTCGAGTCCATGGCCGACCGCCTCGCCGTTACGGTCCGGACCCTCTGCCGCGACCTCAGGTTCATGAAGGACGACCTCAAACTTCCCCTGGCCCACGACCGCCTTCGCGGGTATCACTACGCCCACCCCGTGCCGCTTCTGGACCTCCTCGAAGAGGCGCGTGAACCGCTCCAGTTGCCCGAAGGGTTTCTGCCCCCGCGGGAAGGGCTCCGGCAGGACCTGGAGGTGGTCCACGAGGCGCTATACGGGGGCAAAGCGCTTATCCTAACCCTTCGGGAAGAGGGCGAGGCGTTCCCCTTCCACCCGTACTTTCTCTCCCGATTCCGCGGCGAATGGGTTCTGTTCGGGTTTCGTCCCGACTCGCGCAGCCTCGCGAACGTTCCGTTGGTGTCGCTCTCCGAGATTCGC
>JBFLVU010000158.1:0-6720 GCA_040758175.1 Acidobacteriota bacterium | reverse complement strand
CCTCGTGGTTTCGGGAACGGACTGGACGTTGACCGTCCCCGCCGGGAACGAACTCCCCGAGGGGACCTACGCCGTCACCGCCACGGTCACCGACGCCGCGGGCAACTTCGCCACCGACGCCAGCACGAACGAACTCGTCATTGACCTCACGGCCCCGTCCGTGACCATCACGGCCCCCGCCGAGGGCTCCACGACGGGCGACTCGACGCCCGCCATCTCCGGCACCAGCGACGCCGCCGAGGGCTCCACCGTCACCGTCACCATCGGCGCCGAGTCCCACACGGCCACGGTACAGGCCGACGGGTCCTGGAGCCTCGAATGGCCCACCCCCCTCGCCGACGCTTCCTACACCGTTTCCGCCTCGATCACAGACCCCGCCGGGAACACGGGTTCCGATTCCAACGGATTCACGGTCCTGGCCACCCCGCCCAGCGTTCCCCCCATCGTGACCGCACCCCTGTACGCGGGGGCCTCGGTCACCGTGTATGGAAGCAGCGTCGAGGCGCCGGGCAGTCTCGTGACGGTCTACGTGGGCGGTGTCTCGGCGGGCACGGCCCTCGTCCAGGCCGACGGGTCCTGGAGCCTGGCCGGGGTTCCCCTGGCCGATGGCCAGGTGGTCACCGCCACCGTGGAGGCCGCCGGCAAGCTCGTGAGCGGGCTTTCGAACGCAGTGGTCGTGGCGTCGGACTCCGGCGACCTCACGCCCACGCCCACCATCGATTATCCCGTGGCCTCAGGGGCCACCACCGTCACCGGCACATCCTCCCCGAACGCCGTGGTGGACGTCTACGCCGACGGTCTCTACCTGGGCACGGTGACGGCCGACGGATCGGGGATCTGGAGCCTCGGCGGGCTGTCGCCCCTTGCCGACGGAACCCTTCTCTCCGCCACCGCCACCCTCTCCCCGGGCGGGACTTCTTCCTGGTCGAACACGGTGGTCGTGGGAACCGGCATCCACCTCCTCCGCTCGGACGCCCTAACGAGCCTGAGCCAACCCATTGCGCCCCTCTTCGAGCGGCGCTACCCCGCCTTCTCCTCCCTGGCGGCCATGGGCCCCAACCACGTGGCCAACTGGGGGGAGGGAGCCGACCCGACCCTGCCCGGCACGTCCGACGACGACAAGGCCTACATCCGGGGCATCACCTCGGGAGCCACCGAGCCCGACACGGCCGTCCTGACCGACAACGGCCGGCCCCTGGTCTTCTACGAACTGGTGGACAACGGCCAGAAGACGCTCTACTTGACCAAGAGCGGGGGCAACATCGTGTTTACCTTCACTCCCTAGACCCATCGGATTGCGAAGGGAAGCGACGGCCGTCCCCTCGGGGGCGGCCGTTCCCCTTTTGTGACGGGCATCATTGGCCTTTTGCGCTCGCTCGCCGTATCTTTTTTATAAACCAGACATCCGGCCCGGAGCCGGAGGAGGGGCGGGCGATGAGGAAAGGGTGCGGTCTCTTTTGGACGTTTGCGACGGCGGCGGTGCTCCTGTGGGGGGCGGCCGCCTTCGGCTTTGACTGCGGCGCGACCTGGGACTGGGCGGTCCCGCTCCCCCAGGGAAACGACCTCAACGCCTGCGCCTACGACGGGACGACCCTGATCGCCGTGGGGAGCCACGGGACCGTCGTGCGCAAGACTGGGTCGGACTACGTCGTGGGAGACGCGGGCCAGCCCTACTGGCTCTCCTCCGTGATTTTCGGAGGGGGCAAGTGGGTCGCGGGCGGCTTCGACCCGGCCACGACCACCCCCGTCATCACGACGAGCGAGGACGGTGTCCAGTGGGTGACGCGCCTGGCGGGAGGCGTGGGAAGCGTCTTCGGCCTCGTTCGAGGGGACACCCTGTACGTGGCCGTGGGCTACAACTGGGAGGGAAACCAGGACCTCGTTTTCACGAGCACGGACGGGTACGCCTGGTACCCACACTTCCCCGGCACGGGCCACGTCCTGACCTCGGTGGCCCACGGGAACAGCCGGTTCGTCGCCACGTCGGAGACCGGCGTCTTCCTCACGAGCACGAACGGGTCCTCCTGGTCCACGGCGGCCTCCTTCCCCGGCCTGGAGTTCACGAGCATCACCTTCGCCTCGGGCACGTTCGTGGCCGTGGGCCACGACTGGACCGGCGGCAACGCCCTCTTCGCCTACAGCGCGGACGGCCTCTCCTGGACTCCCGTGTACAGCCTCCCGGACGTGGACCTCCGCACCGTCTGTTACGGGGGCGGGCAGTTCTTCGCCGCGGGATACGACTGGAACAACCGGTTGTCCACCTGTTTCGGGAGCCCCGACGGGATCACCTGGAACGTGCTGGCGGAACTCGGGTGGGGCCGGGCGAAGGCCTGCACTTTTGGACAAGGCCGCTACGAGATGGTGGGCGAGGGGGGACTCCTCCTCTGGAGCGCCGACGGCGTCAACTGGTCCAGGTCCTCCACGGGGGTCCACGTGGGATGGACGGACCTGGCATCGGGACTCGGGTACTTCCTGACCGTGGGCGAGAGGGGCTGCTTCAGCAAGAGCGTGGATGGGGCCACCTGGGCCACGGTGTGCTTTTCGGACGGGATCCACCTGAAGGGAGCGGCCTTCGGGAACGGGCGCTTCGTGGCTGTGGGGGAAGGCGGTGACGCGAAGTACTCCTCCGACGGGGCCATCTGGTACTACGGCGCCTCCGGCACGACGGAGACCCTGCAGGACGTGACCTTCGGCTCCGGCGCCTTCGTGGCGGTGGGACTCAACGGGACCCTCCTCATTTCCACTGACGGGAGCGCATGGACCGCCATCACCCCCGCTCCGACGCCCCACCACATCAACGGAATCACCTACGGGCAGGGGATCTTCGTCGCCGTGACGGACGAGGGTGAGTCCATCCTCATGGGTCCGGGCCTCCTCGTCGTGCCGACGGGTTCCACCGAGGGCCTGAATGCCGTGGCCTACGGACAGGCCCGCTATGTGGCCGTGGGCGAGGCGGGGACCATCTACACGCTGGATACATCGGGCTCGTCGTGGGTGCCCCGCACCTCCGGCGTGACCGGTGACCTTTACGGGATAGCCTACTCCAGCGGCCTCTTCGTGGCCGTCGGCTTCAGCAACGAGGCGCAGGCCGGCATCCTGCTCACGAGCCCGGACGGGATCAGTTGGACCGCGCGCGATCCCGGCATAGGGCATTACCTGGGAGGCGCCGGCGGAGGCGGCGGACTCCTCTTCGCCTTGGGAAACGGCGGGACCATCCTGAAAAGCGCCTGCCCCCCCACCCTGACTGGGATTGCCCCCGACAAGGGCGCCACCGCCGGCGGCACAGCCGTGGTCCTGGAGGGCACGGGCGTCACGGGAATCACCTCCGTGGTCTTCGACGGCCTGCCGGCCACCTTCACGGAGGACTTCGAGGGCCAGGTCACCGCTCTGGCTCCGGCCCACGCCGAGGGAACCGTCTCGGTGACGGTCTCCAACCTGGGAGGGGAAAGCAACGCCCTGACCTATACCTACGTCCGGCCCCCAGTCATCACCTCCGTCGTGAAGAAGACCAACCCCTTCCGGCTGGTGGTCACGGGAACCGATTTCCTCAACCCCTGCTCGGTGAGGATCAACGGCACCGACGTCCCCGTCACCACCTACAAGAGCGGCACCAAAGTGGTGGCCAAGAGCGGGGCGGCCCTCAAGGCCCTCCTGCCCAAGGGCGCGCCCGTATCCGTGACCGTGTTCAACACCACCGACGCCATCTCCTCCGGTCCCTACACGTACACGCGGTAGGTCCCCGGAGAGCCTCCCCGCGGCGGGCCCCCCCCCGGGCCCGCCGCCTGCAGTTCATTGGCATGACCGGGACCCTTTCTGGAGAACCCGAGCCGCGTTGCATCTCCCAGCGCCTAGGGAGTACAATCCCATCCATTCATGGAGGGGGATCCATGGCATCGGTTCGATGGGGACTGTGTGTTCTCGCGTTGGGTCTGGTCGCCGGCTTGGGAAGCGCATCCAGGGCTCAGTCTCCCACCCCCCCCACCGCCTCCTGAACTGACGAAGGTGAACCCCGATCGGGTCGCCGTGGGAGACCTGCTCGTGCTGGAGGGGCGCTACTTCCTGGCGGGCGAGCCCCTCGTTGTGGTCCAGTTCGGGTCCATTCCCGTCACCGTGGCCCCCGAGAGCGGATCGCGCCTTTCGGTCCTGGTGCCCCCAGGGGCGGCCACGGGACCCGTCACGGTGACCACCCACGCCATCGTGGACGGCCGCCTTTTCGAGCAGACCAGCCCTCCGGCCCACATTCTTGTCTCCTGGAAGCGGGTGGACGTGGAATCCAAACTCGCCGGCCAGGCCGCGATCCAGCGCCTCCTGCCCGGAAGCGGCGACGACGTGGAGTTCCTGGCCCTCAAGACGATCTACTGGGGCTCGCGGTACGAGTTGCGGCGCTACCGGGTGAACGCCTTGGGCGGTGTGGCCTTCGTCTCCGGCCGCCTCTACATCTGCGACAACACGGACTGGAGCGACTTGAGCGTCTCAGCCAAAAATCCGGCCACCGACGAGGCGTTCTATCTGTACGTCCGAAGGCCGGGCCCCGCCGTGTACACGCCCATGACCTTCGAGATCCGCAACCTGACGCAGGGCACCACGTGCATCGCGTTTCGATGGGATTCCTGTCCGGCCCAGAGTCCCTACAACGGGAATGATTCGGAGGACTACCTTCCCGTCGCCTTCGGTTTCGACGCCTCGGGGGGGCTCCTGGTGGTGGGCGCCCGGTGGGGCCTCTGGCACGTGGAAAGCGTCGACGGGACCGGGATCTACCGGGTGGACCGCCCCGTGGAAGTAAATTTCTGGAGGTTTCCGGCCCCGGTCCAGCCCGGGCCGGAACCCGTCCGCCTCCGCATCGAGTCGGCCCTGTCGCCCGTTTCCTTCGGGGTCGCCACCATCAACGCCGTGTCGTGGAGCTTCGACGCGAGCGTGGCCCCGGACGGGGCGGCCCTGGTCCGATTTCGTGACTATCCCGGCATCGGCGATCCCTGGTCGAGCCACTTGTGGGCCGTGCCTCCCCTCGGAAGTCCCCTGGGGCCGGTGGAGGTCCCGGTTCCTTTCTTTGAGACCTTCGACGGCCACTCGGCCACCCGCAACGCGGGCACGCTGGCCTCGGACTGCATGGGCCGTTTCTTCGTCATGGAGAACCGGTGGCACGAGATGCACGTCTACGATACGGGGCCCGTCTGGATCGTGGAGAGGGACGGCGCGGGGCTTCCGACCCTCATCCGGCCCTGGGCGCCGGCGCCCCGGCAGGGCTGGCCCGGGTGTCCCGCCGGCGAGTACTACCCCCTCGCCATCGCCACCGACGCGTACGGGAACGTCTACGAGTGGGCCCACGACTTCGCGAACTTCAACGAGGTCTTGCACCGCTTCACGCCCTGCGAACTGCTGGAGCCGGACTTCTACGACGCCTTCGACTGCTGCGCCGTCACCGGCCACGCGGCTCTCCTCCAAGGCCAGGGCAGACCCCCGGGTGTGCGCATCCCGCCCGACGTGTGCGAGGCGGGGGGGACGCTCCGCATCAAGCGGACTCCCGAGCCGGAGGACCCCATCAGCGGCTGGGAGGGAAACCCGGATGCCTTCACGTGGATCGAGGGGGACGGCCAGGGAAAGGCGGAGGCCCAGGCGCTCTTCGGCCAGGCGCCCAAGCTCCAGGCCTTCTGGAAGCCCGCGGGCGGCGGGGAGGAAACGGCGGAGACCGTGAAATGGGAAATCGTCGCCAACAGCGAAACCGCCCCCAACGCGGACCCCAAGGGCCTCTATCCAGGTAAGCCCGCCGTCTTCTTCACAGGGGGCGTCACTCCCTACGAGCACGCCGAACTGCGCTTCCAGACCGTCCACACGGGGTCCTTCATCCTGAGGGCGACGACCAAAGACACCCACCACAAAGGCCCCGACGGCCAGCCGGCCAAGATCGAGATCGCCTTCACCGTCGCCGCGCCGGCGGGGCTGAAGGACTACAGCGACACGCACCATGAATTCGATGCGCTAATTATCCAGTACGCTGACAAGTACGGGATTCCGCCCCAGTACATCAAAAGCCAGGCGCACGAAGAGAGCGGACACGAATACGCCCCAGGCGCTTTTCGATACGAGCCTTTGGGCTTCGACAAGAAATACATCTCAACATGGTCCGCCTCGGATTGGGCTGAAAACAATTACGACTACTTCAAGTTTCCCGGCGGGTCAGGACTTACCGATGGAGACATGCGGCTGAGGGAGAACTTCAGTCATATTGTCTATTATGATTTCACGGTCCAGCCGCCGGTATTGCCATACGAATGCCAGCACTACGATGGAGGCGACCCCGACGTCCTTCTGTATGACGTGGTAATCGCAAACGACGGTTGGCCCAGGGGAAGTTACGCGTGGGCGCTTTTTAACCATGCGCGGGGGCCGTGCGGCGCGACACCTCAAAACTGGTCGGGCGACGCTGGTGGGCAGTTGGCTTGGCATGACGAGACCTTCTACTGCGGCGCTACCGCCACCTCGCCATGCAGCGCCGGTCAAAGGCGGCTCATCCAATGGCTTTTTAACCATTGGGAGTATCCCGCGCAAACAGCGGTCGCATCGAGCTACGGCCTTATGCAACTAATGTACCCAACAGCCGTGGGGCCCATGCGATGGCGCAGAGGGCAGCCTCCCCTGAGCCGGAACCCTGTCCTGCTCTTCGATCCAGCTATTTCTTTGGATCTGGGCACAGGCTATGACGCGCGAAACACCATCAGGAGA
>JBFLVU010000157.1:0-6822 GCA_040758175.1 Acidobacteriota bacterium | reverse complement strand
GAGGCCGTGGGCTTCCCCAAGGGCGTCATCAACTACGTGACGGGCTCTGGGCGGAAGGTGGGCAACCCCCTCTGCGAGCACCCCGACGTGGCCCTCGTCTCCTTCACGGGCTCCACCGAGGTGGGCCGCCAGATCAACCTGTCCTGCGCCAAGGACTTCAAGCGCGTGGGCCTGGAGATGGGCGGAAAGAACGCCGTCATCGTCATGGACGACGCCAACCTGGAGCTGGCCGTGGACGGAGTCCTGTGGGGCGCCTTCGGCACCACCGGCCAGCGCTGCACGGCCACCAGCCGCTGCCTCGTCCAGAGGGGCGTCTACAAGAAGTTCCTCGACGCCCTGGTGAAGCGCGCCAAGGCCCTGAAGGTGGGCGACGGCCTCGACGAGTCCACCCAGATGGGCCCCGCCGTGGACGAGGGCCAACTCAAGACCGACCTCGAGTATGTGGCCATCGCCAAGAGGGAGGGCGCCAAGCTCCTTTGCGGCGGCAAGCGCCTCACGGGCAAGAAGTACGACAAGGGCTTCTTCGTGGAGCCCACCATCTTCGCCGACGTGAAGCCCTCCATGCGCCTCTTCAAGGAGGAGGTCTTCGGGCCCGTCCTGGCGGTGGTCCCCTTCAAGACCTTCGAGGAGGCCGTGGCGCTCCAGAACGACTGCCTCTACGGCCTTTCTGGTTCCATCTACACCCAGGACGTGAACCGGGCCTTCGCGGCCATGCGGGACGTGCACACGGGTCTCTTCTATGTGAACGCGCCCACGATCGGCGCCGAGAATCACCTGCCCTTCGGCGGCGTGAAGCAGACGGGCAACGGCCACCGCGAGGGGGGCAAGGAGGCCCTGGACCTTTTCTCCGAGTGGAAGGCCGTCTACGTGGACTTCTCCGGCACGCTCCAGCGGGCTCAAATCGACACCGACGAGATCGTCAAGGTCCAGTAGGAGCTTGCACCAGGGCGAGATCCGCCCAGACCGAAGCTCTCCATTCCAAGATCGAAGAGGTCCGGCGTCCGCCGGGCCTCTTTTCGTTCTGGAGGGCTCCGGGCGGTCCGTGAGGTACAATCGATTCAGGATTCTTGACGAAGGGAGGTGGCCATGGCCGAGTCTCGTCCCATGACGGAGCGCGAGCGCAAGCTGTTCACGATCCTCCGAACGGCGATGGAGAGGGAGCGGGAGGCCCAGGCGATGTACACCGAAGCCGCGCTGCTCTGCGACGACCCTGTGATGAGGGCCGTCCTGGAGGGATTCCACGCGGATGAAAAGCGACACGAGCGCGAGGTGACGGCCCGCTATCACCAGTTCCGGAGCGCGTTTCCCTCGGAGGGCTGATTCCGGGCCCGTTCCCTCAGTCTTCCGTTCCCGGTTCGCAGGTGAGCCCACCGGCCGTTCCCACGGGCCGGGGTTCGCTTTTCTTTCCCGAGGGGCTCCACAGGCCGTCCTTCCACTGCTGGACCTTGACCCGTCCCTTCGCCGTCCAGGCGGCGTTGCTGTTGTAGTCCCAGCCTAAGGTCTCGCTGTCGCCCGCGCCCAGGGTGGTGATCAGAAAACGGTTGTCCAGGCCGCCGAAAAAAGCGGCCGACTCGGCTGGAACGGGACTGTCTCCGCCCGAGGGATCCACGGGAAACCAGCCGTAGTTCGGCAGGTAGACCTCGACCCAGCGATGAAAGACGTCGTCCCGGCTCGCGTCGTCCCCCCGGATCACGACGGACCCGGCGTAGCGGGCGGGCAGGCCCGCGGCGTGGCACATGGCCAGCATGACGAAGGTGTACTCCGAGCACGAGCCGGACCCGCGGGAAAGGACTGTGGGCGCTACGTTCCAACCACCCACGAGCTCGTAGCGCATTTTTTCCTGAATGTGCCGGTTGATCTTCCAGGCCATCCAGTAGGGGTTGCTCTCGCCACCGAGGGCCTCCTTCACGGCCCCTTGGATGACGGGATCGTCCAGGACGAGTTTGCTGTTGTTCTGGGTGTAGTTCCGGCGGATTTCCGCGGGAATCTCGGTGAGGGAGCCCACCCGCTCCGGGTCCACGAACCAGCGGACTTGGTAGAGCTCAGCCAGGACCTCCATGGAGGCCCTCACCTCCTGGCCCGGCTTCACGTCTTGAAAGCGCCAGTGGGCGCATCGTTGCCCCCATCGGTCCGTGACGTACCCGTCGGGTTCCGGGGTGAACCTGGGGGGGGCGAGGAGTGACTGATTGGGGAGGTCCTGTGGCACGGCGATGTACACGTCGAGGGTCTTCACGGTGCCTGGGCCGAAGTTGCGCCAAGCCTCACGGTACACGACGGACTCTTTCTTGGGCGAGCGCCGCACGTAGGGAGCATGCCGGTCCACGGACAGGCGGTACACTTTGCGCGTTTCAAAATCGGCGCTCCAAAGGTGGGAGCCGTCCCACGCCAGCCCCGTGGGATAGGGGCCGGGCGACGGAAACTGGTCCAGGACGGCCCCCGTCCCCGGATGAACCCGGTAGATCGCATCGGTGGTCCGGTCGCTCACGAAAAGAGACTGGCCGTCGAAGGCCAGACCGATCTCCTGGCCCCGGCGCCCAGGACCACAGGCCGGGCAGGGAAAGGAGCGGAACGTGGTCCCGTCGATCCGGTCGATGCGGACGAGCCCTCCGCCCCGGGCGTCCAGGGTCCACAGGGCGGACCCGTCCCACCCGATCCCCTCTGGGGCATCCGTGTCCAGGGGAAGAGACCGGACCGTCAGGCCCGAGGCCGGGTCGATGGCGTAGGCGGTCTTCTCCGCGCCGTCCACGACCCATAGCGCCTTCCCGTCCCAGGCGAGACCCAGGGGTTGGTATCCGGGGGCTTCGAGCGTCCGTTCGATGCGGCCCGTCGAGGGATCCACCGCATTCAGCGTGGCCGATTCCAGGTCCGCCACCCAGAGGCGGCTTCCGTCCCAGGCCAGTCCCGTGGGGGTCTTGAGTTCCGTCGAGAACTCCGCGACCACCGTCCCCGGAACCCCGCCCGCCGCCGCGGCCGCCAGGGTTGTGCAAATCAAGACCGTGATCCACGCCGCTCTCGCCGCCCTGATTCCGTCCATGGCTCCCTCCCGGCGCTCCCGATTCCGCCTGAGCTCATTGTATCCGATGAGGCTCTCCCTGAACGAGCGGGACTTGCTTTCGCCCGAGGCATGGCGTCTCATGGGAGGCGCATGCGCGGAATGGCAAACCGTCTTCTTCTACGGCCGTGGACCGCGGGCGCCCTTCTCGCGGCCTCTCTCCCTTTTCTCCCACCGATTCATGCCCAGGCGCCATTAGGGTCCTGGGAGGAATGGGAAGCGCGCGGGGCGCGAATCGCGGGCGTGACGGTCCAGATCGGGGACGTTTTCGACCCCTCCCGGCCCGACGAATCCCACTGGCTGGCCCGTGCCGCCAACTTCGTCCACATCGAAACCCGTCGCTCCGTCGTGGAGAGGGAGCTCCTCTTCTCCCCGGGAGATCCCGTGGACGCCCGCACCATCCGCGAGACGGAGAGGAACCTTCGCGCCCTTCCCTTCGTCCGGGACGCCTCGGTGCGGCCCCAGCCCCTGGAGGGCGGATCCGTCTGGGCCGTGGTGGAGGTGCGGGACACCTGGAGCCTCCAGGGGAGCCTCAAGTTCAGCCGGGTGGGGGGGCAGACGAGCTGGCGCGCAAGGGTCCACGAAGTGAATTTCCTGGGACGCGGCCAAAGACTGATCCTGAGCCACCAGAGGGACCCCGAGCGGACGACGGATCAGGCGGCCTACGCGGACCCGCGGTTTCTCGGGAGCCGATGGGCCCTGTCTCTCGACTACCAGCGCCTTTCGGACGGCCGCCGGAGGGCCTTCGCCCTCGATCGCCCGTTCTTCGCCCTGCACACCAGGTGGTCCGCGGCGGTACGGGCCTCCTCCCTGGAGACCCACCTGACCCTCTACGACCGCGGCCACGCCGTCCTCGCGCTTCCCTACCGCCGGCATGGGGCGGTCCTTGGCTGGGCCCGGGGCCTTCCCCTCCCGGGAGGCTCCGCGGCCCGGATGGGAGCCGCCCTGGAGGGAGAGGAGGCCTTTTACGGGACCGCGAGGATCTTCCGGCCGGGATGGCTGGCCCCCGGCCCCGCCCCGGATCGCAGACTGCACGGAGTGGCCCTGACGTTCGAGTGGACCCAGGACCGGTTCCTCGCTTTGGAAAACCTCCGGTCCGTGGCCCGCACGGAGGACGTGAACCTGGGATGGACCTGGAAGGGCGCCGCGGGGATCTATGCCGGCGGCCTGGGGTCGGACGAGCCGGGGCCCTTTTTCCGGCTATCCGCGGACAAGGCCTGGAACCTGTCCGAGGAGGGGATCTGCCTGGCGGAGGCGAGGGTTCAGGGAAGACGAGCCGGGCGACTCTGGAGGGAGGGCCTGCTCTCGGCTTCGGTCACGGCCTACCTCCCGGGACCGGGCCGCCAGACCTTCGCGGGCCGCTTCGGCGCGGATCTCGCCCTGCGGCCTCCGCCCGAGGGCTGGCTGTATCTTGGGGGAGAGGACGGCCTCAGGGGCTATCCGAACCACTTCCGGGCCGGGGACCGGCGCTGGGTCCTCTCCCTGGAGGACCGTGTGGTCACGGACCGCCGCCTGTGGGGGTTGCTCCAGTTGGGCTTCGTGGCTTACGCGGATGCGGGCGCCGTCCGCCGCTTTTCCGAGAGGGGTTGGTCGCGGACTTTTGCGGACGTGGGGTTCGGCCTGCGCCTCGGGAACCTCAAGAGCGCGTTCAGCAACGTGCTCCTCGTGACCGTCGCCTTTCCCTTGGTGGACGGGCCCGGAGTGGACGACTACCAAGTCGTCGTCGGCAACGTCGTGAGATTCTGAGGGCCGGAGACAGCCGGCGCTCGGGACTCCGGCGCCTTGTTCAGAGGGGGCGCCGCGCTCGCTGCCCCCCGGATCATCCCCCCGAGAGCCCCTTCAAAAAGGCCTCGTTGGACTCGAACTCCCCGAGCTTCCCGATGAGCAGTTCCATGGCTTCCACCGTGGAGAGCGGGTTGAGGATCTTTCGTAGGATCCACATCCGGTTGAGCTCGAACTCCTTGGTGAGAAGTTCCTCCTTCCGGGTCCCCGACTTGTTGATGTCGATGGCCGGGAAGACGCGCTTGTCCACGAGCTTCCGGTCGAGGTGGATCTCCATGTTCCCAGTGCCCTTGAACTCCTCGAAGATCACGTCGTCCATTCGGGACCCCGTGTCCACCAGGGCCGTGGCGATAATCGTGAGGGATCCGCCCTCTTCGATGTTGCGGGCCGCCCCGAAGAAGCGCTTCGGCTTCTGAAGGGCGTTGGCGTCGAGGCCGCCCGAAAGCACGCGGCCCGAGGGGGGCGTGACCGTGTTGTAGGCCCGGGCCATGCGGGTGATGGAGTCGAGGAGGATCACGACGTCACGCCCGAGCTCCACGAGGCGCTTGGCCTTTTCCATGACCATTTCGGCCACCTGGACGTGACGGGTGGGGGGCTCGTCGAAGGTCGAGGCCTGCACCTCTCCCTTGACGGACCTCTGCATATCCGTCACCTCTTCGGGCCGCTCGTCGATGAGGAGAACCAGCAGATACGCGTCCGGGTGGTTCGCCGTGATGGCGTGGGCGATGGCCTGCAGGAGCATGGTCTTTCCCGTCCGCGGCGGGGCCACGATGAGCCCGCGCTGGCCGAACCCGATGGGCGTCACGAGGTCGAGAACCCGCCCCGACAGGGCCTGTCGGGAGGTCTCCAGCCGGATCCTCCGGTTGGGGTAGATGGGGGTGAGGGCGTCGAACCACATGCGGTCCCGGGTCTTCACGGGAGATTCGAAGTTGATGGCGTCCACCTTGATGAGGGCGAAGTACTTCTCGCCTTCCTTGGGAGGACGGACCTGGCCCGAGATCGTGTCCCCCGTCCTCAGCCCGAACTTCTTGATTTGCGACGGGCTCACATAGATATCGTCGGGGCCGGGCAGGTAGTTGTATTCGGGGGCCCGCAGGAAGCCGAATCCGTCCTGGAGGATCTCCAGCACGCCCTCGGCGAAGATGAAGCCGTTGGCCTCGGCCTGGGATTTGAGGACCTGAAAGATGAGCTCCTGCCTCTTGAGAGAGGAGAGGTTCTCGATTTCGTAGTCCTTGCCGAGCTTCAGCAGCTCCTGGGGGTTCATATCGTGCAGTTTCGCGAGGTCCAGGTTCTCCGTTCGTCCCTTATTCATTTCACCGACTCCATGCTCCTTTCCACCAACTTCCTCAGCGCCGGGAGCCCCTCGCCCGTCAGTGACGAGAAGAGGAGCGGAGGAGTTTCGGAGCTCAGTCCCAGCGCCTTGGATGCCGCCGACACGACCGCCGCCCGCCGGCCCCTGGGCAGCTTGTCCGCCTTCGTTAGGACCACCCGAACCTCCCATCCGAATCTCCGGAACCACTCCATCAACTGGTGCTCGCCCTCCCCCGGATCCCTCCTGATGTCCAAGAGAAGGAGCGCGGCCGATCCGCCTCTCGACTCCATGTACCCGTTCACGAGGGTCGCCCACGAGCGCCGGACGCCCTCCGGCGCTTTGGCGTAGCCGTACCCCGGGAGGTCCACCACGAACCCGAGCCCTCCCACCCTCACGAACAGGATCGCCTGGGTCCGACCGGGCGTCCGGCTCACGCGCATGAACCCTGGGCGTCCGAGAAGGGCGTTGATCAGGGAGGACTTTCCCACGTTGGACCGCCCGATGACCGCCAGCTCAGGCAGAGAGCGGGGCGGCAGCTGCTTCGGCGCCGTGCAGACTCGATCCAGCTCCACCCTATCCAGCTTCAAGAATCCCCCTCGGATGTCCATCCCCCTCGACGTGCGCGCCCGGCCGGCGCGGCCACGGGTAAGGGCGCATTTTAGGGGCGCGGCCCCGC
>JBFLVU010000156.1:0-6863 GCA_040758175.1 Acidobacteriota bacterium | reverse complement strand
TAAGGCGTACAATCCAAACCAGATGGACGTCAGGACGCACCGGTCCCTCGAATGGGACCGTGTCCTGGCGCTGCTTTCCCTCTGCGCCCAGACGGAGGAAGGGAAGGCCCGCGCCGGGACCCGGCTCCCCGGGGGCGACGCAAACAAGGTGATGGACCGACACGCCCGCGTCGAGGCGTGCCTTCGGGGCGAATCCCTGTCCGGCGCCCTGAGCCTGGAGGGGTACCACCGCCCGCCGTCGCGGGTTCCCCGGGGGCTGTCCTTCCCTCTCGAGACCCTGCGGATCCAGCGCGACGCCCTGCGGGTGGCCTCACGCGCCGAGGATTGGATCCTGGACCCTGCCTCTCCCAAAGAGGTCATCGGGCGATCCTTCCCGGCCGGGGAGGGGTGGCGTCCCCTTCTGGCCCTCTTGGAGCGGACCCTCGACGAGAGGGGGGACGTGGCCGACGGGGCGAGCCAGCGCTTGAGGTCCATCCGGCGTGAGCGCGAGGCGGCCCGAGGTCAGGTCCACTCCCACATGGAGCGTCTGGTGGAGCGACTTGGGGCCTCCATTCTGAGGGATACCACCTACACGGTCCGAAACGGGCGCCTGGTCCTTCCCGTGCAGACGAGCTTCAAGGGGCAGGTGAAGGGGATCCTCCACGACACCTCCTCCACCGGCGCCACGGCGTTCATCGAGCCCCTGGAGGTCGTTGATCTGAACAACCGCCTCACGGCCCTTGACGCCGAGGAGCGGGAGGAGATCCTCCGGATCCTCGTGGAGGTCTCGGGCCTCCTTTCGGCCGGCGCCGACGTCCTGGAGGCCGTCTTCGAGGCCGTCGAGCGACTGGACGAGGATCTGGCGTGCGCCCGCCTCGGACGGCGGTACGGGGGAATCCTGCCCCAGATCGCGCGGGAGGGCGAGATGATCCTCGTCTCGGCCCGCCACCCCCTCCTCGCTCCCGAGCTCAACCCCTTGCGTGCGGAGGCGTGGGGCGAGGGACCCCGGGGACCCGCCGTACCCCTCGACCTGTCCCTCCACCTCTCCGGAACCCGCAGCCTAGTGGTCAGCGGGCCCAACGCGGGGGGGAAGTCGGTGGCGCTCAAGACCGTCGGTCTGCTCTGCCTCATGCACCAATCGGGGATCCCGGTTCCCGCCGGGGAAGGGACCCGCCTGCCCGTCCTGGCATGCATCCACGCGACCGTGGGCGACACCCAATCCATCCTCGACGACCTGTCCACCTTTTCCGCCCGCATGGTGGCCCTGAGGGACGCCCTGGTCGGGATCTCGGAGCCCTTTCTCTTCATCCTGGACGAATTGGGCTCGGGGACGGACCCTGCCGAGGGCTCGGCGCTCGGAGAGGCCATCCTCCTTCACCTCCACGAGAGGCGGGGCTTCACGCTGGCCAGCACGCACTTCGAGTCGCTAAAGATGCGGGCCCTCGTGACCGACGGCATGGGGAACGCCGGCATGGAGTTCGCCGAGGGGGACCGGGGGCCCACCTTCCGCCTCCGAATGGGCCAGGTGGGAGCCAGCCGCGCCCTGGTAATCGCTGAGCGCTCGGGTGTTCCGGCCAGCATACTGACCCGCGCCCGGACCCTGCTTCCCGAGGGCGAGAAGCACCTGAGGGACGTGATGGCCGCCCTGGAGGCCGAGTCCGAAGCCCTGGCGGCCGCGCGGAAGGATCTGGAGGCCCGTAGGAGGGAAGCGGAGGCCGCCGCCGCCCTCAAGGACCAATCCGCCAAGTCCCTGGAGGCCGAACGGCGGCGCTTCGTCGAGTCCATCCCCGCCCTTCTCAAGGAGGCCCAGGCGCGCTTCCTGGAGGAACTCAAGCCGGAGGTGAACAAACAGGCCGTGAAGCGCGTGGCCCAGAAGGCCGCCGCGAGGGTTGCGGCGGAGACGGGGAAGGCCCTTGGGCTGGATACCGCCGCCTCCCCACCGCGCATCCTCCCCGCCCGCGGGGACCGCGTCCGCGTCCTGGGCCTCGGGTTCGCCGGACGCGTGACGGAGGCCGATCCCTCGTCGGGCCGTATCCTTTTGGAGGTGGAGGGAAAGACCCTTCAGGTGGGGGTCTCGGACGTCGAGATTCTGGAAGGTCTGCCCGAAAAGCCGAAGCGCGGCCAGGGTTTGGGCACCGAATACGGCGGGGCCGACGCCCGGTGGGAGATCCACCTCCTGGGACGCACCGCCGCCGAGGCCGAAGCCGAGCTGGAGCCGTTTCTGGACCGGGCGGCGGCGGCGGGCCTTTCCGAGGTTCGCATCATCCACGGAATCGGGACGGGACGCCTGAGGGCCGCCGTGAGGGAGTGGCTCAAGCACTGTCCGCACGCCGCTTCCTGGGAGGAGCCACCCCCCTCCGGAGGGGGGGCCGGGGTCACGCTCGTGCGGCTTCGGGCGTGAGGAACCGCTCACATACTCGCATTTTTCGTGCAAAACCCGGGTTGCGCCGCCCGGGTTGAGGCACTAGATTACCCTGTGGCCTGCGAGGTGCCATGACCACCGTCCGCCGCGTCGAAGAAATCAAATCCCTCATCGATCCGATTCAGGTCTATCAGGATTACGTGAGGCTCTCCCGGCGCGGACGGCGTTCCGTGGGCCTGTGCCCCTTTCACCGCGAAAAGACACCCTCCTTTTCGGTGGACGCGGACAACGGCCTCTTTTACTGTTTCGGGTGCCACAAGGGAGGGGACGTGATCCGCTTCCTCATGGAGGCGGAGGGTTGCTCCTTCCCGGAGGCGGCGGAGATCCTTGCGCGGAAGGCCGGCGTAACCCTGGACCTCGGGGGACAGCGGGACAGGGATCCGGGCCCCGACCGCCGGGACCGCCTTCGGAAGCTCCTCGCCCTTTCGGCGGACTTTTACCGCGCCGCCCTTCGGTCGGCCCCCCCCTCGAGCCGGGTCCGCTCCTACCTGGAGCGGCGCGGGATTCGGCAGGAGACGGCGGAGCGGCTAAGCCTGGGCTTTGCGCCTTCCGGAGGGGGCCTCCTCGCCCACCTCGGGCGCCTGGGCTTCAGGGCCGAGGAGGCCGGAGAGGCGGGGCTGGTCTTCGAACGGGGGCGCGGCGAACACGTGGAGCGCTTCCGGGACCGGCTCCTCTTTCCCATCCAGGACGTCATGGGCCGCACCGTCGGCTTCGGCGGAAGGGCCCTGGGGGACGAAGAGCCCAAGTACCTCAATTCCCCCGAAAGCCCGGTTTTCCAGAAACGGGACGTCCTGTACGGCCTCAGCCTAACCCGCCAGGCCGTCCGGGAGGCCGAGCGCCTTCTCCTCGTGGAGGGGTACATGGACTTCCTCGCCGTAACCCAGGCGGGGGTGCCCTACGCGGCCGCCACGCTGGGAACGGCACTCAGCGATGGCCAGGTCCGGCTCGCCCGGAGGTACGCCCGGGAGGTGATCCTCAACTTCGACCAGGACACCGCCGGCCTGCAGGCCGCCGAGCGCGCCATCCGCCTCCTGCTTCAGGAAGGCCTCCGGATCCGGGTCCTGGTGGTTCCCAGCGGGAAGGACCCCGACGGCTATATCGCCGCCGAAGGCCAAGAGGCGTACCGAAGGCTCGTGGATTCGGCGCTGCCTTTCTTCGATTTCCTGGTGGAACGCGCCCTCGCCTCCGCGAGTCTCAGGGAGGTGGAGGGCCGCGTGGCGTTCGTGGATCGTCTGGCCGAATTCCTGGTGGCCGTGCCCGACCCCATCGAGCGGCAGGAGTACGCGAGGGACGTGGCCGGGCGGACGGGCATCGCGCCCGCCCTCATCCTCAAGCGCCTCCAGTCCGCCCAGGGCGCCCCCGCGGGGCCGGCCCAGGAGTCCGCCCCAGAGCCGGCCCGGCTTCCCGTCCGGGAGCAGATATTGGTGAAGGGGCTGTTTTCCCGAGGGGACGAAGCGCGAAGGGTGGTTCGCTGCCTCCCGGGGGAGGTTTTCGATTCCATGGAGGCGGCGCCCCTCCTGAGGGCGCTCCTGAATGGGGACCCGCCCGATCCCTCCCACGAGGCGCTCCTGGCCCGCGTGCTGAACGGTTGCCATGAGCCGGCCGGAGAGGAAGACCTCGAGAGGGCCGCGGCCGAAGTGCACGCCTCTCACCTGAGGACGAGGGAGCGGGACATCCAGCGACAGCTCAAAGAGGCCAGCCGGAGGCAGGACTTCGGGCTCGTGCAGATCCTCAATCGAGAGAAGATGTCCCTCATGGAGCAGATCCACGCCATGGAGGGCGGGCCGGCCCGGGCCCTGTAAAGCAAACGGGATCGGAGCGAAGGACAGACGATGGACGAACGACTCGACGACATCCGGGAAATCGTGGTGGATTACGCCCGGAACAAGGAAAAGCTGAATTACGACGAGATCAACGAGCTCCTCCCCGCCGACTTCCATTCCACGGAGGACATGGACTTCCTGCTCCAGATCCTCGAGGAACAGGGCATCGACGTGGAGGAAAAGCCCGCGCCGGAGGAGGCCGGGTTCGCCGCCAAGCCCCATTCGGAGGAGAGCCTGCTCGATTACGACCCGGATCTCGAGCGGACCAACGATCCCGTCAAGATGTACCTCCGGGAGATGGGTCAGACCCCCCTCCTGAACCGGGAGGGAGAGGTCCGCATCGCAAAGAACATCGAGCGCGGCAAGAAGATGATGATCAAGGCCCTCTCGCGCTCCCGGTACGCGGCGGGCATGATCCTCGGCATGGGCGAAGAGGTCCGCCGCGACCCGGAGGCGGCCCGCCACTACCTGTCCTTCTTCGACGACGTGGAGGACGAGGAGGACCTGCGGCGCCGGCTCGAGGAGCAGATCGAGATCGTCGATCGGATTCGCGCCATTCAGAAGCAGGCCGAATCCCTCGCCTCCAAGCTCGCCGCCGAGGTCAAGAAGAACAAGAAGTCCAAGAGGGCCCGCAAGCTCAAGTGGACCCTGAGCCGGCTTTACGTGGAGCTGACCCAGAAGATCCGGCGGCTGGAGCTCAACACGCGCTTCATCAACGACATGATGGCCTCCTTCAAGAAGTCCCACCAAGAGATCCGCGCCCTGGAGTCCACCCAGAAGCGGCTCAAGACGCGCCTGTCCAAGGCGGAGAAATCCCGCCACGAAGACCTCGGCAAGCGGCTCAAGGAGGTGGAGGGGCGGCTGAAGCAGATCGAGAAGGAGATGGGCTCCCCCGTGTGGGAGGTCAAGCACATCGCCTCCCTCATCGCGCGGGGCGAAGTGGACATGGAGAACGCCAAGAACGATCTGATCCGGGCGAACCTCCGCCTCGTGGTCAGCATCGCCAAGAAGTACACCAACCGGGGCCTCCAGTTCCTCGACCTGATCCAGGAAGGGAACATCGGTCTCATGAAGGCCGTGGAGAAGTTCGAGTACCGGCGCGGGTACAAGTTCTCCACCTACGCCACGTGGTGGATCCGGCAGGCCATCACCCGGGCCATCGCAGACCAGGCCCGCACCATCCGGATCCCCGTGCACATGATCGAGACCATCAACAAGCTCTTCAAAACCATGCGGACCCTCGTCCAGGAGATCGGACGCGAGCCCACCCCCGAGGAGGTGGCGGACCGCATGGGCATCACGGTCTCCAAGGTCAGGAAGATCCTCAAGATCGCCCAGGAACCCATCTCCCTGGAGACCCCCATCGGCGAGGAGGAGGACAGCCACCTCGGGGACTTCATCGAGGACCAGGTCATCCCCTCGCCCGTGGAGCACGTCCTCACGGAGGACAGGCGGGACCACATCACGGCGCTCCTGGACGAACTGCCGGAGCGGGAGGCCAAGGTCATCCGGATGCGCTTCGGACTAGGGTACGACACGGAGCACACCCTCGAGGAGGTCGGAAAGGCCTTCGCCGTCACCCGCGAGCGCATCCGGCAGATCGAAGCCAAAGCACTGCGAAAATTGCCCTCCCGGAGCCGCCACCTGCGCGCGTTTCTGGAGGGAACCCGCTGAGCGGGTTTAGAATGGACTCCTGAGGAGGAGCGAAATGAAAACCGCTGTCCGCACGTTGGCCTTGGCCGTGATCTGTTTGGCCATTGGTACGGGGGCCTTCGCCCAGCTGACCAAGGGGATCCGGGGAAAGGTTCTCGACCGGGAGGGAAAGCCGGTCGCCGATCTCACCGTCCGCATCGTGGACGAGGCCAACTCCAACAACCATTACAGCGTCACGACCGACAAGTACGGAACCTACGTGCAGGCCGGCCTCCCCTACTCGGACAGGGGCTACAAGGTCACCGTCAAGGTTGGGGACCTGCCCGAGGTCAACAAGGTCGACAAACCCAGGCTCATGGACCTCATCGAGATCAACTTCGACATGCGCGCCGACATCACGATGCAGGAGGTGAAGGCCAGCCCTGCCGCGGAAGCCAAGGCCCTCTATGAGATGGGGGATTACGAAGGCTCCCTGGCGAAAGCCAACGAGGCCATCGCCCAGAACGACAACCTCAAGGCCGCCCTCTTCTTCAAGGCGGCGTGCTACGACCAGATGGGCGACACGGACGGCGCCCTCGCGGCCTTCGAGGCCTACGACATCAAGTACCCCGGGGAAACGAGCGTCCTGGGAATGCTCGCCAAGCTGTACGACAAGAAGGGGGACGCGGCCAAGGCCGCCGAGTACCGGAAGCGGTTCAAGGAGAAGGGCGGCCAGGTCACGGGCGAGACGTACAACGCGGGGGTCACGGCCCTCAACGCGGGCGATGCCCGCAAGGCCGTGGATCTCTTCGCCCAGGCGACGAGGGAAGACCCCAACGACGCCGACGCGCACCGCGAATGGTCCATCGCCCTGGCGCAGCTGGGAGACTACAAGGGCTCCATCGAACAGCTCCGGATCTACCTCAAGATGAAGCCCGAGGCTCCCGACGCCCAGCAGTGGAAGGATGCCATCGTCGCCCTGGAGCCGCTGGCCAAACAGCAGAAGT
>JBFLVU010000155.1:0-6864 GCA_040758175.1 Acidobacteriota bacterium | reverse complement strand
ACTGTCCCTTCCACGACCGACCGGACGAATTCTGCTCGCTCCTCGGGGAAATCCTCGAGGCGGCCGGTCTTTGACGGAGGGGGCATCCGGCAGACCCGCCCGATCGTCGCGGGTTCAGCCTTGGGACGCCGCCGCGGGCAGGGGGCAAGGACTACGGCTCTACTCGAAGACCCGTTCGAAAATCTCGTCCACGTGCGCCAGGAACGGGCGGGGGTCGAAGGCCTTGGCGAGTTCCTCCCGGGAGATTCGGGAGGCGACTCCGGGCTCGGCCGCCAGGAGGTCGAGGAAGTCCCCTTCCCCCTTCCACGTGCGCATGGCGCACCCCTGGACCCGCTCGTAGGCGTCCTCGCGGCTGAGTCCGGCCCGGGTGAGGGCCAGCAGGACCTTCTGGCTGTAAAGAAGACCGCGGGTCTTGTTGAGGTTGGCGTCCATGGCCTCGGGGTAGACGTGGAGGCCGGCCAGGATTCCCCCCATCCGGTGGAGCATATAGTCCAGAAGGGTCGTCGCGTCGGGAAGGATCACCCTCTCGGCGGAAGAGTGGGAAATGTCCCGCTCGTGCCAGAGCGCCACATCCTCGAAGGCGGGAACGAGGTATCCCCGGAGGAGCCTCGCCAGCCCCGTGACGTTCTCGCACCCCACCGGGTTGCGCTTGTGAGGCATGGCCGATGAGCCCTTCTGCCCCTCCGAAAAGGGCTCCTCCACCTCCCGGACCTCGGTTTTTTGAAGATGGCGGATCTCGGTGGCGATCTTCTCCAGGGTGGCGCCGCAGAGGGCGAGGGCCGAGAGGACCTCGGCGTGCCGATCCCGCTGGATGACCTGGGTGGAAATCGGGTCCGGCCTCAGCTGAAGCTTTCGGCAGACGAGTTCCTCCACGGCGGGCGAAAGGTGGGCGAAGGTGCCGACGGCCCCCGAGAGCTTTCCCACCGCGATGGCCTCCCGGGCGGCCTTGAGGCGCTTGCGGTTCCGGCCCATCTCCGCATACCAAAGGGCGAACTTCAGGCCCAACGTCGTGGGTTCGGCGTGGATTCCATGGGTGCGCCCCACGACGATCCGGTCCTTGAATTCCATGGCCCTTCGCTTGAGCACCTCACGGAAGTTGTCGACCTCCTCCAGAATGAGGTCCAGCGCGTCGCGGGTCATGAGGGCCAAAGCCGTGTCTACCACGTCGGAGGAGGTCAGGCCGTAATGGAAGTAGCAGGTGAGATCCCCAATGGATTCGCCGACGGACGTGGTGAAGGCGATTACGTCGTGTTTGACGCGCGCCTCGATCTCGTCGATTCGGCGTGCATCGAAGCGGGCTTTCCGGGCGATCTCGTCCGCGGCCTCCTTTGGCACGAGCCCCATTTGTGCCTGCGCCGAAAGTGCCGCCAGCTCCACCTTGAGCCAGGTCGCGAATCGGTTCTGGTCGGACCAGTGGGCCGCCATCGTCGGCCGCGTGTATCTGGGGATCATGCGGGCCTCCCGGGATCATTCTATACCACGGCGGGGCGCTTCCCGCCCGCTTCCCTGCTTCCCCCCGTCACCTTTCCCCCGCCTCCCGGTTTCCCTGATTCCGTGTGCGCCTATCCCTCCCACGCCTCCACGGGGGAGTCCTGCCGCGCGACCGTGAGGGGGACCGTCCGCCGGCCGAGGGCCTCCCGAGCCGAAAGCAGGGCCATTTGAGGCAGGTTGTTTTCCCGCGAGAGGTGCATGAGGAAGACCGCCTGAAGATCCCCGTGGGCGCATCCCGCCAACAGCCCCCCCGCCTGGTCGTTGGAAAGGTGCCCCAGCCGGCCCCTCACCCGGATCTTCACATCCAACGGGTACGACCCCCGCATGAGCAGGTCGGGATCGTGGTTGAATTCCAGGAGGACGCAGTGGGCGCCCCGAAGGCGCTCCCGTACAAGGGCTGTGGGGGTCCCCAGGTCCGTGGCCTGGACGGCCCTCACTCCGGCCGACTCCACCACGAAGCCGAAGCAGGAGGCCGAATCGTGCGGGAGGGGAAAGGGCGTCAGGCCCAAGGGGCCAAGTTGAACCGGAACGCCTCCCCGAAGGGGTTCCACGGAGGAGGCCTGCACGCCGCAACGCCTCAAGCTGTCCCAGCTCTCGGGGGCAATGAAGAGGGGAACTTTGCGGTTCTTGAGGAAGACCCTCAGTCCCTGGACGTGGTCCGTGTGCTCGTGGGTGATGAAGACGCCCGCCAGACCTTCGGGTTCGAGGCCCTCCTCCCGGAGGGCGCGACACAACCGCCGCGCGGAGATCCCGCAGTCCAGAAGGACGTGGGTGCTTCCCGCGCTGTAAAGGGTGGCGTTGCCCCCGGAGCCCGAGGCGATCACCCTCACCCGGAGGCTCACGGTGGCGCTCCTTCCCGACACCCCGGACGGGTTCGGACCGGACTCGGGGGCGCCCCGGAAGGTGGACCTCCCGCCCGGGTCGCCCCGGCGAGCCCCTCCCCAGGCTCCCTGCCGGGAGGTGTACGCCGGGGATTCCATCGGACCATGTTCCGTGCCACGGCCTAGGTTCCCGTGTGGCCGAAGCCGCCCGCGCCCCGCTCGGTGGGGGCCAGGTTTCCGACCTCGACAACCCGGCACCGGGCCACCGGCGAAACAACCATCTGCGCGATTCGGGCCCCCCGTTCCACGGGGAAGGGCTCCTCCCCCAGGTTGCACAGGATCACGCACACCTCGCCCCGGTAGTCGGAATCCACGGTTCCCGGGGAGTTGAGAAGGGTCAGCCCGTGCCGGATGGCAAGGCCGGAACGGGGCCGGACCTGGCCTTCATACCCTTCCGGGATCTCCCAAGCAAATCCCGTGGGGATGAGCCTTCGTTCCCCCGGTCGGAGCACGAGGGTCTTGTCCACGGCCGCGCATAGATCGAAGCCCGCGGAGGACGGCGTCGCGGCGGATGGAAGGGAAAGGCCCTGCCCATTCGGAAGCCGAAGAAGCCGCACGGGCGGACAATCGTTCATGTTCGCTCCAAGTTGCCCAGGACCCCGGACCGGAGGGCCGATTTTCTTCCGAGGACGAAGACAAGGCCGTTCCCCGGCACGAAGAGCCGGCGGGCGGCCCGGACCACCGCCGCCGCGGTCACCTTGCGCATGCCCTCGAGGGCCTCTTCCACGGGTTTCTGGCGGCCGAAGTATAATTCGTTCCTGGCGAGGCGCCCCATGCGGGAGGCGGGGGACTCGAGGGAAAGGATCAGGCCTCCCAGAAGGTTTTCCTTCGCGAGGGCCACCTCCTCCTCCGCAAGGCCTCCCTCCACCACGCCGGCCAGGACCTCCAGGGTCTCCTCCACGGTCCGCCGGGCCTTGTCGTGGCTGGAGGCCGCCTGGATGGTGAATAGGCCCGTGTCCGTGTAAAGCATGTGCTCCGCGGAGATCGAATAGACAAGTCCCCGCTTCTCGCGAATCTCCGTGAACAGCCGGGAGGACATGGTTCCGCCCAGGCAATTGGCCAGCACCATCAGCGTGTGCCGGGAAGGACCGTCCGCGGCGGGGGCCTCGAAGCCGAGGACGATCTGGGCCTGCTCCAGGTGGTCCCGCTCCTGTACGCCCTGGCCGGGGCGGAAGGCCGGGGCTCTCCCCGCCTTTGGCGGGCGTTCCGTCAGGCCGCCGAGGTGGCGCAGGACCTGGTCCCGGATCTCCCTCAGGGACGTGTCCCCGGTGGCCGTCACGACCAGGTTCTGGGGTTGGATCATGGTGCGGTAGTGGTGCAGGAGCCTCCGCCTCGTCATGGCGGACACGGAAGCGGTCGTGCCTTGGATCGGACGGCCCAGGGGGTGGCTCGGGTAGGCCCTTTCCAGAAAGAGGTCGCCCGCGAGGTCGCTGGGAGTGTCGTTGATCATGCTGATCTCTTCCAGGATCACCCCCCGTTCCCTCTCCATCTCCTCTTCGGGAAAGGTGGCGTTCACGAGCATATCGCACAGCACCTCGAAGGCTTCCGGGAAGTGGGCCTTCTGAACCCGGAAGTAGAAGCCCATGATCTCCCGCGAGGTGAAGGCGTCCAGGACCCCGCCCATGCGGTCGAAGGTCTTGTAGATTTCCGTGTAGGTCCGGGAAGGTGTGCCCTTGAAGACCAGGTGCTCCACGAAATGGCTGGCCCCGTGCAGGGCCGGGCTCTCCTGCCGTGAACCGCGCTTGACCCACACCCCCGCCGTCACCGAGGGGAAGTGGGGCATCCGCTCCACGACCAGGGTGAGGCCGTTCCTCAGGATGGCCCGTTCCACGCGCGTTCCGTCCATCGCGAACCTCCCGATTCCGTCTCAGCATACCACGGCCGCAAGACCTCGGACCCGAACCTCGCACAACGCTCGGAAATTAGGGAGGTGCCTGGTATGTTGGGGGTGGGGAGTGGTGTAATGCTCATCCAATCAGAAGGAGCCTGTGCGGCATGAAAGGACTCGGTTTACTCTCCGCCCTCGGTCTGTGCCTGATCCTCATAAACCCAAGTGCCGCGGCTGCCTCAACCCCCGCCTCCATGGAGCTGGTGGTCCCGCCGGCCTTTTCAGCAACGGCCGACAACGCAATCCGTCTCATGATCGACCTGCCGGAGGGAGGGACTTCCCACCTAGTCCTCCGGGTCGAACTCGAGGAAGGGGGGCCCCAGGCCATTCTCCTCGAGCGCTCCGTTGACCTCACCGCCGGGGTCAGCGTCCTCGAATGGACCGTGGCATCGGGCGCGTTTTCCGCCTTCCCGGTTCCCTGTGACCTCCTGGTCTCGGCCGAATTGCGCCTCCCTGACGGCAGGGTGCTCGAGGCCGACGGGGAGGCGAGCCTCCTCTTCGAGTCCTCCGCCGAAGCGGGTGGCTGGAGCGTTCTCTTCGAAAGCGACCCCGCCCTCGTGTACTCGACCCACGACGCATCCCTCCAGATCCTGGTCTTCAATCCGAAATCCGTGGTCAAGGAGGGGGTGGTCAAGGTGAAGTTCCTGGACGCCCGGAAGCGGAACAAGGTCAAGGCCGGCTCCCTCCCCGTATCCCTCCAGCCGGGGTGGAACAGGGTATCCTTCCCCGTGCCCGGCCCCATCGCACTCCAGGCCAAGACGAAGGGCGACGTGCAGGCCAAGGTGGTCCTCCGCGTGGCGGGGGTCTTGCGCGCCCGCGACTTCGTTCCGGTGGATTATGACCTGGTGGCAATGGCCAACGCGGCTCCCGCAACGGGATATGCTCCCCTTCGCGTGGCCTTCGCGGGCGGCGCGACGGGGGGAGTGCCCCCCTACACCTACGCTTGGGACTTCGGTGACGGCGCGGGCTCCACGGTCCAGTCCCCCGTACACGAGTTCGATTCCCCCGGGGCCTATTCCGCCGTCCTCCTGGTCACCGACTCCATGGGAGGGCACGTGACCGCGCAGGTGCCCGTTTCCGTGGACGTGCCGCCCCTGGCGGTCTCATGCGATGCTGCGCCGGACACCGGTCCCTACCCCCTCTCCGTCGCGTTCAGCGCAACCGCCTCGGGAGGGACCGGGTCCTACTCGTTCAGTTGGTCCTTCGGAGACGGCGCCACCTCTTTCGAGGAAGACCCGGTCCACGTCTACCCGGCGGCCGGCGCCTACACCGCCACCGTGACCGTCGTGTCAGATGCACAGACCGAATCGTGCTACCGGACGGTTTCCGTCTCGGTTCCGACGCATTCGATCACAGCCACGGCCGGTCCGGGCGGGGCCGTCGCCCCCTCGGGAACGCTAGCGGTACCGCGCGGGTCCAACCAGACGTTCACCCTGACCCCGTCGCCGGGCTTCCGCGTCGCGGACGTCTTGGTGGATGGCGCGTCCGTCGGCCCCGTCGCCAGCTATACATTCAGCAACGTCCAGGCGGACCACACGCTTTCGGCCACCTTTGCCGCCGTGACGTTCACGATCACCGCCACATCAGGGTCCGGTGGGACCGTGTCACCCTCGGGAGCCGTCGTGGTGAATCAGGGCCAGAACCAGACCTTCACTGTTTCCCCTGCGGCCCACTACGGCATCCTGGACGTAGTCGTGGACGGCGTCTCCGTGGGCCCCGTCTCCTCCTACACCTTCTCCAACGTCCAGGCAAACCACACGCTTGCCGCCACTTTCGTGAGGACGCACTTCGTCATCACCGCCACGGCGACCACGGGGGGCTCCATCTCCCCCTCGGGAGCTGTGGCCGTACTCGCGGGCGGAGACCAGGCCTTCTCCTTCGCGCCTTCCCCCGGCTATTACCTCTCCGACGTCGTCGTGGATGGTCTGTCCCTCGGAATCCTCCCCGGATTCACATTTGTGAACGTTCAGGCCTCCCACACCATCGAAGTTCGTTTCGCACGAACCGCCTACACCATCCGCGCCACGGCCACGGCCGGCGGGACCATCTCTCCCAGCGGCAACGTCACCGTCTTCGAGGGCGACGACAAGACCTTCACGATCACGCCCAATCCCGGCTTCGTCACGGCGGATGTCCAGATCGACGGCGTTTCCATCGGGCCCATTCTCACCCACACTTTCCTGAACGTGAACCGGAACTACACCATCCATGCGGTGTTCGAGCCCACGACGCCGGTTACCTTCGAGATTCTGGCCAGCGCCGGGGCGGGCGGCGCCATCGCGCCCAGTGGCGCCGTGGCCGTAGGCCAGGGCTCCAATATCACCTTCGCCATCACCCCCAACACGGGCTTCCACGTCGCCGACGTACTCGTGGACGGATCCTCCGTGGGCGCCGTCGCCTCCTACACCTTTACCAACGTTCAGGCCGACCACACCATCGCCGCCTCCTTCGCGCCCGACGCCGTCTCCTTCACCATCACCGCCAGCGCCGGGCCGGGCGGCTCCATCGCCCCCTCGGGCGCCGTCTCCGTGCCCCAGGGCGGCGACCAGGCCTTCACCATCACCCCCAACACGGGCTTCCACGTCGCCGACGTCCTCGTGGACG
>JBFLVU010000154.1:0-6868 GCA_040758175.1 Acidobacteriota bacterium | reverse complement strand
TCCAGCCCCTCGTTCTCCTGCCGGATTTGCTCCTCGAAGAGGGATTCGAGGACCACGGCGGCGAGGCCCTTTTCCTCCATGTGCTTGAGCGTGTCGAGGTCGGAGGTGAGGGGGCTCGCGGAAGCCACGAGCGGGTTCCTCAGCTTCAGTCCCATGTAGGTGGTCGAAAGGTCCATGACGTACCCCTTCTCGTTCTGCAAGGGCGGCGCCCCGCGGCGCCGCCGACGCGCTCAGGATCCCTTCTGCTCCGCCTCGGGGGCCGCCCCGGCCCCGAATGCCATGGATGCCATCTGCTCGTAGACGCGCCAGCGCTGCTTGATCTCGGCGTCGCCGATCTCGAGGAGGCGCTTGGCGCTCTCCGGATGGCTCTTGGTGAGCATTCTAAACCGGGTCTCCTTTAGGGCGTAGTCCGCGAAGGAAGTCTTGGGCGCCTTCGAGTCGAGCTTGAGGGGGTTCTTGCCTTCGGCGGCCAGGTTCGGGTTGTAGCGGAAGAGGGGCCATGCGCCGCACTCCACGGCCTCCTTCTGGTGGGCCATGCCCTCCATGAGGTCGAATCCGTGGGCGATACAGTGGCTGTAGGCGATGATGAGGGAGGGGCCGTCGTAGGCCTCGGCCTCCAGGAAGGCCTTGACCGTCTGAGCGTCGCTGGCCCCCATGGCCACGCGTGCCACGTAGATGTTCCCGTAGGACATGGCGATCATGCCCAGGTCCTTCTTGGGCATGGGTTTCCCGGCCGCGGCGAACTTGGCCACGGCGGCCATGGGCGTGGCCTTGGAGCACTGCCCGCCCGTGTTGGAGTAGACCTCCGTATCGAGGACGAGGACGTTCACGTTGCGCCCCGAGGCCAGCACGTGGTCCAGCCCGCCGTATCCGATGTCGTAGGCCCACCCGTCGCCGCCCACGACCCAGACGCTCTTCTTGACGAGGGCGTCGGCGACGGAGAGGAGGTTCGGGGCTTCGGGGTGGGACGAAGAGGCCAGCTTCTCCTTGAGGTCCGCCACCCGGCGGCGCTGGGCGGCGATTCCCGCCTCGTCGGCCTGCGGCGCGGCGAGGAGCCCGTCCACGAGCCCGTCGCCGAGGTCCGGGCGCATCCGCCCGAGGATCTCGCGGGCGTACTCGTTGTGCTTGTCCAGGGTGAGACGGAAGCCGTACCCGAACTCGGCGTTGTCCTCGAAGAGGGAGTTGGACCAGGCCGGACCCCTTCCGTCGCGGTTCACGGCGTAGGGGGTGGTGGGGAGGTTGGCGCCGTAAATGGAGGAGCAGCCCGTGGCGTTGGCGATGAGGGCCCGGTCGCCGAAGAGCTGGGTGAGCAGTTTCACGTAGGGGGTCTCGCCGCAGCCGGCGCAGGCGCCCGAGAACTCGAAGAGGGGCTGGAGGAACTGGGAGCCCTTCACCGTGTCGATCTTCACGGCGGCGCGGTCCACCTCGGGGAGGGAGAGGAAGAAGTCGAAGTTGTCTCGCTCGGGAAGGCGGAGGGGGATCTGGTCGGCCATGTCGAGGGCCTTGTGCCGGGCGTTGCTCTTGTCCTTGGCCGGGCAGGCCGCCACGCAGAGCCCGCATCCCGTGCAATCTTCCGGGGCCACCTGGACGGTGTACTTCATGCCCTTGAACTCCTGGCCCTTGTAATCCATGGACTTGAAGGTGGCCGGGGCGTCCTTCAGAAGGGCCGGGTCGTACGCCTTGATGCGGATGGAGGCGTGGGGGCAGACGAGGGCGCACTTACCGCACTGGATGCAGATCTTTTCGTCCCACACGGGGATTTCGAGGGCGATGTTGCGCTTCTCCCACTGGGCGGTCGCGGTGGGGAAGGTCCCGTCGCAGGGCATCTCGGACACCCGAACCTCGTCCCCCCTGTTGGCGAGGATCTTGGCCAGGGTGGTCCTCACGTACTCGGGGGCCGCGTCGGAGACCACCGGCGGGCGGTCGAAATCGCTGGTGGCCCGGGCGGGGATGGCGACCTCGAAGAGGTTGGCCAGGGTCTGGTCCACCGCCTCGAAGTTCTTGCGAACCACGTCCTCGCCCTTCTTCCCGTAGGTCTTCTCGATGGACTTCTTGATGGCGGCGATGGCCTCGTCCTTGGGGAGGACGCCGGAAATGGCGAAGAAGCAGGTCTGCATGATGGTGTTCACGCGCCCGCCCATTCCCGTCTCCTTGGCCACCTTGTAGCCGTCAATGACGTAGAAGCGGGCCTTCTTGGCGATGATCTGCTCCTGGACGCTCCGGGGGAGCTTGTCCCAGACCTCGTCGGCACCGTAGGGGCTGTTGAGAAGGAAGACGCCGCCGGGCACCAGGTCCTTGAGCATGTCGTACTTTTCAAGGAACACGAAGGCGTGGCAGGCCAGGAAGTTGGCCGAGTTCACGAGGTAGATGGATCGGATGGGCCGGGGGCCGAAGCGGAGGTGCGAGACCGTGATGGACCCGGACTTCTTGGAATCGTAGACGAAGTAGCCCTGGGCGTAATTCGCCGTCTCCTCCCCGATGATCTTGATGGAGTTCTTGTTGGCTCCCACGGTGCCGTCGGAGCCGAGGCCGTAGAACAGGCACCGGATGACGTCGGCGCCCTCGATGATGAAGGTGGGGTCGTAACCCAGGCTCAGGCCCGTGACGTCGTCCTCGATGCCCACCGTGAAATGGCTCTTCGCCCTCTCCTTGGCGGCCTCGTCGAAGACGGCCTTCACCATGGCGGGGGTGAATTCCTTGGAGGAGAGCCCGTAGCGCCCGCAAATCACGCGGGGGAACCGGAAGGGGAGTGTCCCCGCGGCCTGGGCCTCCGCGAGAACGGTCATGATGTCCTGGTAAAGGGGTTCACCCGCGGCGCCCGGCTCCTTGGTGCGGTCGAGGACGGCCAGGGTCTTCACGGACCACGGCAGGGCCTTGAGGAAGGCGGCCCCGTCGAAGGGGCGGTAGAGGCGGACCTTGAGGACGCCCACCTTCTCTCCCTGCCTCCGCAGGAAATCCACGGTCTCCTGCACCGTCTCGGCGGCGGAGCCCATCAGAACGATGACCCGCTCGGCGTCGGGTGCGCCCTCGTAGTCGAAGAGGTGGTAGGAGCGCCCCGTCACGGCGGCGAACTTGTCCATGGCGGACTGAACGACCGAAGGGAACTCCTGGTAATACCGGTTGCACGCCTCCCGGGCCTGGAAGAAGACGTCGGGGTTCTGGGCCGTGCCCCGCAGGACGGGGCGGTCGGGCGAAAGAGACCGGGCGCGGTGGGCCCGAACCAGTTCGTCGCTGACGAGGGCCCTCATGTCGTCGTCGGAGAGCTGCTCGATCTTCTGCACCTCGTGGGAAGTCCGGAATCCGTCGAAGAAGTGAAGGACCGGGATGCGCCCCTCGAGGGTGGCGGCCTGGGCGACCAGCGCGAGGTCCATGACTTCCTGGACGGAGGCGGAGGAGAGCAGGCCCCAGCCCGTGGCGCGGACCGCCATGACGTCGCTGTGGTCCCCGAAGATGGACAGGGCGTGGGTGGCCACCGTGCGCGCGGACACGTGAAAGACCGTGGAGGTAAGCTCCCCCGCGATCTTGAACATGTTCGGGATCATGAGGAGCAGGCCCTGGGAGGCGGTGAAGGTCGTGGTGAGGGCCCCCGTCTGGAGGGCTCCGTGGACGGACCCGGAGGCTCCGCCCTCGCTCTGGAGTTCCACGACGGTGGGGATCGTTCCCCAGATGTTCTTATGGCCTTCGGAGGACCACTGGTCGGCCCATTCCCCCATGTTGGAGGAGGGGGTGATGGGATAGATGGCGCATACTTCGTTGGTCTTGTGCGCGACGTAGGCGGCGGCTTCGTTGCCGTCGATCGTCACATTGCGTCTGGCCATGCCTGGACTCCATATGCTTTGGGGGCGCCCCTGAGTGTCCGTTTTCCGCGCGCTGCCGACCCTTACCCGGTGCCGGGTGCCCTCCGCGTCCGATTCTCCGTTGGGGAGCGCAGCGACGGGAACCACGAAGGGGCACATTATAGGCGCGTCCCGCCCTTCCTCCAAGGCAGGATGGCCCCAGGGGCCCGTTGAGGGCCAGAAATGGGGGAATTCCCCCAAGAAAGCCGGGCGAAGCGGAGGGCGGTCACCACGGCGGAAATGGGATCCGAAGCGTCCTTTCGCTTCGGGGACCGAGAAGGGGGTGCATCGAGGCGCAATCGCTTGACAGCTTTGGGTTTGGCTCGTATGTTACGGCAAGGAGGCGGCGGGTGGCGGACTCATGGATTCTCGTGGGAGTGGCCGGCCGGAGCACCCTGGCCCTCCCTTTTCCGGAGGTCGTGCGAATCCTTCATCGGGGCGACTCCGATTGGGGTCCGCACCGGCCCTCGGCCTTGCACCTCGCTCGCATATTGGGGTGGGGCTCCGAAGAGCCCCGGCCGGGCGTGTTGCTCCTTCTCGCCGACGGGAAGGCGTGGCTCGCGGATGACGTGGTCCGTCCGGCCTCCTCCGGATGGGACTACCTGCCCATCCCGGCGGCGTGCCTCCGGACGAAGCCGCCCTGGGCCCGGGCGATTCTGCGTTCCGGGCAGGGACACGCGTTCGTCGTGGATGCCCGGGCCCTGGAGGCTCTCTCTTGAAGGGCGCGCTCCTCCTCGCGGTGGGGAATCTCCGCCTGGCCGTCCCGATGGCGGCGGTGGAGGCCGTCGTCCCGTGGGAGCCGCCGCTGGAGCTTCCCCACGCACAGCCCTGGCTGGCGGGTCTGTACCCCCGGTTGGGGGAGGCGGTGCCGGTCTTGAATCCGGCGAGGGTCCTCGGCGCCGCCGAGGAGGCTCCCGAGGTCCTTCTCCTGTTGAGGCTCGACGGCCGCCCCCTGGCCATCCCAGGGAGGGAACCGAGGCGTTCCGGGGGGCTTGTGCCGGCCGGGGAGCCGTCGGACGGGTCCGGCAACGGGGGGCGGAGGACCGGGGACGGAGGCGAAGCCGGCGAAATGGACGTCGAAGCGCTTTACAGTGCCTGCGGCCTCCGGTAGAATTCCGAAGATCGGATAAAGGGGAACGGGATGCCAAAGAAAATCCTGCTCGCGGACGACAGTGTCACGATCCAGAAGGTGGTGGAACTCACTTTCGTGGACGGCGATTACCAGGTGACGAGCGTGTCCAACGGGAAACTGGCCGTCCAGAAACTCCAGCAGGACCGCCCCGACATCCTCCTCTGCGACGTCATCATGCCCGAAATGAACGGGTACGACGTGGCCGCTTTCGTCAAGGGGAATCCGGCCTACTCGGGGATCCCCGTCATCCTCCTCACGGGCACCTTCGAGCCCTTCGACGAGGAGAAGGCGAAGGCCTCCGGCGCCGACACGACCATCACGAAGCCCTTCGATTCCAAGATGCTCGTGGAGAAGGTGGAGGAGTTGATCCAGCGCAGGATGGTCTTCGAGTCCACCGGTCCCGGCGAATCCGCCCAGGTCTTTCACAGCCGGCAGGAGTTCACTCTCGCGGCGCCGCCCGTGCCCGACACGGGACCCATGCCCCAGCTTGCACCCGCAGAGCCCTCGCCTTTTGTTGCCGGGGAGCCCGAGTACCTCCTCCCGGCCGAGCCCGCTGCATCGGCCCTCGAGGATACGGCCACCTCTTCGGACGCATCGGGCCCCGCGCCCGTCGCGGGCTTCTTCGAACCCCTGGACACCGAGTCCATGCCCGAGCCGGCCCTGGCGGAGGCACCCGCGCCGCCGGCGCCCGGGGATTCCTCCCCCGGACCCTTCGACGGCGTGGACCTCGGGCCCATCACCGAGGCCGACGCCCTTTCCGATTCGGCCTTCGAGGATGTCCTGCCTCCGCCCGTGCCTCCGGGGCCCGAAGAGGTGGTCCTTCCGGGTGGCGACCTCGGCGCCCCCGAGGTGGACGCCTTGCCCGACGACGTGACCGTCCAGGAGCCCGTGCCGCGGCTCCCCGAGCCGGAGACGGGAGCGGAGGACTGGGGTATGCCCGAGCGGACTCCGCCGGCCCTGGAGGAGCCCTTCGTGGGCGAACTGGAGACCTCCCAGCTTCCCGCCGCGCCCGAGGGGCCGGCTTCGGAGGGATCCGCCGTCGAGGTGGTTCACTCCCTGACCGACCAGCAGGAGATGGTGTCCGAGGCGCACAAGCTCCTCGACCACCGTCCGGATTTTCTGGAAGAGGCCCAGCGCCTGTCCCTCGAAACCCCCGACGCCGTAGAGGCCTCGGCGACCGTCGCCATGGCCATCCCGCCCGAGCCGGTGACGGACGCCTATCCGTCGCCGGAGGAGGCCTTCGAGCCCGCGGGCGGCCCCGTCGCTGGGGAAGCGTCCGGATCTCCGGCCGAGCCGTCCGCCGAACTCCTGGAGGAGGCCGAAGGGACCGAACTGCTGGCGGCGGCGGGAACCTACCCGGTGATCCGGGAGACGGAGGAGGCCGCAACGCCCTCCCCGGCCCTCGCCGACCAGGTTCGCGCCGCGGCGGGCGAGGTGGTTCCGGGCTTGGTTCGAGAGGCCTTGGAGGGAGAGGCGCCCTCCATCGTCCGTGCCCTCGTCGCCGCGATGGCCGCGGAGGCCGTGGGCGAGGCCATCTCCCGGCTGGCTCCGAGCGCCGTGCAGGAGGCGGGCCGCGCCCTGGTGGCCGAGGTCCTTCCCGGCGAAGTGGCCCGCGCCGTGGGACTGGCCGCCCGGGACGAAGTCCTGCGCGAAGTGGAGGCGAGCGTGCCCGAGGCCGCAGGCCGGCTCGTGGCGGAGGCCGTGCCCGAGGCGGCGCGGACGGCGGCGGCGGATCTGGCCCCGTCGATCTTGAGGGACGCCGCGGGACCTCTCGTGGCCGGATCCGTGGCGCAGGCCGTGGGTGCGATGGCTCCCGACGCGGTGAAGGACGCGGTGGAGGCCGCGGTGGAGGCCGCGGTGCCCGAGGCGATCCGCACGGCCATGGCCGAAAGCCTTCCCG
>JBFLVU010000153.1:0-6916 GCA_040758175.1 Acidobacteriota bacterium | reverse complement strand
CTCACCTCCAGCGCCGGCGAGGTCACGTCGGACGTGGTCTTCGCGGGGTTCGGCATGACGGCCCCGGAGCTGGGCCGGGACGACTACGCGGGCCTCGACGCCAAGGGACGGATCGTGGTCGTCCTGCGCGGCGAGCCCAAGGACGGCCGGGACTGGTCGGCCCACAACGACTCCCACGCCCGGTACGCCAATGCCGCCTCGCACGGGGCCTCGGCGTGTCTCCTGGCGGATCAGGCCGTGGCGAGCCCGAACGGCGAGCCCCTGGCGGGGACCCTTACGGGCGAAATCTCCACGGCCTTCGCCGACGAGGTCTTCGCCGGAAAAGGCCTCAAGTGCGACGACCTCCGCAAGGCCCTCGAAGCGGGGGGCACGGTCTCCTTCCCCACGGGGCGCCGCCTCCGCTATGCCGTGGACGCCGGCGCGCCCGCGCCCGCCACGGGCTTCAACGTCCTGGCCGTCCTGCCCGGGAGCGACCCCACCCTTCGGGGCGAGTGCGTGGTCCTCGGCGCCCACCTTGACCACTGCGGTGACTGGCCCCAACTCCTGCCCGGGGCCGACGACAACGCGTCGGGAAGCGCGGCCGTCCTGGAGGCCGCCCGGGCCGCCGCCCGCCTGCGGCCCAGGCCCGCCCGCAGCCTCGTGTTCGCGTGGTTCGGTGGAGAGGAGATGGGGCTCCTGGGTTCCAAGCACCTCGCCGCCCAGTTCCCGCCGAGCCTGGGCAAGCCCGTGGCCGTCCTCAACCTGGACATGGTGGGAGCGGGAAACGGGGCCTGGGTGGCCGCCGGCCAGAATCACCCGGCGGTGTTCACTGCCCTCGAGAAAGCCCGCAACCGGGTCGAACCCTCCTTCCAGCTGAAGGCCGGCCTTTCCAAGGGTGAGGCCCGCGCCGACCACGGCCCCTTCCTGAAGGCCGGGCTCCCCGCCGTCTCCCTCTTCGGCATGGGGGGGAAGCACGTGGGCTACCACACGCCCGAGGACACGGCCTACTTCGTCACTCCGAGGACGATGGAAGCCTCCGCGCGCGTTGCCCTCGCCGCCGCGATCCTCCTCGCGGACGCCCCGCCGTCGGGTCCAGGATGATGCCGGGGGGCGCGGCCCTCTCCGCGGAGTCTCCCTTTACGACGCCTGTGTCCGCGATGCGGCGGGGGGGATCGTGAAGGTCCCGTCAAGGCGGGCCACCATGGCCTCGTACCGGACTTCGAGCTCCTCGAGCGCCTCTCGGTGGGCCGCCTCGCCGAATTCTCCCGCCCTCCGGCGGGCGTCCAGGGCCCGCTTCTGGTTCTCCAGCCACGTTTCGGGATCGAAGTTGTAGGTCACGGCCTCGGCGCCGCGTCGCTTCTCAAGAGGGGCTCGAGGAAGGCCATGTCCAGGGTGAGGCGCAGGTCGGCGGCCTCCCAGAGGGACTCCTGCACGGTGAGGTTGTGGCCGCTTCGGGGTCCGTGGGCGAGGGCGAACGTGAGGCCTTCCCGCTTGACGATTTCGAGGGCGGGGACGAAGTCGCCGTCTCCCGAGAGAAGGACGATGGCGTCCACGGAGCGCCGGGCGGCGGCGTAGACCATTTCCACGGCCAGAAGCACGTCCACCTGCTTCTGCTCCAGGACGGGCTTGCCCGTCTCCTCGTCGAGGCCCCGGAAGGCCAGCCGGCCGAGCTTGACCTCGAACCGATCCAGTTTCTGGAGACGTTGGTAGAAGCCCTCCTTGCGCCGGTAGGCCTCCTGCTCCTCGGGCGTGGGCGTCCCCGACAGATAGGGGAGGCAGTTGAAGTAGACGCAGCGCAGGAGGGAAAACCCGAAATGGTCGCTGATGGCGCGCGCCATGCGCCCGTAGTCCAGGCGGGGCGAACCGAAACTTCGCTGGAGGAAGTCGAGGTAGCCCCCGTCGATGAGCAGGAGCGCCTTCCCGTTCACGGTCCGGAGTCCTTCCGCTCCCCCCGCCTCCTCACTTCCTCCCATCCTCCCTTCCTCCCGTGACGTGGTGCTTCACCGTCATGGCGCCGAGGGCGATGGAGAGCATCTTGGCCTCGGGCGTGTCGGAGCGGCTGGGGATCAGCACAGGGGCCGCCGCGCCCATGATGACGTGGGCCAGGCGCAGCTTCGCGAAGTAGGTGGTGGACTTGGCGAGGAGGTTGGCGGACACGATGTCCGGGCAGAGGAGGATGTCGGCCCGTCCCGCCACGTCCCCGGCGTGGCCCTTCTTGGCGACGGCCTCGGGAGAAATGGCCAGGTCGAGGCTCAGTGGGCCTTCCACCTCGCAGTCCGCGATCTGGCCGCAGTGGGCCATGCGCGTCAGGGCCGCAGCGTCCATGCTGGGGGCGTGGCCCGGCAGGACGTTTTCCACGGCCGAGAGCACGGCCACGCGTGGGCGGGCGCACCCGATCTTGTGGTAGAGCGTCACGGCGTTCTCGAGGATCTGGCGCTTGGCGGCCAAGTCCGGCTGGAGGTTGATGCCCCCGTCGGTGATGCAGACCAGGCGCACCCCGTCTTTGCACGGGCACTCGAAGAGAAAGGCGTCGGAGAGGAGGTGGCCCGTCCTGAGCCCGTTCTCCCGGTCGAGGACGGCGTGCATGAGCGTTCCCGTCTGGGTCTTCCCTTTGAGGAGGATCTGGCCTTCGCCCGAGCGGACGATCTCCACGGCCCGCCGGACGGCGCTCTCTTCGTCGGGGGCATCGGCGATCTCCGCGTGCTGAAGGCGCCTCGGGAGGGCGTCGATGGCCGGCCCGATGAGGCCCGGATCCCCCACCAGGATGCTCCGCGCCAGCCCCTTCTCCTCGGCGGCGAGGAGGGCCGAAAGCGCGGCCGCGTCCTGACCGCAGGCCACCACGACGGTGTAGGGCGCCCGCTTGAGGGCGGCCTCCAGGACCTTGTCGAACTCAGTGAGCCGGACGGACATGTTCCACCCCCCTGCGGAACGCCTTCAGGCAGGCGGCCTGAATCTTCTTGGGAAAGCGCTGGCCGATGGCGGCCTCCCAGTTGGCGTCGGTCATGGACAGCTTTGGAGACAAGGCCCCGAGGAGGATGAGGTTGACCATGCGCAGGTCCCCCTCCTCGCGGGCGATGGTCACCGCGTCCACCCAAACCAGATTCGGGGCCTTTGAGGCGAGGACCCCATCGATGTCGGGCACGTAGCCCGAGTCCTTCTTGAGATTCTGCGTCAGGGGCGGGATCTCCAGCGGGCAGACGTAGACCGTGCCGTCGGGGCGCAAATAGTCCAGGTAGCGCAGGGCCTCAAGCTTCTCGAAGGCCACGAGGAAGTGGGCCCCGCCCTTCGGGATCAGGGAAGAGGGCACCTCGGGGCCGATCCGCACGTGGGTGTCCACGTTTCCCCCGCGCTGGGCCATTCCGTGGACCTCGCTCATCTTCACGTCCAGTCCCGCATCCACCGCCGCCAGGGCGAGGACGCGGCTGCTGGTCAGGATGCCCTGCCCGCCCACGCCCGCAAACAGGATGTTCGTGATCTCCATGTCCTTCTCCCCATCAGGGCTCGTCCTTCGTGCCGAGCCTCCCAGGCCTGCAGTCCCCGAGCCGGACGGTCCGAAACCGGCCGAATCGGGAGCGACTTCCGGCCCGGGACCGCCCCGCCCGCAGGGCCCTAGGGCCCCGCGGGCCCCTTCTCCCCCTGCACGGAGGGCAGGGAGATGCAACCGGCTTCGCAAACCTGGACGCAGACGCCGCATCCAGTGCAGAGGTCCGGGTCCAGATCGGGGAAGCCGTCCTTCTCGTGGATGCCCATGCATCCGACGCGGATGCACGCCCCGCAACGGTCGCAACTCTCCAGGTGGATCTCCACGGGAGTGCCTTTGGGGATGCGCCCGCCCAGCAGGCACGGCGCCACGGCCACCACGACGGAGACCTCCGGGGCCTGGAGCTCCTCTTCGAGGACCATGCGGGTCCTCTCGAGATTGTAAGGATCCACCTCGACCACGCGCTTCACGCCGAGGGCGCGGCAAACCTCCGCCACGTTCAGCTGGGGCGCGTCGTTGCCGCGGATGTCCTTGCCGGTTCCCGGGTGGGGTTGGCCGCCGGTCATGGCCGTCCAGCGGTTGTCGAGGATGACCAGGGTGGCGTGGCTGCGGTTGACGATCATGTCCACCAGGGCGGGAATGCCCGAGTGGAAGAAAGTGGAGTCTCCGATGACGCCCAGAGTCTTCCCCTTCTCCTTGGGTCCGCCGAATTTCTCCAGGCCCTCGGCCATCCCCACCGAGGCGCCCATGCACATGCAGGAGTCCATGGCTCCCAGCGGCTTGAGGGCGCCGAGGGTGTAGCATCCGATGTCCCCCATGACGCGGAGCTTCATCTCCCGGAAGAGGGTGAACATGCCGCGGTGGCTGCAGCCCGGGCACAGGGGGGGGGGGGGGGGGGGGGGGGGGGGGGGGGGGGGGGGGGGGGGGGGGCCCGCGCCGGGGGGCATCTTGACGTCCCGCAGATCCACCGTTACCGCACTCCTGGGGGCGCCGAGGAGGGCCGACTCCACCAGAGGGAGGTTCAGTTCGCCGGTGTAGGGGAACAGCCCGCGCCCTCCTTCGACGGCGATGCCTTGGGCGCGGATGGCTTCTTCCAAATAGGGCTCCAGCTCCTCCACGACGTAAAGGCGCTTCACCAGGCCCGCGAAGCGGCGAATGCGCTCCAGGGGAATGGGGTGGGTGAACCCGAGCTTGAGGATCCAAGCGCCGGGAAGGGATTCCCGGACGTACCCGAAGCACACGCCGGAGGTGACGACGCCCACGTCGGAGGTCCCGGGGAGAATCGGGTTCCAGAGGTCGCTCTCTTCGCCGAAGGCCTTGGCCGCCCGCAGGCGCTCCTCCACGTTGTGGCGCCGTTGCCGCGCGTGGCTTGGGAGCATGACGAACTTGGGAATATCCTTGACGTAGCCCTTGCTCGCCCAATCTACCCGGTCGGCGGGCCGCACCACCCCCGTCTGGTGGCACACGCGCGTCGTCATGCGGAGGATCACAGGGGAGTCGAAGCGCTCCGAAAGGGCGAAGGCCTCCCTCGCCATCCAGCGCGATTCATCCACGTCGTAGGGCTCCACCATCAGGACCTTGGCCGCTTTGGCGATGGCCCGGTTGTCCTGCTCGTCCTGGCTGGAGTGCATTCCTGGATCGTCGGCGGAGACCACCACGAGCCCTCCGCCCACGCCCATGTAGGAGGAGGAGAAGAGGGGGTCGGCGGCCACGTTGAGGCCCACGTGCTTCATCGTCACCAGGGCGCGCGTCCCCGCCAGGGAGGCCCCCACGGCCACCTCGTACCCCACCTTTTCGTTCGGGGCCCACTGGACCACCACGTCCTCGTACGCCGCCAGGGCTTCGAGGATCTCCGTGCTGGGCGTTCCTGGGTATCCCGATCCGAAGCCCACCCGGGCTTCCCAGGCGCCGCGGGCCACGGCCTCGTTTCCGAGCATCAGCTTTCGCATGTGGTCTCTCCGGGATAGGGGATGGCCCTTACCTCCCCCTGCAGGACTCGGAAGGCCCCGGCCGCCAGGGCCTCCATCTCGAACTCGCCGGGGAAGCGGAAGAGGGGGGCCAGGGGGGCGACCCGGTCGGACACCCAAGTGCAGAAGAGGTTCGAATGGGCGAGCCCGCCCGTGAGGACCACCGCATCCAGCCGGCAGCACAGGACCGTGGCCATGGCCCCGATCTCCTTGGCGGTCTGGTAGGCCATGGCCTCGTAGACCTCCCGGGCCTTCAGGTCGCCCTGGGCGATGCGGGATTCCACCTCCAGCGCATCGTGGGTTCCCAGGTGGGCCAGGAGGCCGCCCTCCTTGGTCGTCATGCGCTTGAGGTCGGCGGCGGTGGCGGACCCCGAAAAGCACAGCCTGACCAGGGGCTGGGTGGGGAGGGTCCCCGCCCGGGTCGGGGAAAAGGGGCCGCCCGAATTGGCGTTGTTGGTGTCCACGATACGCCCGGCCTCCATGGGCACGATGGAGAAGCCGCCGCCGAGGTGGGCCACCACGAGCCGGCTCTCGGACAGCTTCTTGCCCAGCCGCTCGCAGGCCTTTCGCGCGGCGGCGTGGAGGTTGAGGGCATGGGAGAGGGCCTGCCTCGGAAAACCGGGAAGTCCCGAGTACCGGGCCAACGGGATCATCTCGTCCACCGCCACGGGGTCCACCACGAAGGCGGGGATCCCTCGCTCGGAGGCCAGGCCGTGTGCGATGAGGCACCCGAGGTTGGACACATGCTCGCCCTGGTAGCCACGGCGGGCGTCTTCCAGCATGGCCTCGTTCACGGCGAGGGTCCCGGAAGGAACGGGCCGGATCAGCCCCCCGCGGCCCACCACCGCGTGGAGGGGCACGGCCCCGTGGCGCGCCAGGAACTCGCGGGCGGCCTGGACCCGGCTCGGCAATTGGGCGAGCAGGGGGCCCTTTTCGGGAGGGGCGGAAACGGTCTCCTCCGCTTCCCGTCCCGCCGTGGAGAAGATCGCCAGCTTCGTTCCCGTGCTTCCGGGATTGACGACCAGCACGCGATACACATCGGACATCGCAGTCTCCTGCGCAAGGGATGATGGTAAGGGCCCCGCTCCCGACCCACAAGGCTTGATCCCAAGCCCTTTGTGCATTGGGGCTTATCACGCCCACCCGACGGGATTGGCTCGGCCCCGGCCCTGGACATACAATGAGTGTGCCTCCGGCCACCGGAGGACCGAGGTTTTCGTCCGGAGAGGGCCCATGACGGATCGGGACGCACCGCCCGCACCCGAAGAGATCCGGCGCCTGAGGGAAGCCAACGAGGCCCTCTGGGCGGTATTCGGGCTCGGACACGCCGTCGGGCAGGCCGGGGGGCCCGGCGACATGGCCTGCGCCACCCACGAGGTGGCCAGAAGGGTGCTGTCCGTCACCTGCACCGGGCTCGTGCTCCTCGGGAACGAGGGCGCCCGCGCCTTCCTGTGCCGCGAGACCCCCGAGGCGGTGTCCCTGGCGGTTC
>JBFLVU010000152.1:0-6982 GCA_040758175.1 Acidobacteriota bacterium | reverse complement strand
TAGTAGGTGGGTCACCAGGGCCACGGTTCCCCCGATGGCCGCCATGCGAAAGGCCCCGTAGAGGACGCTCCGCCCCGTGAAGAAGGCCAGGAGGCCGCCCACGGCGAGGAGGGCGGCGGCGCTGAGCCCGGCCGAAACGACCACGCCGGGCCCCGCGTCCAGGACCAGAAAGGGGGCCAGGGGGAGGAAGGCGCCCGCCACAAAGGCGAAAAAGGAACTGGCCGCCGCCGCCCAGGGGGAGCCCAGATCCCCGGGGTCGAGGCCCAACTCTTCGCGGGCCAGCGTATCCAGGGCGGACTCGGGACTCTCGACGATGGCGCGCGCGAGCCCGGCGGCCTGCTCCTTGGGAATGCCTTTGGCGCGGTAGATGAGTTCCAGTTCCCGGGCCTCCTCTTCGGGAGAGTTTCGAAGCTCCTCCGCCTCCTTCCGAATTTCGTGCTCGTAGAGCTCCCTCTGGGACCTCACGGAGACGTATTCGCCGGCGGCCATGGAGAAGGCCCCGGCCAGCATCCCCGCCGTTCCCGTCAGAAGCAGGACGCCGCGACCGGGGCCTGCGCCGGCCACGCCCATGATCAGGGAGAAATTGGAGACGAGGCCGTCGTTCATGCCGAACACGGCCGCGCGCAATGAGCCCCCCCGGGAGCCCCGGTGCCAGGTCTCCTGGCGGGCGATGGCGGCGCTTCCGGACGCCCCGAGAGTTTCGAAGACCCGGGCGTGGACCTTCTCCTCGCGGTCCATGCCCGCGGCCCGGGCGTCGGCCTGTCCGGCGTAGCTTCCATCGGCGGAGCGCTCGGTGGCCTCCAGGATCGGCAGAACGCCCCCCGTGCCGAAGCGGCGAGCCAGGAGGAGGAGAATGCGGTCTCGGACTCCCGGGCGGACGGCGGCGGCTTTCACCCCCGCGTCCCTCAGTTTCTCCTCCCAGACCTCCGCGTGGCGGGTTTCCATGGAGGCGAGATCGCGGAACAGGGAGGCCCGCTCCCCGTCCTTCTCCGCCTGGGCGAGGGCCTCGTAGACCGCCGCGGCCCGGCGCTCGTCCCGCAGGTTCCGGACCCATCGGGCCACGTCCCCGGACCCGGCCGCCTCCTTCTCCTTCGCCATTCCCGCTCCCTCCCCGGACCGACATCCTGCCGGAGGCGGCCGCCGCGCGCAAGTGAGACGCGCACTACGGACCGGCCTCCGCCCGCACGGGAACGCTTGAAAGGTTGACAGGTGAAGGCCCGGAGCCCATAATGATGCGTCTTGGGGCGCCGTAGCCAAGCGGTAAGGCAGGGGCCTGCAAAGCCCTCATCACCGGTTCGATTCCGGTCGGCGCCTCCAATCGTTTTTCCTCCCCCCCCATCCAAGTGTGGAAGATCGTGGGGCCTTGGTGTCTTCGTCGTTCGAAGCCTCAAGGTAGGGGGACCCTCCCGTGGACCGGGCCTTTCGAAAGCGATCCGCCGTATACTGACGGCGGCCGGAGTGGCGGAACGGGCAGACGCTGGGGACTTAAAATCCCCTGGCCGCAAGGCCGTGCGGGTTCGAGCCCCGCCTCCGGCACCAGGAGGATTCCCATGTCACGAAGACCAGCCGCCGGGCCGCTCCTCGCCGCTCTCTGTCTCGCGCTCAGCGCCTGCGCTCCCCAGAAATCTCCCCCCGTCGAGATCCCGCCCCAGGCGATACGGGAGATCCCCCCAAAGGTGGGGCTGGCCCTCGGGGGCGGTGCCGCCCGCGGGTTCGCGGAAATCGGCGTCCTGAGGGTGTTGGAGCAGGAGAAAATCCCCGTGGACCTCGTGGCCGGGACCTCCGTGGGAAGCCTCATCGGAGCGCTCTATGCCGACTTGGGAAGGGTCCTCGACGCCGAGTTCCTGGCCGTGGAGGTCCAGGAGGAGGACCTCTTCGACTACAAAGCCCTGGCCCTCCTCTCGGGCGGCCTGGTGAAGGGCGAGAGGCTGGAGGCGTTTCTGAGCCGGAACTTGCGCCACAAGACGCTGGAAACCCTGCCGGTCCCCTTCTACCCCGTGGCCGTGGACATCCGGACGGGGCAGGCGGTGGTCTTCGAGCGTGGTTCCGTAGCCCAGGCGGTCCATGCCTCCTGCGCCATCCCGGGGGTCTTCGTGCCCGTCCAGTTCGGGGGGGCGACTTACGTCGACGGGGGCGTCCTGGACCCGGTTCCGGCCGATGTCGCCCGCCAGAAAGGCGCCGAGGTCGTCATCGGCGTGGCCATTCCGGCGGGCCTCCCTTCGGGCGCACCGAGGAATCCGGTGGAGGTGGCCTTCCACTCGGCGATGATCATGTACCAGGAGATCGGTAGGTTGAGGGCGGCGGAAGCCGACGTGGTCATTGAGCCCGACGTGAAGGGGGTGGCCTTCGACGACTTCAGCCAGAAGAAGCGGCTGATCGAAGCGGGGGAGGCGGCGGCCCGCGCCGCCCTCCCGGCGATTCGGGAGGCCATCGCCCGCAAGACCCGCCGCGTTCCCGTGGAGGCGACGCCATGACCGTTGGACGCCCGACCGCCCCGCTCCTTCTTTCAGGGCTCCTCACCCTTGCCGGATGCGCCACCGTGCTGCGGGAGCCCGAGGCCGACGCCGCCGCCCTGCTCCGGGTCCCCGCCTATCGTCTGGAGGTTCGGTGCGACCCGTCCGACCTGACCCCGCTGCTCGAAGACCTGGCCCGCATCGCCTTCTCCGAGCGCCTTCCGCTTGGGGAGGACCCCCGCGGCGGACGAATCGAGATCCTCTTTTCGGGGCGGACCTCGAGTCCGGAGGTCACGGCTTCGGCGGACCCGGGAAGGGTCCAACCGGGAGCGGGATCCCCCATGGGGGCCGGTGCACGCACCGGGTTGGACCCCCGGGGAGAAGGGAACCGGCGCTACGCCGACGCGGAGCTCCTGCTCGTCCTGAGGGATGGAGAGGGCCGACGGCTCTACGCCGTGAGAGGCCAGGTGCACGGGCGGTGGGGGCTCGTGGAAACCCCGGAGGCCGCCGCGAGGCTCTGTCTGAAGCGGGCCTCCGAGGACCTCTTCCGGTTCCTCGAAGCGAGCGCCGGGAAGGGGCATAGGCCGTGACCCGCGTCGATCCTCAGGAGGTGATCCTTCGGCCCTTCCATCTTCTGGACAAGGAGTGGGCCCTTCTCGTGGCGGGGACGGAGCGACCCAACCCCATGACCGTATCTTGGGGCGGCTTCGGGACGATCTGGAACCGGCCCGCCGTCACCGTCTACGTCCGCCCCACGCGCCACACCTTCGGCCTTCTCGAAGAGGGGGATGCCTTCACCCTGAACGTCCTCCCCGCCTCGCGCCGGACCGCCCTCGAACTGTGCGGGACGCGCTCGGGCCGGGACCTCGACAAGTGGAAGGCGGCGGGGCTGGTCCCCGAGCCCTCCTCCGAGGTCCCCGTACCCCGTATCGCCGGGTCCGACCTGTCCCTCGAGTGCCGGCTCATGGCCACAATGCAAGTGGATCCGGCGCGCTTCAGGGATCCCTCCATCGAGGGGAACTACCCACAGCGGGATTACCACACGGCGTACCTGGGCGAGGTGCTCGCGGCGTGGGCCTCGGCCCGCTTCCGAAAGGCCTGAGGCGCGCCCGTGAGGATTCTCCTGGTCCTCTCCCATCCCCGCCCCGATTCCTTCAACGCCTCCGTGGCCGCGGCGTTGAGGGAATCCTTGGAAGGCGAGGGCCACGAGGTGGACCTCATGGATCTGCACGGCGAGGGATTCCGCCCCGAAATGCGGCCGGAGGACTTGGAGGCGGCCGTCACCGGGCGGTTCGCGCCCGACGTAGCGGCCCTCCAGGCGCGCGTTTCGGCGGCCGGGGGGTTGGCCTTCGTCTTTCCGGTGTACTGGTTCGGCCCTCCCGCCATGGTGAAAGGCTTCGTGGACAGAGTGCTCTTCGAGGGCTTCGCCTTCCGGTTTCTTCCCAGAGGCCGCGTGGAGGGACTTCTCGGCCAGGAGCGGGCCCTCATCCTCTGCACGGCGGGCGCCTCGGCGCTTCTTTACCGGACCTTCGGGTTCCACCGCCCCATGCGGAAGGTCCTCGTGGACTGGACGCTCCGCATGTGCGGTATCAGGACGATCCGGCTCGAGATCTTCCACGAGGTGGCGGAGGCGACGGACGCCCGCCGGCAGGGGTATTTGGACCAGGTGAAGCGACTGGGCCGGACCTTCTTCGGCGCGGGGCGCTGACCTCCGCCCTCCCCAATCGAGCTTCGCCCTCCAGGTGCCGGAGGGCGCTTCAGGTCAGGAACCCCCGGCCGGATTGGAAAGGGGAGACTACCGTTGATCCGGAGCTTCGGAACGGCGGGGGACGTGGAACCCCCGGCCCGACTGGTACCATCCCAGCGTGCGCCCCGTGGAGGCATCCAGGACAAAACACCGGCTCCACCCGTAGTGGGCCACGGCGGCCGCCACGTAGGATTCTCGAACCGTGGGAAGGAGGGATTCCCAGACGCCGGGCACCACGTGCAGGTCCTGTCGCTCGGCGTCGGCCTTCAGAATCAGGCGCGAGGCCTCCACCTCGCCCCAGACCGCCGCCTGGAGGGCCGCCTGCTTCTCCCTGCGGGCCGCTTCCTCCGCGCTCTCTCCCACCAGCGTCGGGGCCAGGGCCGTCCAAAGGAACCACCCCAGCGCCGCGAGGATGAAGAGACCCACGCCCGCCAGGACGATCTCGCCTTTCCTCGAGAGGTTGAAGCGGGAGAGCTTCCTCCCCCGTCCCCGCCGCGGGACCTTGGCCTCGCGCTTCACCGCGTCTACTCTCCCACGATCTTGATCAAGACTCTCTTGGGACGCCGGCCGTCGAACTCACCGTAAAAGATCTGCTCCCAGGGCCCGAGGTCGAGCTCCCCGCCCGTCACGGCCACCACCACCTCCCGCCCCATGATCTGGCGCTTGAGGTGGGCATCGGCGTTGTCCTCGCCCGTCCGGTTGTGGAGGTACCGTGAAACGGGCCCGTGGGGGGCCAGATCCTCGAGCCAGCGCTCGTAATCCTGATGGAGTCCGGGTTCGTCGTCGTTGATGAAGACGCTGGCCGTGATGTGCATGGCGTTTACGAGGCAGAGGCCCTCACGGATTCCGCTCCCGTTCAGGATCCCCCGGACCCTGTCCGTGAGGTTGACGAAGGCCCGACGGCCCGGAGTTTCAAGGGTAAGGGTCTCCCGGTGGGACTTCACGGAGGCTCCTTTCGCTGCCCCAGGAGGGAAGTGTAGCACGGACGGTTCTTGACCGGAGGGGAGCCGCCATCCAGAATGGGCGGCGGGGGTTGGAATCGATGCCTCAGCGTGTTCTAACCGACGGCGAAGTCATCCGGGCGGTCCTGGACGGGGACACGGAGGCCTTCGGCGGCCTGGTGGAGCGGTACCAGAAGGGCCTCGTCACGTACATCTTCCACATGGTCCACAACTACGAGGAGGCCCTGGAACTGAGCCAGGAGGTGTTCATCAAGGCCTACGAGAGCCTCCGGCGGTACGACGGGCAGTACAAGTTCTCCACGTGGCTCTACAAGATCGCGAGCAACCACACGATCGACCACCTCCGAAGGCAGAAAATGAGCACCACCTCCATCCAGGAAAGGCAGGACAATCCGGACCTTCCCGACCTCCACCTCGAGAGCGCAACCTTGAGTCCGCACGATGCGTACAAAAACAAGATGCTGCTGGTGCAGGTCCAGAAGGCGCTCGAGGACCTCCCGCCCTCCTACCGGGAGCTCATCCTGCTGAGGCACTTCAGCTTCCGGTCCTACGAGGAGATGGCGAAGATCACGGGGATGCCCATCGGTACGGTGAAGAACAGGATCTTCCGCGCGAGGCAGATCCTTATGGAACGGCTCCAGGACTTCCGCTGAGGGAAGAGGAAGGCGCCATGACGGACCCGAGGGAAACCCGCCGCTGCAACAAGATTCTCGCCCTCCTTCCGCGGTTCATCGAGAACGACTTCACGGCCGAGGAGTCGACGGAGATCCGGGACCACCTCTCCACCTGCCCCACCTGTCAGACGGAGTACGAGTCCATGCGCCGCCTCCTGGACACCCTGGACACCCTCCCCTCGGTGGGCGTGCCCGCCTCCTTCAAGGATGCGGTCATGCGCCACATCCCTCCCTCGCGCACGCCTCGCAAACCATGAAGGAGGCGAAGGAGGGGCTCAAAGAGGCCGCCCGAAACCGGCAGGCCTTCTTCCTCTACGAGATCCTGGAGCGCTTCGAGGCGGGGATCGCCCTACTCGGACCCGAAGTGAAGTCTGTGCGGGCCGGGCGGATCCAGCTCAAGGATGCCTACGCCTCCGTGGAGGGCGGAGAAGCCTGGCTGCACCAGTGCCACATCGCTCCGTACGCCCACCACACCCACCTGTCTCTCACTCCCTTGGACCCGTTGCGCAAAAGGAAGCTCCTCCTTCACAAGAAGGAGATCCTGAAGATGCGCGGATGGGTGGACCAGAAGGGCCTGACCCTCGTGCCCCTGCGCGTGTATTTCAAGAGCGGGAAGGTGAAGGTAGAGCTGGGCCTCGGTCGGGGGAAGAAGGCCTACGACAAGCGCGACGCCATCCGGGAGAAGGACCTCGACCGGGAGCAGGCGAGGGCCCTGCGCGAGCGGGGTTGAGGGGTCTCGTCCGCGCAGGCTGGCGCGCGGCACGCTTCCTGGAGTAGGATCATTCCCAAGGAATAGGGACTCGCATCCCTTCGGGGATGACGCGGGCAGGGGACGGCCGGGCGCCCTCCGGGCGCGGAGGCCGTGTCCCCAGCGGAGGGGGCGTGACGGAAGCCGCGGTGAGGGCGGTCCTTCAGCAATGGTCCGTCGGCGTCCAACTGGGCGTCGCGTGCCTCCTCGCCCTCTTCTTTCTCGCCCTGTGCCGCTCCGTGAGGCTCGCCGAAGTCCGGTACTGGGCCGCCGCATGGGCGTGCGACGCGGGGGCGCTTGCCGCCGTCATGGCGGCGTCCTTTCTGCAACCTCCGCCCTGGGGGCTAAGGACGGGTCTGGCCGCATACGCGGCGGGGAAGACGGCCTATGTCCTCTTC
>JBFLVU010000151.1:0-7089 GCA_040758175.1 Acidobacteriota bacterium | reverse complement strand
GATGCGGCGGTCGATCTCGTCGTAGGACTCCAGACCGAGGGCCATGAGCATCCGACGGTTGGTCCCCAGCGCGTTGCCCAGGAGGGGAACGGCGCTTCCCTTCACCTTCTCGAAGAGGAGGGCGGGCCCCCCCTCCTTCACGGCCCGGTCCAGAAGATCGGTGATCTCCAGCCGCGGGTCCACTTCTTCCTTCACGCGGAGCAGTTCCCCCGCCTTGTCCAGGGCCGAAACGAATTCACGCAGGTCTTTGAAGGCCATGGGCGTCACCCCCTCCTCAGGCGCGGAACTTGACGGCGTTCAATCCGCAACGGCGGAGCATGCGGTAGATTTCCACCCTCTGTTTGCCGGACTCCTGGGCCATCCGGTTGATGTTGCCCCGGTGCTTCCTCAGCAGTCGGGTGAGGTATTCCCTCTCGAATTGGAGCCGGGCGTGGGCGTAGCTTCCCACTCCGCGTCCCGAGTACCCCTGCAGTTCGAAGGGCAGATCTTCGCGCTTCAAGCGGCCTCCCTTGAGGTAGAGGGCGCAAAAGCGCATCCGCGTCTGGAGTTCCCGGACGTTTCCGGGCCAGGGGTACCACAGGAGGCAGTCCATTGCCTCCTCGGCGATCCCGTCGAAGGGCTTCCCGAGTTCCCGGCAGTAACTCTGGAGGAAGGTGCCCGCCAAGGGCGGAATGTCCTCCGAGCGCTCCCGGAGGGGAGGCACTCGGAGGGGGAAGGTCTGGATCCGGTAGAAGAGGTCCTCTCGGAACCGCTGGCCGGACACCTCCGCCGCGAGGTCCCGCGAGGAGGCGAAGATGAACCGCACGTTGGCGGCCCTGGCTTCAGTTCCGCCCTGGGGAAGGTATTCGCGGTCCTTCAGGATCTTGATGAGGCGCGCCTGGAAGACCAGCGGAAGATCGCCCACCTCGTCGAAGAAGAGGGTGCCCCCGGCCGCGTCCGCGATCTGTCCGCGGATTCCGTCCTCCCTGGCCTCGCCGAAGAACTCCCTCTCCAGGAGGTCCTCCGGGACGCCCTGGCAGTTGACGACGACGAAGGGCCCCTTGTTGCGGGGGCTTTGAAAATGGATCTGGCGGGCGATCACGCCGCGTCCGGTGCCCGATTCGCCGAGAATCAGCACGGGGATTTCCGTGGGGGAGACGATGGCCATCTGCTCCCGCACCCCGATCATGGCCGGAGACTGGCCCATGAGGATGGCCTCCTCCGACTTGGCCAGGGGCTGGGAGGGCCGCCGCGGGGAGCGCGCCAGGGCTCCCTCGATGCGCACGCGGACCTCCGGGGGGCAGAGGGGCGTGAGCAGGATTTCGGAGGCGCCGCGAGCCAGGAGCGCCCCCGCCTCCTGCCTCCGGTCCTCCTGGAGGACGATCAAGATGGGCGTCCATGGGGCGAGGGTGCGGAGCTGGGAGAGGAGGTTCTCCCCCCGCACTCCGGGCTGGTCCAGGTCGGCGAAAATGACCTCCACGCCGCCGAGGGCCAGCCGCGCGAGGGCGTCCTCTCCGCTCTCCGCCCGCTCTTCCACCCAGTGCAGAGGGAGGCAGGATGCCAGAGCATCGGCCGTTTCCACCTCCCGAATCAGGAGCAGCGCCTTCGTCAACACGTCTCCACCCCCAACACGCTCAACCGCCTGAACCTCAGCGAGGGCATGCGCTCGGACACCGCCACGCTTTGGCCCGCCTTGAGACTGACTCCAAGCGTCTTCTCTTTCTCGTCGCCCGCCGCTTCGAGACCCGACAGCCATTCCAGCGGGGTCCCCCGAAGGACGGCCCCCCGGACGGGCTCCGCCGCCCTCCCGTTTCGAACCAGGAACCCTTCGGTAACGGGGAAGGCGACCCCGGTGCCCCCGCGTGCCGCGCGCCCCCCGCCTACCCTCGTCACCCAGAGACCGAAATCCAGGCCTTCGTTCAGATCCCTCGACGGATCGGCCGAACGGAGGGCAAGCCGGCGCATCCGGGGCAGGCAGGGGTGGCGGTAGGACTCCCGGCGGGCGTGGCCTGATGGCGGAAGACCCAGCCTCGCCGCCGTGACGCCGTCGGTCAGGAAGCCCCGCAGGAAGCCACCTTCAATGAGAGGCCACTCGCGAACCACCTGCCCTTCGTCGTCCAAACCACCCAGGCCGTCGGCCTCCTCGGGACCCTCCTCCACGAGGTGCAGCCATTCCGGCGCCACGGATTCCCCGATCCGTCCGGCGAAGGGGCTCGATCCATCCGCCGCCCTGTCTCCCTCGAGCAAGTGCCCCACGGCTTCGTGAAGGACCACCCCGGCGGCCCACGGCCCCAGCACGACCGGAAGGTCTCCCTGGGGGGCCGACCCTCCCTCCCCCTGGAGGAGTGCCGCCTCGGCGGCCTGGGCGGCCGCCGCTTCCAGTCGGGTCAGGCAGGAGCCGGGCGTTCCTCCCGCGGCCACCACCCGTGAAGCCTGGCTCACCCGGCCGCCCCGCCTCGCCACCACGCGGAGGTAGGCCACGCCGCGGAACCTCTCCTCGGACACCAGGGGCTCCCCGGATCGGGCCGACCAGATCCTCTCCAGGGTCCGGTGGACCACAGCCGAGAACTCGGCCCCTGCGGGTCCCTTGCGAAGGGCGGCGGACTCGGCGGCGGCGAGGAGTTCCGACCATTCCGGAGGGGACTCCAAAGGCTCCAGGGTTTCCAGGGCCTCGGTGGAGGCGGGGGGGCGCGGGAGGTCCGTCGCGAAGGATTCGGGCGCTCCCGCGGGCCGCCGCAGGAGGCGCGCGAGGCGGGATGGGCTCAGGCCGTCGCACCAGGCGTACCGGTCCGTGTCCCCGGACCGGTAGCGGAGGCCCACGCCCTCGTCGATGCCGGCGGAGGCCTCCGAAGGCCCTCCCCTCTCCCAGGCTACCCGGAGGGTCCTTCGGACCTGGGCGTAGAAGTCCGCCCCGCGGTTCCCTCCGGACGCCCACGCCAGGAGGTCAGCGACTTCGGACTCATCCACCCGCACGGATCCGCTCCATCAGTCTTTCCCACACGCTTTCCACCTCCCGGCGCGTCCTCTCCGGATCGCCCCCGTTGTCCACCACGAAATCGGCCAGAGGCCGCTTCCGCTCGTCACACCACTGGGCCGCGGCGCGCCGGTCCATCTCCCCCACCGGCCAGCCAGCGGCGAGCAGGCGAGCCCTCCTCACCTCCGTGGGTGCCGTGACGAGGACCGTGGCGTCGAACTCGCCCGCCGTCCCCGCCTCGAAGATGAGGGCCGCCTCGGACACCACGATGGCATCCTGTCCCCTTTCCTCATGGATCGCCCGAAGCTTCTCCCGCCGCTCCTTCACGACGAGGGGATGAAGGATGGACTCCAAGCGCCTCCTCGCGTCGGGGTCCGCGAAGACGCGGTCGGCGAGCGCCTTCCGATCGATGCCCCCGTTGGGGTCCCGGACGCCCTCAAGAGCCTGCGATACGGCGGCCACCGCCCGGCCGCCGGGGGCCAGCATCTCCCGGACGAGGGAGTCCGCATCCAGCGTGACCGCCCCCAGCTCCTCGAAGATCCGCCCGACGGTGGACTTGCCGGACCCGATCCCTCCCGTCAGACCCACGTGGAACAAGGACGCACCTCCCCCCTTCCCGCTCTCTTGGCGCTCCGCTCCATCAGGCGCCCAACCGGATGCGGGCGGACTTCAGGGTGTTGGAGAGGAGCATGGCGATGGTCAGCGGTCCCACCCCGCCGGGCACGGGCGTGTATAGGGAGGCTTTCTCCCACATGGCGGTGGGCAAGACGTCGCCCACGAGGGTTCCGCCCTTTTCGCGGACGATCCGGACGCGGTTCTCGTCACCTCCGAAGAGGCGGCGGGCCTCCTCGGGGTCCGTCACGCGGTTCATCCCCACATCCACGACCACGGCTCCCGGCCGGATGTGGTCGTGGGTCAGGAGGGCGGTCTTGCCGATGGCGGCCACGAGGATGTCCGCCTCCCGGCATACGGCGGCCAGGTCCTGCGTCCGGGAGTGGCAGATGGTCACGGTGGCGTGGGCCCTCAGGAGCATGAGGGCCATCGGCTTTCCCACGATGTGGGAGCGACCCACAACCACGGCACGGCGCCCCTTGACCGGGACGTCGTAGCGCCGGAGAAGCTCCATCACGCCCGCCGGGGTGCAGGGCTCGAAGGCGGGCTTGTCGAGGGTCATCAGCCCGAAATTCACGGGGTGAAACCCGTCCACGTCCTTGGAGGGGTCCACGGCCCGAAGGACGGCCTCCTCGTCGATCTGGGGGGGGAGCGGCAACTGGATCAGGATACCGTCCACGTCCTCCCGTTCGTCGAGGGAGCCGACGGTGGCGAGGAGTTCCTCCGTCGTCGTGGAGGCGGGAAGCTCGATTTTCTCGGAAAAAACGCCCGCCTCGGCGCACGCCTTGACCTTCGATCCCACGTAGACCCGGCTCGCGGGGTTGTCCCCCACCAAGACGGCGGCCAGGCCGGGCGGCCTGAACCCCCGTTCCCGGAGGGCCCGGACGCCCGCGGCAACCTCGGAGCGAATCTCCTCCCCGATCTTCTTTCCGTCCAGGATGCCCGCCGTCATCGCCTCTTCTCCTTCTTGAAATCGGCCCGGAAGGGGAGCTCCAGGTCCATGCCCTCGCGGCCCAGCAGGATCCCTCCGAAGATGAGGGGGATCTTCCGCACGGGGTAGGGGTCGTCGTACTGGTAAACCAGGAGCCTCTCGATGTGGGTCCCGGGGGGCAGGATCAGGGTCTTGACGAAGAGGCCCCGCCCCGCGGCGGCGAGCTTCTCCTGCCCCGCCTTGTCCCGGTAGAAGGTCTGGTAGAGGCGGACCTCATCGAGGGCGGAGGCGTTTCCGAACATCGTGTTCACCGGAGAGAAGGAGAGGTCCTCCTCCTTGTGGCGGTTCTCGAATCGAACCCGAAAGAAGACATAGTTTTCCTCGGACAGTACGTCCCGAAAAGGATCAGGAAGACCCAAGCCGGCGAAGAAGTCGCGCCGGCCGGCCGCGTCCAGAGCCGCCACCCGAACGCTCATTCTTGGATCGTCCACAACGAAGGTGGACCCCTCCAGGCGGACCCCCGTGGGGAGTCTGGCCTTGCCGTCCGGCTCGAGCCCCACGAGCACCTGAATCGTCTGGGAGGCGACCGCCGCCACAGCCAATCCCGCCACAGCCAACCCCGCCCATCCTGACTTTCGAACCATCCGTCCCTCCACGGTGCAACAAAAGGATACACTTCGGGCGCCCCCGTGCCAATAGGCGGCTCGGCCCCCGGGAGGCCCCGCCCCTCGATGCTCGAAAACTATGGGGCGCCCATACCCGTATACCACCCTGAATGGCCGTGGGAGGTGGTGATCATGAAACGGTTTGCTTGGCTGTGGGTACTCGCTGGCGTCGTCGTGATCGGAGCGTTGGGTTATTGGTACAGCCAGCGGGGGACCGGGGCCTACCGCGGCCTCGCCGACCGCTTCCCCGCGGGCACCGAGGTCTTCGCGGAGATCCGCGAGCTCGGCCAGTGGCTCACCATTGACCGCGAACAGGCGGAGGCGGCCAAGGCCTCCCGCGGACAGGACCCCATGCTCCAGGTTCTTGGCCAGGTATGGGCCTCCCAGCCCGTCCGGCCCACCGACCTCCCCACGGTTTTGGCGGGCCAGCCCTTCGCCGTCGGCCTCTGGAAGGCCGGCTCCGAGTTTCAGGCGGCCGGTCTGATCGAGCTCGCCCCCGGGCAGGCGACCCAGCTCGAGGCCTTCCTGAAAGAACACGTGAAGAACGCCACGCCCGCGGGCGAGGCCGGCGGCGTGCGCCTCTTCAAGGTGACGGAACTCGCCGGCAACAAGCACGCGGATTTCGACGAGTTCTTCTACGGCGTCAGCGAGAACTGGGGCGTCTTCGCCACCGGCCTCGAACCCGCCCGGGCCGTCCTCGTCCCCGAGGGAGGCCGCCTCTCCGCCGACGCCGATTTCCGGCGCACGATCGCCCGCCTGCATCCCGACAAGGGGGCGATCCTGTACGCGGCCAGGGGCTTCTTCGGCCGGACCCTCAAAGAACTGGCCCCCTCCAAGGGCGGGAAGGCCCATTCCGAGTCCGACGGGGCGGCGCCCCCCTCTCCCGAGGCCGATGCGGAGCCCCAGGTGGAGGGCCCTCCGGACGCTCCCGCCGAGCCGTCTTTCGGCTTGGGCAAGATGGGCGGCGAGATTTTGAAGGGACTGGCCTCACCCGCCCAGAAGCTGCTCGCTCTGGAGAGCGTGGGCCCCCTGGGCATATGGACCGGCCCTCCCGTCCAAGGCGAGGCCGACGGCTGGCGGACCCGCATGTGGCTGGGATTCGGGGATCCGCCCAAGGGCCTCTGGCGGATCCTCGCCGAAGGCGGCGCGCGTACGCCCGATTCCACCGGGCGGCTCCCCCGGGACGGCGAAATCTACCTCTGGGGCGGCGGAAAGGACCCGGCGGGGCTGTACAAGACCGCCATGGACGAACTCCAGAACGCCCTCCCCTCGGACCAGATGGGCTGGATCCGGGCGGGGATCGGCGCCGCCGAGGGCAGGATGGGCCTGTCCTTCTCCAACGACGTGCTCCCCACGATCGGCGACGAATGGTCTTTCGTCCTCGGCTCCGCCGGCCCGAATTCCGAGAAGAAGCGCGCCGCGTTCCTGGTTTCGCTTCGCGACGCGCGGCGCCTGGAGGACATCCTGACCACGAAGATCGCCTCCCAATTCCCGATCCGCCGCGAGGCCTACAAGGGCGCGGGGCTGTGGAAGTGGAAGTCGGAGAGTGACATCGGGGGCGACGCTCCCGTCCTCCTCGTGGCAGGCGGCTACGCCGTCGTGACGAACGATCCGGAGTGGGCCCTGGGCACCAGCCAACCGGCGGGAAAGGCCTACCAGGAATTCGTCTCGCTCAAGGGACAGGCCACCGGAAGGGTGGTCGTCGACCCCGTCCTGTGGAACCAGAAGGCCTCCTCGCTCACGGTGGTGACGTGGAAGACCCGCGGCGACGGACTGGAGGCGGAAGCCCGATTTCCCGGAGAGCCCCTCCACCTGAAGGCGAACCCCGACGGGCCCCACCCGGCCGTCACCGAGGAGGTCCCCGGACCCGCCGTTTGATTGCCCTCCCCCCAAGCCCCTCCAGGGGCGTTTGGGCCACCCGCAACGCA
>JBFLVU010000150.1:0-7096 GCA_040758175.1 Acidobacteriota bacterium | reverse complement strand
GCCGCCTCCAGGAAGGGCTTTCCGAAGCACCCGTCCCCGGCCATGAAGACCGCCGACGAGCCGCGTTCCCGGAGTGCCTTCAGCAGGGCGCCGCCCTGGTTGGCCAGCCCGCCGAAGAAGAGGAGGTCGGGCCGCTCGTCCAGGCAGCGCGAGAGGGCCGGCTCCAGCTTCGGGTCGCCCCGCTGGAGTTCCACGCGGAAGAGGACCTTGCGGGCGGACAGGAACTCGTAGTTCCTCACGAACTCGTCGGCGAGGCCCCGGCCGTAGTCGCTGTTGTCGCTCACGACGCCCACGGAGCGGTCCGGGTACTGCTTGACGAACCAGAGCGCCGCCGCCCGCCCCTGGAAGTCGTCCCGGCCGCACACCCGGAAAACGTGATCCTGCCCGCTTTCGGTCAGCTTGGGACTCGTCGAGGTGGGGGAGATCATGACGACCCCGTTGTCCTGGTAGGTTTTGGCCGCCTGGAGGGAACAGCCCGAATCCACGTGTCCGATGACCACGAGGGGCCGCTTCCGAGCCAGGTAGTAGGCCATCTCCTTGGCCTTGGTGGGGTCGTTCTCGTCGTCCACGGGCGTGACCGCGATCCTTCGCCCCCGGATGCCGCCCTTGGCGTTCCACTCCTCCACCGCCAGGTTGACTCCGTTCAGGACGTCTTGCCCCAGCGTGGCCTGTTCGCCGCTGAGCGGACCCGCCACGCCGATCTTGACCTCCTGCATGGACGTGCAGGATCCCAGCGCCACCATGCAGGCCGCCCCCAGGAGACCCAGCGTACACCGCAAGGTTTGCCTCATGGCTTGGGCCCTCCTCTTGTTTCTTCAAAATATAGGGCGCGGCCCCCGAAAGGTCGAGAGGCAAAGCCGAAAGGAGAGGAGGGGCGCCGGGGAGGGAGCGAGGACGCGCCCAACGGCCCGGAGGGCCTCACATCATCTGGTAGGGGTCCATTTCGACGAGGAGGTGGGAAGGGATGTGCCGCGCAAGGCCGCCGCGGAGGAGCTCCTCGAGGAGAGCCTGGAGGCGGCGGCGCTGGCGGGCCCGCAAGAGGACGTGGCGGCGGTGCTTCCCCTCCAGTCTCGGTCGGGGGGCCTCCACCGGCCCGAACACGCGGATCCCCTTCGCTCCCGCCCCGCGCAAGGCCGCGGATACCTCGGCGCACAGGGCGTCCAACTTGGGAAGGTCCTTGTGGCGGATTTCCAGGCGGGCAAGCGCCTCCACCGGGGGGTAGCCCACCGTCTTCCGGTAGCGGATGTCCCTCTCGTAGAAGGCTTCGAAGTCGTGGCCCAGGGACGCGGCCACGGCGTAATGATCGGGGTGGTAAGACTGAAGGATGACCCTTCCGGCCAGGTTCCCCCGTCCCGCGCGGCCCGCCGCCTGGGTCACGAGCTGGAAGACCCGTTCCGCCGCGCGGAAGTCCGGCATCCCAAGGATGAAGTCCGCCGAGAGGACGCCGGCCAGGGTCACGTTCGGCACGTCGTGGCCCTTGGCCACCATTTGGGTCCCCACGAGGATGCCCACCCGGCCCCGCTCGAAATCGGTCCACAGCCGGTCGAACTCGGCGCCCGTCCGAACCTCCTCCCGGTCCATCCTCGCGACCCGGATCCCGGGGAAGGCTTCCGCCAACAGGTCCTCCACCTTTTCGGTGCCTTCCCCGAGGAACTGCAGGCACCCTCCCCCGCAGGAGGGGCAGGCCTCGGGCGTCTCCGCCCGGTGGCCGCAGAAATGGCACTTCAGGCCGCCCCACTTCCGGTGGAAAGTGAGGGAGACGGAGCAGTTCGGGCACTGGATGGTCTTCCCGCATTCCCGGCACAGGACGAAGGTGGAGAACCCCAGGCGGTTCCGGAGGATCACGGCCTGCTCCCCGCGGGCCAGCGTCTGGCCGATGGCTTCGAGGAGGGTGTCCGAGAGGGGTTCGCGCGCGCCCTTCGTCCGGAACTCCTCCCGCATGTCCACGGCCGTTACGGGGGGCAGGGAGGCGCCGCCCGCCCGCTCCGGAAGCCTCAGCAGGGTGTATTTCCCGGCCTCGGCGGCGTTGTAGAAGCTCTCCACGGACGGTGTGGCGGATCCCAGGACCACGGGGACCCCCAGGATCCCCCCCCGCACCACGGCCATGTCCCGGGCGTGGTATCGGGGGAACTCCTGCTGTTTGTAACTGGGATCGTGCTCCTCGTCCACCACGATCAGGCGCAGGTCCGGCAAGGGCGCGAAGAGGGCCGACCGGGGGCCGATGACGACCCGCGCCTCCCCCCGGCGGACGCGGCGCCATTGGCGCACCCGCTCCACCTCCGTCATGGAGGAGTGGAGGACGGCCACCGCGCTCCCGAAGCGCGCGATGAGCCTCCTGGCCAGGAGGGAAGTGAGGGAGATTTCCGGCACCAGATAAAGTGCGGTCCCCCCGCGGGAGAGGGCGTCGGCCATCAGGCGCAGGAACACCTCCGTCTTGCCCGATCCCGTGACCCCGAAGAGCAGGAACGTGGCGTGGCGGCCCTCCCTGAGGGCCGCGGAGACCGCCGCCACGGCTCGGGCCTGCTCGTCCGAGAGGACGTGGGGCGAGGGCGCGGCCACGCGGTCCGGCGGCACCAGGTCGAAGAGCTCCGCCCAGCCCGCCTCCGAGAGATCGAAGAAGACATGCTGGGGCACGCGGGCCAGCCGGGCGGCCTCGTGGAGGAGGGGGAATCCCCGGGTCTGGAAGGCGAGGAGGGCCTTGAGGGCCTTCCTCAGGGGCAGGGCCAGGCTTCGGTCCTCGGCGCGGACGGCGGCCTCCTCGGGCGGGAGGAGGAGGGCGACGCGGTCCCTCCGGGCGTAGGAGCGGCGAGCCTTCCAGAGAGTTTCCTCCAGGACCCACCCCTCGCCCACGGCCCCCCAAAGATCCGGCAGGGCGTCGGCGCCGAGGCGCTCCGACAGGCGGGCCGCCGAGAGAGGGCCTTCGGCCAGCAGGGCGAAAATGGGGGCGAGGGCGGGAGGCGGCGGATCGGGGGCCGGCCCCAGGCGGTAGCGCGCCCGTGGCGAGGGGTCGAGGGCCGAGGGATAGGCGCACCGCAGGACCGACCCCCAGGAGACGAGGTAGTAGTCGGCCACCCACCGGGTGAAGGACAGCAGGTCCCTGGGAAGGAGGGGCGTCCGGTCCAGCACCTCCTGCACCGGCTTCAGGGGGCCGGGGACGGGTTCCCCGTCCTCCTCCACGACCCAGCCCACGAGGGTCCTCCCGGAAAAGGGGACGCGCACCCGGGAGCCCGGCGGCGCCTCGGGAAGGCCCTCCGGCAGGCCGTAAGTGAAGACTTTCCGGGGCGGGACGGGGAGGGCCACCTGTACGCGCCGGACCTCCGGCGCGGAGCTCGGCCGGTCGGGCGTCACGGGGACCTCCGGGCGAGGGCCTCCTCCAGCAGGGCCGCCAAGCGCCCCTGCGGGTCGTCGAACTCCACCTCGAGCCTTGGCCAGACGAGGGGCACGGCGCCGGTCCAGGCCGGGGCCCACTTGACGGCGTCCTTTTCCGTCGTGAGGACCGCCCCGGCGCCCGAGGCGCGGACCGCCTCGAACAGGGCCGCGCGCCGGCCGGCCGTGGGCGCGGCGTGGTCGGGGAAGGGGAAGGCCGCCGCCAGATCCAGACCGCGGGCCCGGGCCTGATCGAAGAAGGACGCCGGATGGCCGATTCCCGCAAAGGCCACGAACTTGCACGCGGCGAGGGCGTCCCAGGTCACGCCGGCGGGAGCCGATTCGGGCTCTCCGGACCAACGGAAGCGCGCCCGGATCAGGGGGCGCGGGCCCCAAACTCGGGCGAGAGGGGCGGGGACCTCCTCCCCGCGCGTGACCACCAGGAGGCGGGCGCGGGAGGCCGCCGAGAGGGGCTCCCTCAGGCGCCCCGCGGGGGGCGTCCTCAGGTCGCCCGGCCGGGAGGCGTCCACCACCAGGAGGTCCAGGTTTCTGGCCACGCGCTGGTGTTGGAAGGCGTCGTCGAGGAGGAAAACGGTGGGCGCTTCGGAAGCCAGGAGCGCGGCGCCCTCCTCCCGGCGCCCGGCCACGGCCACGGGAAGGTCCGGCAGGGACCGAACGTACAGGAGGGCCTCCTCGCCGACCTTATCGGGGTTGCTCGACGGGAAGACCTGCAGGGGGGCCGACGTGCGACGGCCGTACCCCCGTAGGAGGACCGCCGGGTGCTCTCCGCGCTCCCGCAGGAGGCGGGTCAGGGCCAGGGTCACGGGCGTCTTGCCCGTTCCTCCGAAGGTCAGGTTGCCCACCGAAACCGCCGGGGCGGGCAGGACCGCCCGCCTCAGGAGCCGCCTATCATAGAGAAACGTCTTGAGCCGGGCCGCCCCCAGGAACGCCGCGCCCAAGGGGAGCAGGGCGCGTGCCCACAGGGGTGTGGAATCCTCCGCCGGCCGCGCCCCATCCCGTTCCATGGGCCCAAGGATACCCCACCGCCCCTTCCGGTGGAAACCTCGAACATTTCGACCGCCCGTCCCGCGGCGTCCTGCAAGCCCAATCCCCTCTCTTCGGGACCAGGGGACTGGAGGATGCGGGGACTGGGGGATTAGGGGATTATGGGACTGGAGGACTGGGAAGAAGTAAAGACAGGCGGGCGAGGGCGCCCGCCTCACGCATCTCGTTTTCGCCTATGTTCCCAAATCCCAACTCCCAAATCCCAAATGCCCTTTTCTTTGCTTCCGCCTTTCGCCTTGCCCCTCCCGTCTTTTCTCGCTCAGAAGGTCCATCCCAGGCATACCCCTGCGCTTGCCACGGCGCGGCGGCCCGTGGCCTTCCGCAGGACGGGGTTGAGCAGGACGCCGACCTCGGCGTGGGGGCGAACGACCCACCGCTCCCCGAGGGGCGCCTCCCAGGCGAGGGTCGCGCTCCCCACCGTGAAGCCCCTATAGTCCACTTCGTAGTACGCCTCGTGAAACGAGCGCGAGCCCCATCCGACGGAGACGGCCGCCTGGAGTTCTCCCCCTCCCACCTTGAGGCCCTTGGCGAGGAAGAGGTCACCGTAGTACGACCCCGGGCACGCCTCCACGTCCCAGATCTGGTGTGTGCCCAGGCCGAAGCCTCCTCCCAGGTCGAGCTCCGCCTCGAGGGACGCCTCGCCCGTGGAGGGGACACCGGGCTGATCGGGGTAGGAGAGATGGACATACCGGACCCCCAAGGTGACGGGGCCAGCGGGGCGCTCGTAGGCCAGATCTGCGTCCAACTCGTTGAACCGCCCCGAACCCTCGAAGGGGTCTGGGTCCCAGTTTCCCCAAAAGGAGGCCGTGAAGCCGCCGGCGGAGACCCAGACGTCCCCCTGCGCCACGGCCCCGTGCGAGGAGACGAGGCCGCGCCAAAGGTAGCGAGACGTGAGGTCCAGGTCCAAGCCCCACGAGGTCCCTCCGGGCTCCATTGGCTCCCTCGCGGCCCCGCTGGGCACCGCCGGCTCGCGGACCGCCTCCCGGCTCCCTTCGGTTTCTTGCGCGCCTACCACCACGGCGATCCCCGCCAAAAGGAGCGCCGCGAGGCCGGCGAAGAGTGTGGCCCTACGCATCCCGCCTCCCGACCCATCTTCCCACACCCTCGCGCCGTTCCCCGAAGGCCCGCGTCTGTCCTCCTCGTGACGAGGGGATTTGGGGACGAGGGAACTGGGGGACGGGGGGACTGGGGGACGAGGGGATTGGGAGGAGCCGTCTCCCATCCTGTGTGAGCCGGTATTTCGGCCGATGCGAGCATCGGCCGCTACATGGGCCCACTCCATCGTCTCTCGTCTCACGCCTCACGTCTGTGCGAGCATCGGCCGCTACGCAGGCCCGCACCTCTCGTCTCGCGTCTCACATCTCACGTTTTGCTCCGGTCGGGAGACCGGCGGGCGAGGGCGCCCGCCCCACGCCTCTCGTTTTCGCCTCTGTTCCCAAATCCCAAATCCCAATTGCCCTTTCTATCCCTTCCCCTTGCGTCCGGCGCGGTGGGCCGGTATGGTGACGGCTCACGCCGCGTCCGCGCGGGGGAGGTTTCGCCATGTGCCCCGAAGCCCTCATGCCCGGCTCCCACGGCCATACCTTCGGACAGGATCGGATCAGCCCCGGCGAAGCGCGCACGCGAATCGTGGTCGTCCTCACCCTCCTGATGATGGCGGCCGAGATCGCCGCCGGATGGGCCTTCGGCTCCATGGCCCTCTTGGCCGACGGCCTCCACATGGCCTCCCACGCCGTGGCTCTCTCCGTCAGCGCCTTCGCCTACGCCTACGCCCGCCGCCACGCCTCCGACGCGCGGTACTCCTTCGGGACGGGCAAGGTCAACGCCCTCGGGGGATACAGCGGGGCCGTCCTCCTCGCCACCGTCGCCGTCCTGATGGTCTGGGGGAGCGTGGGACGCCTCATCCACCCCGTGGACATCCGCTTCGACCAGGCCATCCTCGTGGCGGCCCTCGGCCTGATCGTGAACGGCCTGTGCGCCTACATCCTGGGCCGCCGGGGCCCGGAGGAGGCCGGTCACGCCCGCGAGCCGGCCGGGGCGGGAGAAGACGTTCACCACCACGCCCACGCAGAAGGCCACGGGCACGACCACAACCTCCGCTCCGCCTACCTCCACGTGCTCGCCGATGCCCTCACTTCCGTCCTCGCCATCGTGGCCCTCTTCGCCGCCAAGTACCTCGCCCTCGCCTGGGCCGACCCCGCCATGGGCCTCGTGGGAGCCGCCCTCGTGGCCCGGTGGTCCCTCGGCCTCCTGCGCTCGGCCGGGCGCGTCCTCCTCGACCGCCAGGGCCCGGAAGACCTGGCCGGGGCCATCCGGCGGGGCATCGAATCCGACGGCGACGCCCGCGTCGCCGACCTGCACCTGTGGTCCATCGGCCCGGGCCTCTACGCCCTCATTCTCTCCATCGTCGCCCGCCGGCCCGCCACCCCCGACCAATACCGAGACCGCCTCCCCGCGGACCTCGGCCTCGCCCACATCTCCATCGAAGTCCGACAGCACCCCGCGCCCTAGGGGCGGGCCTCGGTGCCCTCCCGCCTTCAAAGGCCTCCCCCCGCCGTAGCGGCTCTTGCTCGCAAGAGCCGGCCCCTCGGCCCATGCGAGCTTCGGCCACAGCCACCACCTTGACGCCCTGTTCCTTGCAAGCGTACGCTCAACTTGCTTTGAG
>JBFLVU010000149.1:0-7104 GCA_040758175.1 Acidobacteriota bacterium | reverse complement strand
TTGGCCTCAAGCCCCCATCGGAGAAAGACCTGTACGTGGCCTACTTCAAGGAAGAGGACCTGAAAAACAGCGACGCGAGGGATGGGGACCTGAACGGAAACGGCTTCAAGGACGACGTCTACGGCATGGTGGCCTTTCCCGAATCCAAGGCGGCGGACGCGACTTGGCTGGCCGTGGTGGACACCAACGCCGACGGGAGCCTGGCCGACGAAAAGCCCGTCCGGGACTTCGCCGTGGCGCGGGAGGCCTTCGAGCTCAGGGGCCGCGACGCCCACGCCCAGGCCAAGGTCATGGGATTCGCGCTGAACCTCTGGCCCTCCGAGAAGAAGGTGGCCCTCTACATGGCCGACGGGTCCCACGGCACCCACGTGGCGGGCATTTGCGCCGGCTTCGGCATCGACGGCCAAACGGGCTTCGACGGGGTGGCCCCCGGCGCCCAGGTCCTGGCCCTGAAGATCGGCGACAACACGCTTTCGGGCGGGGCCACCACCCCCGGTTCCATGGTGGCGGCGTGGCGCTACGCCGTGAAGAAGGCCGAGGAGCTGGGCATGCCCCTGGTCATCCAAATGTCCTACGGCGTGGGCTCCGAAAACGAGGGCTCGGCGGTGGCCGAGCGGCTCCTCGACGAACTCCTCGACGAGAACCCCGGCGTCCTGGCGACGGTGTCCGCCGGCAACGAGGGACCCGGACTCTCCACCGTGGGCCTTCCCGCCTGCATGGCGAATGCCTTGTCGGTGGCCGCCGTCCTCAACCGGGATTCGGCCAAGGACCTCTACGGTGCCTCCCTCGCCCAGGACGAGATGTTCTCCTTCTCCAGCCGCGGCGCCGAAGCGGCCAAGCCCGACGTGGCGTGCCCCGGCTTCTCGGCCTCCACGGTGCCCAACTACGAGGACGGCCGGAGCGTGTTTCGGGGAACGAGCATGGCGGCCCCGCAGGCGGCGGGCGCCCTGGCGCTTCTGCTCTCCGCCGCCCGGGCCGAAGGCCTCGAGGTGAGGCGGGACCACGTGGCCGCGGCCCTCAAGCGCGGCGCCCGGCCCATGGCGGGCTACGGGCCCCTGGACTACGGCTGGGGCCTCGTGGACGTCCCGCGGGCCCACGCGATTCTGGAGAGCCTGGCCCGGAGGGGCGGGGACGCCGTCCTCTCCTACCGCGCCGAGGCCGAATCGCCGGAGATGGCCGGCCTCAAGGGCCCCGCCGTCCACTGGCGCGGCGCCTACCATCCGAAGGACGGAAAGAACCAAACGGTGACCGTGAAGGCGGTCTTTCCCGAGGCCCTCTCCGCCGACGGGAGGGCGCGCTTCTTCCAGGCCTTCGACCTGGAGAGCACGGCCCCTTGGCTGCGTCTGGAGAAAGGGTCCGCCTTCCTGAAGGCCGAACAGGGCGCCGCGGTTCCCTTCACCTTCGACGGGGCGGCGATGAGGAAGCCGGGCCTCTACCAGGCCCGGATCCTCGGCTACCTCAAGGGGGCAGGGCGCGACCTCGGGCCCGACTGGGCGGTGCCCGTCTCGGTGGTGGTTCCCGAGGACCTCTCCGCCGGGGCGCTGCTTTCCCGGACCGTGGACGGCATCAAGCCCGCCCGCGTGGAGCGCCTTTTCCTGCGCGTCCCGCCCGAGGCCGGGGCCGTGCGGGTGGACCTGGAGGCCCCCGCCGGCCAGCAAGCGGCGGTGTCGTGCTACCTCCACGATCCCGAGGGGCGCCAGCGCGAGGTGGCCGTCCTTCGCCCCGAACGGAGAAAGGGCTCCTTCACGCTCGAAGGCGAGTTCCTCACGCCCGGAGTCTGGGAAGTGGACCTCTACGCCAGCTACCTCAACAAGGCCCCGGCCTCCGTCGAAGTGGAGGCGCGCGCCTTTTTCCTGGGCCGGCCCGCGGCGGGCGAGCTGTCCGCGAAACTCTCCCAGGGCCAAACGCCCCGGGCGGAGCTGGAGATCCTGTCAGGCCTCCCCGACGCGCTGAAGGGAACGGGTTCAGGCGAGATCCTGGGGTCCATTACGGAAAAGACCGTCCGCCCGGGGGGCGAGCCATGGAAGAGGACCTTCTCCGTGGCCCCCGGAGAGGCCCGCGTGAGCTTCCGGCTTACCCTGTCGCCCGAGGACTTCGGCGCCTTCACCGACATCCCCGTGCAGATCCTCGACGCCGACGGGAGCGCGCTGGTTTCGGAGGGAATGGGCTACCGGCACCTGGAGGTGGACTTCACACCGCCTTCGGGGGGGAAGCCCGACGCCAAGTACACGCTGAAGGTGTGGGCCGCCACCGCCGATCCAGACGACGATGACCCCTCTTGGAAGCTCCGCGTCCAGGAGATCCACCACTACGCCGAACCGGTGGCCCTGGCCGTGAAGCAGGGCAAGAGCCGGTCCGTCGCGCTCTATCCGGACCACCCGGCCCAGGTGTCCCTGGAGGCCGCCTCGATCCCAGCGGCCCTGCCTGACGGAGGATCCTGGCTCGCCCGCGTGGTCCTGAAGGACGCCGAGCGCGAGGGGCTCGTTCTCCCTCTGGAACTCACGCTGGGAGCGGGGGAGTAGGCCCGAGGCCGGCGCCCGCTGAAGCGGGGGCGTTGAGACTTCGGTGCTCGCGCGGGATGTCCGGAACCTGTCCGGACGCCCTGCCGTCTACGCTCGCGTCCGGCCGTCGGCGTCGGCCCTGCGTGTCACCCAGGCGAACAGGACGAGGGCCACAAAGGCGGCGGCTCCGATGCCCGCGAAGACGTACCAGATGTAGTGGGCGTGCGCGTAGGCCGCCGTGAAGGCTTCCCCCGTGATCCCCTGGGCGGCGAGCTTTTTGGGGTCGGGGCAGAAGGCGTCGAGCAGGTAGCCCGAGAGGATGAAGCCGGCGAGCCACGCGAAAAACGTGTGCAGGTGGGAGTAGCCCATGTAGAGCCCCTCCTGGCCGGGGGGCGCCTGCTTGGAGGCGAACTCCAGGTAACGCGGGCTCAGGAAACACTCGGCGAAGCCCTGGAGGGCGATGCCCAGAACCATCAGAACCGTGACGGGATGGAGGGCCGCGCCAAGGACCGTGATCTGCCCGGTCATGCCGCCCGAGAGGGACATGATGAGGGCCGACACGGGGATCATGGCGAGGGCGATGCCGATGGAGGTGACGGGGCTCAGCCTGCGCACGAGGTGCGTCACGGGCACGACGCACAGGACCACCACGAAGGGGTTCACGTTGGCGTACCACTCGGGGCTCGCCCCCGGTCCGACCAGCCTCAGGACGTACTTGGGCATGGAGGCGTAGAGCTGGCCCTGGATGGCCCAGAATCCGGCGGTGATGAGCAGGAGGGAGAGAAAGCGCCCGTTCTTCAGGACCGTAACGAGGCCCGCGAGGGAGTCCCGGGTGGAGCGGGGCTGCTCCTCACCGCCCTCCTTGGGCCAGAAGAGGACGGCCACCACGAGCAAGGCCACGAGGGCCGCGCCCGCCGAGTAGAGGGGCACGTACTCCAGCCCGAGGGCCGTCCGCACGGGCTTGGCCACGGTCTTGCCCGTGAAGGAGCCGATGTTGACCATCATGTAGAAAAGGCTGAAGGCCCGGGCGCGGCTGGCGGCGTTGGAGGAGCGGGCTACCGTTCCGGTGATCACGGGCTTGACGAAAGCGCCCCCCACGGCCACCAGAGCGAGCGCCAAAGGAACGGCGGCCTTGGTGGGGAAGAGGCCCAGACCCGCGTAGCCTGCGGCCAGGAGCGCGAAGGCCAGCATGAGGGAAAGCCGGAACCCCAGACGGTCCGAGGCCGCCCCCGTGACGAACGGCAGGAGGTAGATGGAGGAGGAGAAGATGGCGCCGATCCACCCCGCCTGCACGTCCGTGAACCCCACCACGTCCGTGAGATAGAGCGCCAGCGCGATGAAGGTGCCGTAGTAGGCCGCCCGCTCGAAGAGCTCCACCACGTTGCCCGTCCAGAAGGCCGCCGGAAATCGCCACGTCAGCCCCGCCCCCGCCGGTTGTCCCGCCATGCTCCCTCCCCGCGTCCGCCATGCGTACGGACTGCCACTCTACCCGGAGGCGTGTGCTCGGGCAAGACGGGGCACGGAGCGGAGGGTCTTAACGGGGGGGACGTGGAACTGGGCAGGTCTCGAAACGAGTAGGCGGGAAGGGCAGGGGCCGGCGATGGGTGTTCCCGGCTCCCACGGCCGGGAGGCGGGGCCGTGGCCGGTGGGCCGCCCAAGAAAGAAGGGAGCCCCTCGGGGCTCCCTTCTTCTCGTCGTTCGTCTTTCCGGCTCAGGTCTTGTCGGCCTTGGCGGTCTTGGCGTGACAGGTCTTCATGCAGTCGTCGCGCAGGTCGATGACCTTCTGGAGGTTCTTGGCGTGGGCTTCGAGGAAGGCCTTTTCGGAGGCGGGATCGAGGCCCTTCTTGAGGGCGTCGAGGTCCTGGGAGAGGGCCTTGAAGCCGGCGGCCATGGGATCCATGTGGGGGCAGGAGGCGGCCATGGAGGCCCGGTGGGCGCCGCAGGTGGATTCGCACTCGCCCTTGGCTTTAAGGAGCTTGTCCAGGTTCTCGGAATGGGTCTTGAGGAACGCGGCCTTCTCGGCCTCCGGAACGCCGGTCTTGAGGGCGGCCACGTCCTTCTGCATGAGGGTGAAGCCGTCGGAGACGGCGGTCATGTGGGCCGAACAGCCGCTCTTGGACATCTCGGCCTTCTTGGAATGGTCGCAACCCGGGCCTCCGGCGAAGGCAAGCGTGGCGAACGCGGCGGCGGCCAGGGACACAAGCAGAGATTTGCGCATCGGAACCTCCTCGAATTGGGGCGCGCCACTTCGGCGCGCGGATTCATGTAACGACGGGATCCTCCCCCTCCATTCCCGCCACGGGTGTGCGCGGCGTCACGTGCGGGCCGAAGCGGAGGGGCGGGACACAAGACACACTATACCGCTGGGATACCCTGGCGGGCAAGCCTGGAGGGGAGCCCCTGGGGTGGGATGGGGCCCCGGCGGGCGATGCGGTGATTCGCCTGGCTCGGCTTGCGAATCACGGGTGGAGCCCCATGGCCCTCCCCGTCCAGGAGACAGCGCCTGCTCCCCGCGAACCCCGGAAGCGGCCGAAGCGGCCCGCGCTGCCATGGGGGCATTCTCGAGAAGGGACGCGCTTGCGGTGAGGCCGCCGGGTGGGTACCCTCTGGGGAGAAGGGTCGGGTGAAGATGGCGCCGAAGGTTGCCGAGTGGATGCTCCGGAGGGTCGGGTGGCCGGCCCTGGCCGTCCTCCTGGCCGCGCTCCCGACGCCCGCCGCCGGGGCCTCGGGTCCGCCCTACGATCCCTCCGTGTATGTGGCGGGGCGGGAGGCTCTGGTCCGTGGTGACGTGGACGGGGCGGTGTCGGCCTTCTGCTCCATGCTGCGCCCTCAGGCGGGGAAGCCCCTCTACACGGTGAGCGTCGTGCTCCTGTGCCACCGGGAGAACCTGCGGGGCGAGTTCTCCAAACTCTCCACCGTCGCCCCCGTCTTCGTCCAGGAGGTGCCCTACAAGGGACAGACCTGCTACCGGGTCTGCGCGGGTCTGTCCTCGTCCAAAGGGGACCTTCGGGCGGTTCTGGAGCGGTTGCCCCCCGAAACCCTGGCCCTGCATCCCTTCGTGACTGCCGTGGCGTGGCCCTGCGGGGCTCCGACTTCGGAGAGGGGCGAAGGGGCGGAGACGGAGGAGCGGGGGTCGGGACCGGAGTCCGCCCCGGGCGCGCCGGCGAGCGTGCCCGGTCCGCGGGTGGCGCCCTCCGGCCCATCGCCCGGACCCCAGGTCCCGGCGCCGCCACGGACCTTCCCCGAGGCGCACGCCTCGGCGGCCTCCTCCGAGACATGGTTCCGCAAGGGGCTGGCGGCCTACGCCCAGGGCCGCCGCGGGGAGGCCGAAGCCTGCTACCGCAAGGCCCTTGAGGTGTTGCCGGGACGACCGGAGGTGCTCAACAACCTGGGCGTCCTCTGCCTGGAGGATCGCCGCCTCGAAGAGGCCCGCGGGCTCTTCGAGGAAGCCCTCGGCCGAACGCCCGCCTACGGACGGGCGCGCCTCAACCTGGCGGGCGCCCTCTGGGGGCTCGGGCGCGAACCGGAGGCCCTCGAGGAGGCCTTGAGGGCGGCCGAGCTGGACCCGAAGGACCCGGCCGCCCACCTGACCCTGGCGTCGTTCTACCTCGCCCGGGGCGAGAAGGTCGAGGCCCTTGCGGAGGCGGAAAAGGTCCTGGCCCTGGATCCCTCCAACGAGCGGGCCCAGGTCTTCGCCGCCGCCGCCCGCATGGAGGAGGCCGTCCGGTGAACCGCGCCCTGGAGGTTTCGGACCTGCGCTTCGCCTACCCCGCCCTTCCGGGGCCGCTGGCGTGGCTGGCGCGAGGCCCCGCCCGGACCCTCGAAGTCCTGGACGGGGTGTCCTTCTCCGTAGGGTACGGCGAGAGGGTCTGCCTCATGGGCGCCAACGGGGCGGGAAAGACCACCCTCCTCAAGGTCATTCTTGGCTTCCTTGAACCCGGGGGGGGCGAGATTCGGCTGTTCGGCCGTCCCGCGGACCGGGAGGGGCGCCTGCGGGTGGGATACGTCCATCCCGACGAGAGGTCCTTCTACTGGAGGCTGACGGTCCTGCAGAACCTGGAGTTTTTCGGGGGCCTGTGGGGGTTGGACCGCCTGGAGGCGCGGGCCCGCGCCTCCGAATGGGCCGAGGAGCTGGAGCTGGGACCGTGGCTCGGGCGGCCCTTCGCGGACCTCTCCACCGGACTCAGACAGCGGACAGCCATTGCCCGGGCCCTCCTGCACCGGCCCGAGGTCCTCGTGATGGACGAGCCGACAAGGAGCCTCGACCCCCCTTCGGCGGCCCGGTTCCGGGAGTGGCTCTCCCAGGGTCCCTTGCGGGACAGGGCGGTCCTTCTCTCCACCCACGGATTGGACGAGGCGCGCGCCATGGGCGGCCGATGCCTGGTCCTTCGGGGGGGGCGGTTGGTCTGGCAGGGCGAAGCCCCCGATGAGGCGGCCCTCCGGGGCCTCATGGAGGGATCCCCGTGCGCCTCCTGAAGGTGGCCTCGGCGGTCCTGATCCGGGACCTGCGGCTGGCCTTGTCCTACCGGCTGAACTTTCTTCTTACCGCCGGCGCGGGGGTCTTCAGCACGGTTCTGTGGTACTACCTTTCGGCCTTCGTTTC
>JBFLVU010000148.1:0-7267 GCA_040758175.1 Acidobacteriota bacterium | reverse complement strand
TCGCCGGGGGGGCTAACGCCCTTCCCGACGCTGGGCTCGATGGGTGGCGGGCCGCCGGGGCGGCCCGGCGGGACGCCATCTATCCCGGGGAGGCCTGCGCGCGCCTCGTCTTCGGAGAGGCCGACGAACTCCCCGGCCTGATCGTAGACCGCTACGGGGACACCCTGGCGGTCCAGGTCCTCACGGCGGGCATGGAGGCCCTTTCCAGCCGCGTCGGCGAGGCCCTGCGATCGCTCCTGAACCCGCGCCAAATTGTGTGGAAGAACGACTCGCCCTCCCGCGAACTGGAGGGGCTGCGCCGGGAGGTGCGGTGGGAGCCCGAGGGCGAGGCGCCCGCGGTGACCGCCGAGTACCTGGGCCTGCGCTTCGAACTCGACCCCGGCGCCGGCCAGAAGACCGGCCTCTTCCTCGACCAGCGCGAGAACGTGCGGGCCTTCCTCCAGCGCCTCCCTCCGGGAGCCGACGTGCTCGATGTCTTCTGCTACCGAGGCGCCTGGGGCATGGCGGCCCTGCGCGCGGGGGCCGCCTCGGCCTCCTTCGTGGAGACGTCCCTTTCGGCCTGCGAGGCGGTGGAAAAGGACCTGAGCCGAAACGGCCTGCCCGAGTGCGAGGTCCACAACGGCGACGCCTTCGACGTCCTCCCCTCCCTGCGGCGCGGGGGGCGGTCCTTCGACGCCGTGGTCTGCGACCCGCCGGCCTTCGCCAAGTCCAAAAAGCACCTGCCCGAGGCCGAGAAGGCCTACCGCCGGCTCAACGAACTCGCCTTCTCCCTCGTACGGCCCGGCGGCCTCCTCGTCACGTGCTCCTGCTCCTACCACATGGACCGCGAGGCCTTCCGGACCCTCGTGGCGGAGGCCGCCTCCCGCTCCCGGCGCCGCGCCGTGCTCCTCGAGGCCCGGGGCCAGGCGCCCGACCACCCCGTCCTCCTGGGCTTCCCCGAGGGCGACTACCTCAAGGCCCTCTTCGTGAGGGTTTTCTAACAGGCCTGAAGTCGAGGCCCCTCCTTCGGCTCGCGGAGCCTCCCGGACGGGATCTCACGGAGGGCGGCACTCGGCGCCTTCGCCCGGGCTCCTCTGCTACAATCCCATCGGGGAGGTCTTTTCCGAATGGCCAACGAGACGACAAAGGTCATCTACTCCATGGTGGGCGTGGGCAAGCTCCACGGCCCCAAGCAGGTCCTGAAGGACATCTACCTGGGCTACTACTACGGGGCCAAGATCGGCGTCATCGGCCTCAACGGCTCGGGCAAGTCGTCCCTTCTGCGCATCATGGCGGGTGAGGACACGGAGATCCTGGGCGAGGTCCACTGCTCCCCAGGCTACAGCGTGGGCTTCCTCCCCCAGGAGCCGAAGCTCGATCCCGACAAGACGGTCCTCGACGTGGTGAAGGAGGGCGCCGCCGAGACGGTGGCCCTCCTCAAGCGCTACGACGAGATCAACGAAGGCTTCGCCGACCCGGATGCGGACATGGACAAGCTCATCGCCGAGCAGGGGGAGGTCCAGGAGAAGCTGGACGCCCTCGGCGCCTGGGACCTGGACGCCCGCCTGGAGCTGGCCATGGACGCCCTCCGGTGCCCCCCCGGCGACACGTCCATCGGCGTCCTCTCGGGCGGCGAACTGCGTCGGGTCGCCCTCTGCCGCCTCCTCCTCCAAAAGCCCGACATCCTCCTGCTGGACGAGCCCACGAACCACCTCGACGCGGAGACCGTGGCGTGGCTCGAGCGCCACCTGCAGAACTACGAGGGGACGGTCATCGCCGTCACTCACGACCGCTACTTCCTCGACAACGTGGCGGGCTGGATCCTGGAGCTGGACCGGGGCCAGGGCATCCCATGGAAGGGCAACTACACTTCCTGGCTCGAACAGAAGCAGGAGCGCCTGCGGCAGGAGCAAAAGCAGGAGAGCGACCGGCAGAAGACCCTCCAGCGCGAGCTGGAGTGGGTCCGCATGGCGCCCAAGGCGCGCCACGCCAAGGGGCGCGCCCGCCTGAACTCCTACGAACAGCTCCTCTCCGCCGAACCCGAGGCGACCTCGCGTGAGCTCGAGATCTACATTCCCCCGGGACCGCGCCTGGGCGACGTGGTGGTGGAATTCGAAAAGGTCTCCAAGGGCTACGGGGACCGCCTTCTCGTGGAAGACCTCTCCTTCCGCCTCCCCAAGGCGGGAATCGTGGGGGTGGTGGGGCCCAACGGCGCGGGCAAGACGACCCTCCTGAAGCTCATCACCGGCGCCGAGGAGGCCGATTCGGGGACGGTCCGGGTGGGCGATACGGTGAAGCTCGCGCACGTGGACCAGTCGCGCTCGAGCCTGAAGGACGACCAGACCGTGGTGGAGGCCATCGCCGACGGCTACGACACCGTCCAGCTGGGCAAGGTCCAGATGAACGCCCGGGCCTACTGCGGGCGCTTCAACTTCACGGGGGCCGACCAGCAGAAGCCCGTGGGCGTCCTCTCGGGAGGCGAGCGCAACCGCCTCCACTTGGCCCGCATGCTCCGCTCCGGCGCCAACCTCCTCCTCCTCGACGAGCCCACCAACGACCTCGACGTGAACACGCTGCGGGCCCTGGAAGAGGCCGTGGAGCGCTTCGCCGGGTGCGCCGTCGTGGTGAGCCACGACCGGTGGTTCCTGGACCGGGTGGCCACCCACATCCTCGCCTTCGAGGGCGAGAGCCGGGCCGTCTTCGTGGAAGGGAACTACCGCGACTACGAGGAGGACCGGAAGAAGCGCCTCGGCGCCGCCGCCGAGCGGCCCCACCGCATCACCTACCGGAAGCTCACTCGCTGAGGAGTACGATCAGGGGCAGGCGGCCGGGGAGGCGGCCACCCCCGCGTCCCTCGGCGCGGCCTGGCCCGGACAGCCCGAGTCGTAGGTACCGCCCGGCGCCCCTCGCACGAGGTAGTAGAACCCCCCTCCCGCCTCCGGCATCTCGCCGTCGGTCGCCGCCGCGTCGGGGGATTCGTTCTCCAGGCAGGCCAGAAGGCTCGACGCCAAGTCCCCGCCCGAGGAGGCGAGAAGGGCCAGGTCGCCCTTCACCACGTCGTAGGCGGAGACGCCCGGCGCCCGGTCCCAGGATAGGGCCCCACCCTGGGCCAGCCTCAGGCGGGCCACCACGGCGGCGGCGGGAGGCCATTCGTAGGCCCCGACGTCCGGGGCGCAGTCGAAGGGCCGGGGGGCCTCCTGCCCGGGCGCGGAAACGGTGTGCAGGGGCGGATGGAAGAGGGCCGGGTACTCGGGGTCGGGAAAGAGGAATCCGGGCGGTCCGGAGAGGTCCTTGGCGGCGGCGTTCCGCAGGGAGCTCCCGGCGGAGGGGCGGGGGTCCGAGGCGCCGAGGTCCGCCAGACCGGGGTCCGTCCCGTAGAGCGTGCCGGTCCACTGGGCCGGGACGTTCGAGGAGCCCGTCCGCACCCAGTTGTTGCGGCCGGCGATCTGTTCCCCGTCGGTCCACTCGGCCTCGGCCGTGCGGATCAGGTTCACCGTGCCACCGTCCGCGCGGCAGAAGACGTTGTCGTGCACCTCCACGCTCTGGATCCCGTCGAAGATGCGGAAAACCGCGCTGGTGCCCGCCACCACCGTGTTGTGGACGAAGCGGTAGCGCCCGTTGCTCTGGCCCGTTCCGTCCCCGCCGAAACGCGCGACGAAGAAGGTGTTCCGCTTCCACAGCACGTTCCCGACGACGTCCGAATCCTCCCGGACCAGGCCCTCGCTCCAGCCGTCGGGCGCCCCACCGGGGTCGGGGCCGATGAGCTCCAGCTCGTGGTAGTAGGCCCCCTCGATCCAGTTGGAGACGATCTCGTTCCGCTCGGCCCGGCTCTTCACGTTGTTGCCGCCGGTCCCGTCGTGGACGTAGCAGTGGACCATGCGGAAGACGCTTCCCGGGCGGTGGACCTCGTCGGTGGCCACGTAGATCTGGTGCTGGCTCGTTCCGTTGCCGCAGTGGTCCACCTCCACGTGCTCGAGGGTCAGGGACCCCGACCCCTGGTCGGCGCCCAGGATTCCGTGGGCGGGGCAGTGGTGGACGCGCACGTCCCGCACCGTGAGGTCGTGGGCCTGGTGGTAGAGGCCCCGGAAGGAGCCCCCCGTCACCTCGAAGCCCTCGAAGACGTAGTGGTTCGCCCCCGCCTCGGGGGTGTCGGGATCGGGCGTCGCGAAGGTGACCGTGTTCGTGCTTCCCGACAGGATGGGCCGGTTGCCGGCCACGCGGATCCCCCGGATCACGATCCTCGCCTCGGGTGCGCCGGGCCTCTCGAAGACCACGCCTCCCAGGTAGGTGGCGTTCCCGTCCACCTCCACCACGTCGCCGGGATTCAGAAGGTCCGCCACCGCCTGGAGGTTCGCGTAGGGGCGCCCTGGACCCACGAGGTAGGTGGCGGCGGGAAACGGGCACGCCCAGAGGAGCGCCAGCATCCAGACCGGGTGCCTCGCCTTCCGGTTCCATCCCATGGCGATCCCCTTCCCGGAATGAATGTCGGCCCGCTTTGGGGGGCCTTCAAGGGGTTCGGAGGCGGGGAGGGAGGGAATTCCGTGACCTTTTGGGCCGCCCGGAGTCGGTTCCGGAGGCCCCGCGGCTCAAGCGCCGCGCCGATTCGGACCTTCGGGGGGGACGCGAAAAGGGGAGCCCGGCCCGCGGGGCTCCCCTTTCGAGGAATGCAAGGTTTTGTGACGCATGTCTCAAACGGCGGGGACGAAGACCTGGTCAATCACGTGCAGGGTCCCGTTGGCGGCCTTGACGTCGGCCCGGATGAGCCGGGCGCCGTCCACCCTCAGGGCTCGTCCCGTGACGGCCACGGCGTGCTCGGAGCCACGCACGTCCCTCACCTCGTCGAGGAGGGCCAGGGTGCGCGAATTCACGGCGCCGGAGACCACGTGGTTCAGAACGAAGGCGCGGAGCTTGTCGGAGTCGGCGAAGAGGGCGTCCACCTGCTCCTTGGGGAGCTTGGCGAAGGCCGCGTCGCTCGGGGCGAAGAGGGTGAGGGGACCGCGGGTGTTGAGGGCCTCCTCGAGGCCGCTGGCCTGGATGGCGGCGGACATCATCTTGAGGTCCGCGGCCTTCTCGGCCTGGGCGGCGATGGAGGCCGCCGGCAAGACGATGGGCCGGAGGGGAAGGTCGATGCGGGGCAGGTTCCGATCGCTATCCGCCTGGGGATAGCGGGCGCCGACGGGAACGAGGACCAACGCGAGGAGCGCCAGACCTGCCGCGACGGTGAGGGTTCTCTTCTTCATGGCATCCTCCTCGGGTACGAGATCCGGAGGGCCCCCCGGCGGGCCTCCACGGGGACCCCACCGGCCAGTACGCCTGAGTGCTGGTGGATGAAACGCAGGGCCTTCGAAAAAGTTTCCGGGTCGGGAAAGTGGAGAATGTTGAACAGCCGGGGAGGGCGCGGGCGAGACAGGGAGACGAGAGGCGGGAGACGAGAGACGAGAGACGAAAAACGCGAACGCGAAATCCGTGGGGCGGGCGCCCTCGCCCGCCAGAAAATTGAATCCTGGGCCGCGAGGCCCGCGCTAGCCGCCCCGGGTCCAGACGAGGGAGGTCTCTCCGCCGTCGGGGTTGAGGAACCGGAACAGGACGGGCGTTCCGCGGGGGACCTGGTCCTTGAGCCCCGCGCCACGCAGGACGAGGCGGTCCTCGCCCTTGTAGAGGACCCCGCTCCATTCCGCGCCGCCGAGGAAAACCCGCACCCCCTGCTGGAAGCCCCCTCCCCGCACGACGATGCGGAAGGGGCCGGACTTCTTCGCGAGGGAGTCCACCCGGGGCGGCTCGGCCTCCGTCACCGTCACGACGGCCGTTCGGCTGTCGGCGTGGCCCAGTCCGTTGGTGACGCGCACCCAGAAGGAGGCGTCGGCGGAAAGCGGCGGGGTCGTGAAGGCGGGGGATTGGCCGTTGTCCGCCGGAGATCCCGTATCCCCCGAAGCCCCTTCGTACCACTGGTACTCGAGGGTCGCCTGCCCCGAGGCGGCCACGAACAGGGAGGCCGTTTCGCCGGGGGCGACGCGGGCGTCGGCGGGCTGGAGAGTGATGCGAGGCGCGCCGGGCGCGGGCTCCCACCCCGCCAGGCGCGCCATGAGCCACCAGAAGGCCGCTCCCTTGCGCACGCAGTTCAGGCGCTCCGAGTGGGCGCAGTCGCCGCAACCGGCGCAGACCTGGGCCAGGTCCGAACCCGGGTTGGCCGCCGTCCACTCCTGGGCCCAGTTGGCGTCTCCCCAGGGGTTCCCGTCGCCGTCGGAATCGTACTCGCACCCATCGGTGCCGTAGAGGGCGAGGTAGTCCGTCGCCCCGTCGGGGTCGTAGCTTTCGATGTCGGCGAAGTCGAAGAGGGCCTTGCCGTGGGTCTGGCACCAGGCGCGGATCTGCTCGTTCCGCGCGTGGAGGTTGCCCGCCGAGCCCGTGCCGTCGAGGTGCCCCGTCATGTACACGAAGCGCACGGCGGGGTGGGCCGTCTCCAGCGCGTCCATGGCGTCCAGGTAGGCCTGAATGCCCTCCGCCGTGTTGTCGCTCACTCCTCCGCACCACGACCAGACCACCACGTTTCGGTCGTCGCCCGGAAGGGCCAGCATGGCCTCGGTGGCGTCGCGCCAGGTCAGGTCGCCGTTGTGGCCCAGGTCCTCGGCGCCCCCCGCGTTGCCCCAGGAGTCGTTGAGGAACACGCCGGGCTCCAGCCCCCAGCCCGTGGACTCGTAGTCCCACCGCGGGTCCCCCGAGGCCCTCAGGGCCTCCATGCCCGTCACCAGCTGGCTCCCGTGGGAGGTGTGGCCGTACCCGATGCGCAGGCTCTGGCGGGCCTGGCTCAGGGCCTCCGCGGGCACCGCCGAGAGGTCCGCGCAGGTGTGGTCGGCCACGATGGCCTGGGCCCCCGCCGCAACCGACGCGAAGCAAAGAAACGTGACGATCAGCCCCTTCCCCATGGTTCACCCCTCCCCTCGGTGGGTGCCGCGGACTAAAGATGGGGCCTTCGGAGACGCGAGGCAAGAAGGGGAAGAGAAAAGACGAAAGAGGCATTTGGGATTTGATGAAACGGGAGACGAGAGACGGGAGACGAAAAACGCGAACACGGAACCCGTGGGGCGGGCGCCCTCGCACGCCAGAAGGAAGAATCGGGCAATGCGGCCGAAACGGGCCGGGCCACGGGGCCTACGTCCGCGGGGCGGGGCGCTCGAGGACGACGACGGCGCAGGGGAAGGATCCGGGATGCTCCTCGCGGCGGACCTCCCGGAAATCCTCGGGAACGGGAGGGAAAAGGGCGTCCCCGCCGAAGCGCCCCGGCACCTCG
>JBFLVU010000147.1:0-7344 GCA_040758175.1 Acidobacteriota bacterium | reverse complement strand
GCGACCCTCGCCTTCGGTCGGAAGACCCAGCGCCTCCAGCGGGCGGTCCTCGGGTCGGACGCCTTCCTCGCCGAATTGCAGGACCGGCTGGCCCACCTGACGAAGGCCGTGGACGAGGCCCCCTCCGCTCCGCCCGAGGCGGCCCACGAGGTCCGGCGGCTGGAAGGCCGCCTCCAGGCCCTCGCCGTCCGGCTCCGGGGGGACGAAACCGTCCGGCGGCGGAACGAGCCCGACCCGCCCTCCATCCTGGAGAGGGTCCAGCAAGTTGTGGGCGGCCACTTCGGCACCACCTCGCGGCCCACCGGCACGCACGAGGAGGCGGTGCGGGCGGCCTCCGCGGCCTTTGCGCCTTTCCTGTCGGACCTCAGGAGGCTCGCGGCCGACGTCTCCGCCTTCGAGACCCGCATGGAGGGCTTGGGGGCGCCCTGGACACCCGGCCGCGTTCCGGACTGGAAGGAGGAGTAGCCCCCGGGCGGGGCCGATTCAGAAGGCCCCGTGGTCCCACAGGATGTGGACGCCGATGGCGAGGAGCACGATTCCTCCCGCCCGCTCCGCCCAACGGCCCAGCCGGGCCGCGCCGCCGGCGAGGCGTCCCAGGTGGAGGCCCGCGCAGGTGAAGGCGGCGCACACCCCGCCGATGACCGCGGCGGGCCACAGGATCCGCACATCGAGCAGGGAGAGGCTCAGCCCCACGGCCAGCGCATCCATGCTGGTCGCCAGGGAAAGAACGACCAGAGAGATCCCCCGCGTGGGGTCTCCCCTTCCCTCCCTGTCGCCGCCCCTCCCGCTCTCCCAAATCATCCGCCCCCCGATGGCCAGGAGCAGCCCGAAGGCCACCCAGTGGTCCCAGCGTGCCAGGAGGTCGGCCACGGTCCGTCCCGCCACCCAGCCCAGGACGGGCATGAGGGCCTGGAAGAGACCGAAGTGGAAGGCCAGTCGGAAGGTCTGGCGTCCGGACACGGTCCGGAGGAAGAGCCCCGTGGCCACCGCCACCGCAAAGGCGTCCATGGCGAGGGCCACGGCCAGGCCCAGGAGCGCGGCGGGATTCACGGTGCTTCGGCGGCCGCGGCGCAGCGGGTTTGAATCCGGTTGCGCGCGGCGAGGGCAAGGAACACGAGCAAACCTGCCGCGGCCAGGATCGCCACCACCGCCGCCCGGTGGGAAGAGCGGAGCTCCCCCAGCGCAAGCACCAGCACCCGGCCGAGGGCGTGGCCGAAAAAGATCCAGAGGGTGCTCCACAGGACCAGGGCCGGGATTTCCCTCAGAACGAAGCGGGCGTAGGGGAGGGGCCGGCTCCCCAGGTAGACCATGAAGGGGGCCCGTGTTCCGTAGAGGAAGCGGACCAGCAGGAAGGCGCCCCAGCTCTCTCCGTGCTCGTGGAGGCTCCGGAGGGCGGGCCTTTCGAGGAACCAGCGGACGCGGGAGTTCGAGGACAGGTACCGCCCGGCGGCGTAGAAGGCGTTGTCCACCGAGAAGGCGCCAAGAAACGCCACGGGGAGGAGCGCCCACAGGGAGAAAAGGCGCTGGTGGGCCAGAAAGCCCGAGACGAGCAGGACCGTCTCGCCTTCGACCCACATCCCCACGAAGACCGCCAAGAGCCCGTACCGGGCCAGAAAGGCTTCCACGTCCGTCCGCTCCCCGAGCGGCTCATCTTACAGGAGGCCGGGAGGAATAAGAAGACCCGCGGACCCGTTGGACCGGGGATGCGCCCCGGTACCCCACGCCCACCCGACGGAGCGAGGCGGGGCGCCCTTCGATCCCAGGAGAGGAATCCATGCACGAACTTCCCGCGCTCCCGTACGCCCCCGAAGCCCTCGAGCCCCACATCGACGCCCGCACGATGCAGATCCACCACGGCAAGCACCATGCGGCCTACGTGGCGAACTTGAACAAGGCCCTGGAAGGCCACCCGGACCTGCAGAGCAAACCGGTGGAGGACCTCCTCCGGGAGATCGCCGCCGTCCCCGAGTCCATCCGCACCGCCGTGCGAAACCACGGAGGCGGCCACGCCAACCACGGTCTCTTCTGGAGGATCATGGCTCCCGGCGCGGGCGGGGCTCCGTCGGGAGGCCTGGCCGCGGCGCTGGCGAAGGAGTTCGGCTCCTTCGAGTCCTTCAAGGAAAGCCTGACCGGCGCCGCCGCGGCACAGTTCGGCTCGGGATGGGGATGGCTCGTCTGGGCAGGCGGGCGTCTCGAGGTCCTCGCCCGTCCGAACCAGGACAGCCCCCTGATGGAGGGGAAGGTGCCCCTGCTGGGGGTGGACGTCTGGGAGCACGCCTATTACCTCCAGTATCAGAATCGGCGTCCCGATTACCTCGCCGCCTGGTGGAACACGGTGAACTGGGCCGAGGTGGCCCGCAACCTGGACCGGGCAAAAGGTTAGAAAGCACGGGCTCGGAGGCGGCCCGCCAACCTCCCATCGCGGCATGCGGGCCCTTGCCTCCCGAGGCTTGTGGCCCGGTCTGCCGCTCTGAGACAATGCGCCCAGGGGAGGTGGGCCATGGGAATCGCCAGGTTTCTCAAGGGGGCGTTCGTCGTTTCCGTCCTCATCTACGGCGGGGTGGCCGTCTTTGTGGCCGGCCCGCCGGACTGGTCCCTCCCGACGGTTCCCGCGGCGCCGGGAATGGCCCCCCTCTTTTACGCGCTCACCCTCTGCGCTCTGGGGACGTGGGCGGCGGGGATGATCCTGGGGAGGAGGGCGCAGGCCCCCTCCCTCTTCCGGTCGGGGCCCCGGCCATGGCCCCTCCAGCGCTTCATCCTGGCCGCCGCCCTCGTGGAAGGGGGCGCCCTGCTGGGCCTGGCGCTCTCCCTCGTCCTCAAGGACTCCCGATACGGCCTCGCCCACGCCGCCGTGGCCGCCTTCCTCCTGATCCTCCTCCCCGTATCGGAGGAGTGAACCGGCGCGGGCCGAGCCTTTCGGTGGCGGCCCCCAGGCGCGTATACTTCAAGGGATGGACGAGAGGGGAAGGCCCCTGGGTTGGTATCTGGAAGGGATGATGGACGGGGGCATGGCGCTCCGGGTGCCCCTCAAGGACCTCCCCTTTCTGGTGGGCCGACGCAGCGAGTGCCACCTCCACCTCGAATCCAGGAGCATCTCCCGCGCCCATGCCCAGATCTTTTCCAGGGGCGGGGAACTTCTCCTTCAGGACCTTGCGAGCAAGAACGGGACCTTCCTGAACCGGATGCGCCTGGGCGAGGAGGAGGCGCCCATCCAGGCGGGCGACCTCATCCGTTTCGGCGACCTCGAGTTTCGGGTCCGACGGGAAGCGGAGGACTCGACGGAGGATACGAGCACGTCCCTGGAGCTCCTCGCGCCGGACCGGGACGTGGAGAGCGTGGCGGCCCGATTCCGCGATCTCCTCGAACGCAGGGCCGTGGAGCCCAGGTTTCAGCCCATCGTGGACCTCGCGACGGGGCGGACCCACGGCTTCGAGATCTTCGGACGGGGAACCGCCGAAGGCCTCCCGGAGGATCCCGAATCCTTGTTCGCCATCGCCCAGATCCTCGGCCTCGAAACCGACCTGAGCCGGATTTTCTGGGAGGAAGGGCTCCGGGCGGCCAGGGATCTGCCCGACAGCCCCACCCTCTTCATCAACGTGCACCCCACGGAGACGGCCGATCCCGTCTTTCTGGAAGCCCTCCGGTCGGTGCGCGAGGAGCGGCCCAGGATGCCCCTCACCGTGGAGGTGAGCGAGAAGGCGGTGACCGATCCCGAATCCATGCGCCGCCTCAAGGAAGAGTTGCTCTCCATCGACGTGTGGCTGGCCTACGACGACTTCGGTGCGGGCCAGGCGCGCCTTCTGGAGCTCATCGAGGTCCCTCCCCACTACCTGAAGTTCGACGCGTCCCTCGTCCGCCACCTCCCGTTGAAGCCCCGGCGCTACGCCAAATTCCTCGAGGTCCTCGTGCGCATGACGCGGGACTTGGGAATCGCCTCCCTCGCCGAAGGCGTCGAGACCCCCGAGGAGCTGGACGCGTGCCGGACCGTCGGCTTCCGCTACGCCCAGGGATTCCACATCGGGCGGCCCTCGAGGGTGGGAGAATTGGCCTAGAACGTGTCGTTCGGCGCCCGAGCGCGCCGGAGGGGGTTCCCATGGTCTGGATTATCGTTCCGTCGGCCGTCGCCGTCGTCCTCGTCGCCTTCCTCGTGCTCTGGGCCTTCAACTACCGGAAGGTGGGACCCAACCAGGTCTTGGTCATCTCGGGCAGAAGCTCCACGATGACGGAACCGGACGGGCGGTCCCGCAGGGTGGGCTACCGGCTCCAGGTGGGCGGGGGGACCTTCGTCATGCCGCTCATGGAGACGGTGGACGTCCTTCCGCTGGAGGTCATGTCTCTCTCCCTGCGCTGCCCGGAGGTCCTCACCGCCCAGGGCGTCCTCCTCTCCGCCGAGGCCCAGGGGCAGGTCAAGGCCTGCGCCGAGGAGCCCCTCCTCCACCGGGCCGTGGAGAACTTCCTCTCCAAGGGCGCCTCGGCCATCGTCTACGTGGCCCAGGAAGTCCTGGAGGGGCACATGCGGGCCCTCCTCGGGACTCTGACCGTGGAGGAGATTTACACCCAGCGGGAGGAATTCGCCGGACGCGTCCGCGAGCGCGCCACCGACGATTTCGCCCGGTTGGGCTTGGAACTGGTCTCCTTCGCCCTCAAGGACATTGCCGACTCTCAGGGCTACATCCAGTCCCTGGGCGCCCGCCGCATCGCGGAGGTGAAGCGCGACGCCGCCATCGCCCAGGCCCAGACCGAGCGCGACGCCGCCATCCGCGCCTCCGAGTACCGGAAGGAGGGCGACGTGGCCCGCCTTGCCGCCGAGGCCGAACTGGCCCGCGCCACGCGGGACTTTGAAATCCAGCGGGCGGAATTCCAGGCCGCCGTGAACGTGAAGAGGGCCACCGCGGACGTTTCCTACGATCTCGAGCGGGCCAAGCTCTCGGAGGAGCTCAGGCGTCAGGAGTTCGCCGTCCGGCTCGCCGAAGTGGAATTGGCGGCGCGCGTCGGGGAAAAGGAGATCGAGCGCCGCGAAAAGGAACTCGAGGCCACCGTCAAGAGGCCGGCCGAAGCCATGCAGTACCAGGCCAAACTGGAGGCCGAGACGGAGGCCTTCCGCAAGGAGCTCGAGGCCAAGGGGCGGGCGGCCGGGGTCCGCTTGGAGGGCGCCGCGGCGGCGGACGCCATCCGGGCCCGGGGGTCCGCCGAGGCCGAAGCCATGCGCGACAAGGCCTCCGCCTACAAGGAATACACCGACGCGGCCCTCCAGGAGACCGCCCTCAAGACCCTCCCGGACCTGGCGCGCGCCGTGGCCGAACCCCTCGCCAAGGTGGACAGGATCGTGATGGTCGGGGAGAACCAGGGAGCGCCCAAGATCACGGGCCAGGTGGCCTCGGTCCTCGCCCAGCTCCCGGAGGTGGTGGAGAGCCTCACCGGCATCGACCTGAAGGCCATCCTGAAGAAGAAGCAGGACTGACGCCGCGCGCTCGCAGGTGACCGCATGCTGACGGAACGGGTGAACCGAATCGGGATGAGCCCCACCCTCCGGATCACGGCGAGGGCGCAACAGATGAGGGCCCAGGGCGTGGACGTCGTGGACTTCTCCGTGGGGGAGCCCGATTTCCCCACGCCCGACCCCGTGAACCGCGCGGCCAAGGCCGCGCTGGACGCCGGCTTCACCAAGTACACGGCCAACGACGGCATCCCCGAGCTCAAGCGGGCGATCTGCGAGAAGCTGGAGCGGGAGAACAACCTGCACTATTCGCCTGAGGAGGTGATCGTCTCTCCAGGCGCGAAGGCCAATCTCTTTCACCTGGCCCTCTCCCTGTTCGAGCCCGGAGACGACGTCCTGATCCCCTCGCCCTGCTGGGTCTCCTATCCCGACCAGGTCCGCGTGGCGGGCGCCAACGCGGTCTTCGTCCCCACCCGGGAGGAGGAGGGCTTCCGGCTCCAGGCCCGGGACCTGCAAGCCGCCATCACGCCCAACACCAAGGCCCTCGTGCTCAACTATCCCTGCAATCCCACGGGAGCCACATACTCCCGCGAGGACCTGGAGGGCCTGGCCGAGGTGTGCGTCAAGGAGCAGGTCCTCGTCCTCTCCGACGAGATTTACGAGAAACTCCTCTACGACGGGCGGCGGTTCGTCTCCATCGCCTCCCTCGGGGAGGCCATCCGCAAGATCTCCGTGGTTGTGAACGGCTTCTCCAAGGCCTTTTCCATGACCGGCTGGCGGCTGGGCTACGCGGCGGGACCGAAGGAGATCATCTCGGCCTGCTCCAAGATCCAGTCCCACGCCACATCCAACGCCACCTCCTTCGTCCAGAAGGCCGCCGTGGAAGCCCTTCGTTCCTGCTCCACGGATGTGGAGAGGATGCGCCAGGAGTTCGAGAGGCGCCGGAACGCCATCGTCTACCGGCTCCAGTCCATCCCGGGGCTGTCCTGCGGGACGCCGTCGGGAGCCTTCTACGTCCTGCCCAATGTCGCCGCCTACCTCGACAAGGAGTTCCACGGGGCTCCGGTCCGAAACACCTATGGCCTTGCCTACTATCTCCTCAAGGAGGCCCACGTGGCCGTGGTTCCCGGGGAGGCTTTCCAGGCGGGGGAGCACCTGCGGCTCTCCTTCGCCTCCTCCATGGACCGGATCGAGGAGGGCCTGCGCCGGATCGCCCGGGCCCTGGCCCGCCTGGAAGCCCCGCGGCGCCTGAAGCCCAGGGCCCTCAACAACGTCCTCACGAAGGTAAGGGACTGCGTAGAGGCCCGTCCCGTCGCGGGGTTCGAGGCCCGAAACGCGCTCCTTCAGGAGGCCCGGAGCGCGATCCCCGCCGACAGCTACTTCGAATGGAACGCTTCCCTGTGCGGGGCCGTCGTCCAGTTGAGGACGAACTCCCCGCACCTCGCCGATTTCTTTCAGGAGAACTTCTACCCCGCCTCCCTGGAGGGAGACATCGAGCCCCACGCGGTGGTTTACGCCGTAAAGGACGCCCCCGGGAGGGAGCCCCAGGCCCACCTCTCCCCGGAGACGGCCACGGCCTTCCTCTTCAACACGGCCCTGTACGGCCAGGTCCGCTCGGCGGCCCTGGCCCTCGCTGGGGAGACCGCCTCCCGGACCTCGGGGGCCTTCCTCGCCCATGCCGCCGCCCTCGACCTCGGCGGTGCGGGGGCGCTCCTGTGGGGCGGGCCGGGGACGGGGCGGACGGGCCTCCTCGCCGCAGCCCTCGCCCACGACGGCGCCCGCCTGGTGGCCTCCGACGTGGCCCTTGTCCGCCTTGGAGCGGGCGGCGCCACGGCCGACCTGCCGGAAAGGAAGCTCTACCTCAAGGCCAAGTGGGCCAAGCATCTGCCGAAGATCGAGGCCCTCCT
>JBFLVU010000146.1:0-7444 GCA_040758175.1 Acidobacteriota bacterium | reverse complement strand
CCGCGGGGCGGGGGCGTCTCCGTGTCGAGCCAGGGGAGCGTGGTGGTGGACCACTGCGAATTCAGGGGAAATGACTCCTGGCTGGGCGCGGCTTTGGACATCTACAGCCCCGGCGGGGGCACTCTCCTCATCGAGGATTCGCTCTTCCTCCAGAACGGCCAGAGCACCAGCGTGGGGGTCGGGTACACCGGATACGCGGGCGGGGTGTACATGACAGGCGTCTCGGCCACCCTGACGGCCTGCGTCTTTCAGGAGAACGAAGCCGCCAACGACGGGGGGGCCATCCGGGCCTCGGGCGGCGGGCTCACCTTCAGCGTGGACCGCTGTTGGTTCCTGGACAACGAGGGGTACTCCGCCCCCGGAATCCAGGTCCTCTCGGGCACCCTGGTCCTCACGAACTCGGTCCTGGCGCGGAACCGGTCCGGGTGGTTTCCCCAGGGTGCCGTGAACCTGCTCAACAACTCCGAGGCCCTTTTGGACCATGTGACCTTCTCCGAAAACCGTAACCAGAACGGCGGCTACGCCGTGGAAACGGAAGAAGAGTCCACGGCGTCCCTCGAAAACGTGATCGTGGCCGGCCATTCGGCGGGCCTCTTTGCGAGCGATACAAGCACCATCACGACCGACGGCGTCCTGTGGGGAACGGGCGCGTGGGCCAACGACGCCGAGACGGGCGGGAGCGGCACCGTCACGGTGGGCTCCACCACCGTCTCGGGGGATCCGGCCTTCGTGGATCCGGCGAACGGGGACTACCACATCACCTCGGCCTCGGCGGCGGTGGACCACGGCATCGATTCGGGGGTCCACCACGACATCGACGGGAACCCCCGCCCCATCGGCGCCGCCGTGGATCTGGGCGCGGACGAATACGCGCCGCCCCCCGTCGTCACGAGCATCCTTAAAAAGGTCAACCCCTTCCGCTTCGTCGTGAACGGCAGCAACCTCCAAGAGGGAATCCGGGTCTACATCAACGGCGTGGAGTGGAGCACCCTAACGCGAAAGAGCGCCGTGAAGGTGGTCCTAAAGGGCGGGGCGGCCCTCAAGACGGCCTTGCCGAAAAACACTCCGGCTACCCTCCGCTTCGTCAACCCCGACGGGGGCGAGGCGACCCTCGTCTGGCAGTGGCCGTGAGGCGGGGGAGCCGGGAGAACTAAGGAGGGAGGAGGGACAAGGCCTCCTTGTGGCACGTTGGGCCGTTGATTCGTTGATTCGCCCTCCGGGTTCCCGATCTCCCCGCGGGCGGGCATGGATTAGGCGGAACGCCGGGTACTTGGGTCTGCGGAAAACCGGGACGGGGAGGCCGTCTTGAAGGGGAACGCCAGGTTCTTTTGGGGCCTTCTCGTCGTGGTCCTCGTCCTGACGGGAGTGACCCAGATCTTCGAGTGGGAGCGGCCCGGGGGTCCCGGTCTCCCGAGCCCGGAGCTGGGGGACCTTCCCCTCTACGTGGCCCACTCCCTGATCCGGATCGTGGCGGCCTACGCCTGCGCCCTTCTCTTCTCCCTCCCCTACGGGTACTACGCCGCCGTACGGCCCCGGGCGGGCAAGATCCTCCTGCCGATCCTCGACATCCTCCAGTCCATCCCCGTCCTGGGCTTTTTCCCCGCGGCGGTCTACTTCTTCATCGCCCTGGCGGGAGGCAGTCGCCTGGGCATCGAGATGGCCTCGGTCTTCCTCATTTTTACCAGTCAGGCGTGGAACATGGCCTTCGGGGTGTACGAGTCCTGCTCCACCGTGCCGGAGGACCTGAAGGACGCCGCCCGCTCCCTGGGCCTGGGGACGGCCTCGACCTACCGCAGCCTGTACTTCCCCGCCTCCATTCCCCGGTTGGTGTACAACTCCATGCTCTCCTGGGCGGGGGGCTGGTACTTCCTCATCGCCTGCGAAATCATCACCGTGGGTCCCGTCACCTACAACCTGCCCGGCCTCGGGTACTTCCTGGCCCGCACGACGGAGGAGGGGCGCCTCGGTCTCACCTTCGCCGGCATCGGCGTCCTCCTGATGATCATCGTCGCCGTGGACGTCCTCTTCTGGAGGCCCCTCACGGCCTGGTCGACCCAGTTCCGGTACGAGATGGCCGTCTCCTCCACGGAGAGGACCATCGGTGCGGTCCGGAAGCCCCTGAGGGGCGGGCCCGTCGTGAGGCAGGCCCGCATCCTGGCCCGCCGGGGGGCGAGCAAGGCGTGGAGGATCGTGCGCCACGGGGCGGAAGCCGCAGGGAGGTGGGCCGGCCGCCGTTCCCTGCCGCGGAAGGTGGGGCGCCTCCTGTGGCGCCTCGTCGGGCTTGCGGCCGTCCTCGGCTTCGCGGCCGTCCTGGTCTGGGCGGGCTTCGGCGTCACGAAGGTCCTCCTGGGTCCTTGGCCCCGGGAGGCGCGGGACCTCCCCCTGGCCATGGCGTGCTCCACCCTCCGGATGCTGGCGGCCTACCTCATCTCCCTGGCGTGGACCGTGCCCGTCGCCGTGTGGGCCGGAAGCAGCCGCCGCGTGATGCAGTTCGTGCGGCCTCTGGCCCAGATCGGGGCCTCCCTGCCCGCCACGGCGCTCTTCCCCCTCATGGTGTACCTGGTGATCCGGTACGCGGGCGGCATGAACGTGGCCTCCGTGCTCCTCATCCTCACCGGCATGCAGTGGTACCTCCTCTTCAACCTCCTCTCCGGGGTGGACGGCGTCCCCAGGGAACTCAAGGAGGCCGCCCTCTCCCTGGGCCTGACCCGCTGGCAGACCTTTCGGAGCCTCACCTTCCCCGCCATCCTTCCGGCCCTCATCACGGGGAGCGTCACGGGCTGGGGCGGGGGGTGGAACGCCCTCATCGTCTCCGAGTACTTCAAGTACGCCCACGAGGTCCACACCGTCACGGGCATCGGAGCGGCCCTCGACCGGGCCACCTACGAGCTCGGGGACATGCGGTTGATGGTCCTGTCGCTCCTGACGATGGTGACGGTGATCGTCCTGATGAACCACTTCTTCTGGAGGCGCCTCTACACCTTCGCTTCCGAGCGCTTCCGCGTAGAACTATGAGCCTGACTGTGTTAGAGTGACTCGGCCATGGGAAACCTCCTGGAACTGACCAACGTGACCCACGCCTTCCCGTACGCCAAGGGCATGCTCCCGGCCTTCGAGGACGTCTCCCTCGCCCTGGCGGAGGGGGAGTTCGCGGCCATCGTGGGGCCCTCGGGCTGCGGCAAGAGCACGCTCATGCGGGTCATCCACGGGCTCATCCGCCCCACCGCCGGCGTGGTGACCTACAAGGGCCGGGAAGTCGTCGGCGTCAACACGGACCTGGCCATGGTCTTCCAGTCCTTCGCCCTCCTTCCCTGGCTCACGGTCGTGCAGAACGTGGAGCTGGGTATGGAGCCCAGGGGAGTCCCTCCGAAGGAGAGGCGCCGCCGGGCCGTCTTCTACCTGGACAAGGTGGGCCTGGACGGCTTCGAGGAGGCCTACCCACGGGAACTCTCGGGGGGGATGAAGCAGAGGGTGGGCCTCGCCCGGGCCCTGGCCCTGGAGCCCGTGATCCTCCTCATGGACGAGCCCTTTTCCTCCCTGGACGCCCTCACCGCGGCCTCCCTGCGCGAGGAGGTCATCGACCTCTGGAAGGACCGCGAAATCCCGGTGAACACCCTCATCATGGTCACCCACATCATCGAGGAAGCCGTGGAACTCGCCGACCGCATCCTCATCTTCAACGGACACCCGGGCCGCCTCGTGGAGGACCGGCCCGTGGACCTGCCCCGCCCCCGGAACCGGCGCGACTCGCATTTCGCCGATTTCGTGGACCGGGTTTTCGAGAAGATCGCCTGAAGGAGCCGGAACATGGACGTGGACCCACTGCCCCAATCCGAAATCAGCAAAGTCCTGGGCCTCCTGGAGATCCTGGAGGACCACGGCGGCAAGGAGGACATCTACAAGCTCGCCCGGGAACTGCACTACGAGTCGAGCGACCTCGTGGAGGTCATCCGGGGGGCCGAACTGCTGGGCCTCGTGACGACCCCCGGGGGCGACGTGGAGCTGTTGGACGCTGGGCGCCGGATCAACGCCGGCGACCAGAACGCCATCAAGGCGCTCCTCAAGGAGCGCATGCTCAACATCCCCATCTTTCAATACTTCAAGGCGATGCTCGAGGGCGAGGAAGACCACCGCATGTCCCGGAAGGACCTCCTCGACGAGCTCGCCCGCATCCTTCCCAAGACCAACCCCGACCAGCAGTTCCACGCCCTCGTCGCCTGGGGGCGCTACGCCGAGATCTTCGGATACAACCGCGACCACGACCTCTTCTACCTCGACGAGGGCCAGACCCTGGAGTAGCGGCCCGCCCTGCCGGCCTGGTAGGGGAGTAGGTATGTAGGTGAGTAGGTAAGTAGGTGAGTAGGTAAGTAGGTAAACAGGTAAGTAGGGGACTAGGGGACTAGGGGACTGGGGGCCTGGATGACCGTCTCCCGTCTACCATGTCTCGCCTTTCGTCTCCCGTCTCTCGTCTCCCGTCCAACCTCTTTCGTGCTAGAATCACGCCATGGCGCGATGTTCGGGCTGCGGGAGGTCCCTCCACGAGGGCCTGCATTCCTGCCCGTCCTGCGGGGGTACGGCCATCCCGTTGCGGGTGGAGCGGGGCCTTCAGCCCCTCCGCGAACCGGGCGACCTCCTCGAGGGGCGATACCGAATCGAGCAGGTCCTGGGCACGGGCGCTTCGGGCGTCGTCTACGGCGTCGCCGACGAACTCGCGCGAACGAGAGTGGCTCTCAAACTCCTCTGGGATCGGCCCGAGGAGGGGGACGGCACCCTCGAACGCCTGAGGCGGGAGATCAAGGCCTCCCAGCGCGCGCCGCATCCCCATCTCCTCCCCATCCACGACCTCATCCTGGTGGAGGGGCGGCCGGCGCTCTTGATGGAGTGGGTGGAAGGGGAGACGCTCAAGGACCGCATCCGGAGGGAGGGGGGGCTTCCCCACCGGGAGGCGGAGGCGGTGGCGGCTTCCATTCTGAAAGCCCTCTCCCACCTCCACGGCCTCGGCGTTCTCCACCGGGACGTCAAGAGCGGGAACGTCCTCCTGGGCGCCGACGGATCGGTCAAACTGGGAGACTTCGGCCTCGCCAAGGGCGAAGATCTGGGCGAGAGCCTGACGCTCACGGGCGTGGCCCTGGGCACGCCGGGGTACATGGCCCCGGAGGTCATCCGCGGGGGCGAGGCCTCGGTTCGCTCGGACCTTTACGGCGTCGGCGCGATCCTCTTCGAAATGCTGGCGGGCCATGTGCCCTTTCAAGGGGCGGGGAGCCTGGAGGTGGCCAGCCGCCAGCTCGCCGAGGAGCCCCCTCTCTATCTCCTGAAGTCCCGGCGCGTTCCCCGATGGCTCGCGCAGGTGGCCGGGCGGCTCTTGGCGCGGGAGCCGTCGGACCGCTACGCCTCCGCCGGGGAGGTCCTCCAGGCCCTGGAGGGCCGGTCGGCGGGCCTTTACTTCCCGCGGGCCTGGCGGCGCAGGGCCCTGGCCGCGGGTCTGGCCCTGGCCCTGGGAGGGTTCGGGTGGGCCCTCCTGGAGTGGCGGCGAAGCGGGGGGGCGCTCACGCCCGTTCTTCAGGGCAATCGGCTGGAGATGCGGGACAGGACCGGGCGGGTGGTCTGGGCCCGGGACTTCGACCGGCCCCTCTTCTCCGCCCACTACGGCCGCTTCGGTCCGGGCGCGAGCGGAGCCGTGGCCGTCTCCTTTACGCCGAAGGAGGAGACCCCCACCCTCTTCGCGAGCGACGAGAACCGGACGTGGATCGAGTGCTTCGACGAGAAGGGCCGCCCCTGGTCGAGGTTCGTCTTGGCCATGACCGACATCCCCTTCAGCCAGCGCTTCGCCGTGACCCTCGATTCCCACGTCTTCCGCAAGGGAGAGCCGGCGTGCCTGGTGGCCCGGGGCGTCCACGCGACCTGGTACCCGTCCGTCCTCAGCGTGTTCCGGGTCCAGCGCGGGGCGCAACGGGACCACGCCAGCGTTTCCCTCCTCTCCAGCGTGGAGAACTCCGGCCACATCTCCCGCTGGACCTACGCCGACCTCGAAGGCGACGGCGTCGACGAGGTGGTGTACGCCTGCGTCAACAACCGGCTCTTTCGGGCCCTCTTCGTGGGGGCGGCGCCCCTGAGGGGCGAGATGGGGTGGGAGGCCCAGTGGACCTCGCCGGACCACTCCGGGGAGCCTCGGGCCCTTCCCCTCTTTTACCGGTGCGTGGGCTTCGACGCCTACGACCGCATGACCTTCGGCGCGCCCGAGCCCCGGGGCGTCCCGCTCTTCGTGGACCCCGAAAGGCAGGTCCGGGGGCTCCTTTCGCCCGCGGGCGACTTGGTTCTGGACGGCGATGCCGCCTTCCCGCCCCCCAGCCAGGTTTCGGCCCTCAACGGTCTGATCTTCCGCCTCGTCCAGCATCGGGACGGCGGCCGGTGGGCCGACATGCTGGACCTGTGCGAAGGGGAGTGGCCCGAAGACACTCCGGGCCCCTACGGGTACTTGGGCCGTCTCTTTCGGGCCACGGCCCTTCTGGGCCTGGGCCGGCACGGAGAGGCCGCCTCCCTGGCGGAGGCCCCCCCGCCTCCCGGCTATTCGGGTCCGAAGCCCCAGTACCTCGACCAGATCCGGGCCGACGCCCGATTCCTCTCCGGGGAGTATCGGGCCTGCATGGAGGTCGTCGTGGAGTCCCAGGCCGCCTCCCGCTACGCGCGCACCGAAGTGGCCCAGACGGGGCTCTGGGCCGCGCTGTGCGCCGGCGACGAGGTCTGGGGCCGGCGCTTGACGGAACGAGACCCGATCCGCGTCTTCCCATGGTACGCGGACCTGTACCCGGGGATCGCCGCCTATCTGCGCGGGGACTTTGAAGAGGCCGAGCGCCGCTTCCGGCTCTCCTACGCGTCCGACGCCGGGAGCAAGGTGACGGAGCCGGGCCTTTGGCTCACCGACGCCCTTCTGAGGCGGGGCCGGACCGCCGAGGCTCGCGGGACCTTCGACCGTCTCGCCAAGGCCTTTCCCGGCGAGCACCTGGAAGGGGGAGAGGTGGGTCTCTTCCTCAGGTTCCGCGAAGGGGCGCCCCCGGGGCTCCTCGTCCCGGCCTTCGAGGGCCTCCTGGCCCGGCGCCGTCTGGAGGCGGCGACCGAACCCGAGGCCCGGGCCCTCCTTCCCCTCGCCCTCGCCCGCGCCGCCGCCGTCCACCGCGCCGCCGGGGACGGGGAGGGAGCCCGGCGCCTCCAGGCCGAAGCCGAAGGCCTCGCCCCTTCCTCCTGGAAGCCCGCGTTGAAGATGCGAGGGGATTAGGGGACGAGGGGATTAGGAAACTGGGGGACTAGGGGACTGTCTCCCGTTTCGCTTCTGGTGGGAGGCGTTGCCCGACGCCGATCCTTTCTCTCGAAGGCCTGCACTGTAGCGGCCCGGGCGTGCACGGGCCGGCGTTTCGGCCCAAGCGCGCAGCGGCCGCCCCACACGGCG
>JBFLVU010000145.1:0-7487 GCA_040758175.1 Acidobacteriota bacterium | reverse complement strand
TGGGGTACGGGGAGGCCCTCGTCACGGACATCGAGAGGGACGGCACAGGGAAGGGCCCCAATCTAGCCCTTTACGCCTCCCTCTCCGGTTGCGGCCTGTCCATCCTGGCCTCGGGGGGGGTGCGCTGGGCGCAGGACCTGGACGCGCTCGCCTCCATGGGGCACCTTTCCGGCGCCGTCGTGGGCCGCGCGCTCTACGAGAGGACCCTGGCATGCGGGGAGATCCGGGAGGAATGGCGATGATGCGCGTGATTCCCTGTCTGGACGTGGACCGCCGGGGCGTGGTCAAGGGGGTTCGTTTCGATGGGCTGAAGCGCGTGGGCGATCCGGTGGAGCTGGCCGCCCGCTACGACGAGCAGGGGGCCGACGAATTGGCCATCCTGGACGTGGGCGCCACCCTCGAAGGCCGGCCGACGCTCACGGAGGTACTCGAAAAGGTGTCCGAGCGCGTCTTCCTCCCCGTCACGGCCGGGGGCGGCGTGAGGAGCGCAGAAGACATGGCGCGGATGCTCCGGGCCGGGGCCGACAAAGTCGCGGTCAACACCTCCGCGCTGGAACGCCCCAACCTCCTCGGGGAGGCGGCCGATCGATTCGGGCGCCAGTGCGTGGTCCTCGCCATGGACGTTCGGCGACGGCCCGACGGGGGATGGGAGGTTCTGGCGGCGGCGGGGACCCGCCGTACGGGTCTGGACGCCCTCGAATGGGCCGCGCGCGCCGAAGGGCTCGGCGCCGGGGAGCTCCTCGTCACCAGCATGGACGCCGACGGCACGCGCGGAGGATTCGACGCGTCCCTCTACAGGGCCCTCGCAGGGTGCACGTCCCTTCCCGTCATCGCCTCGGGGGGTGCGGGGCGGCCGGAGCATTTTTTGGAAGTCCTGGAGGCGGGTGCCGACGCGGTCCTTGCGGCGTCCGTCTTCCACGAGGGACGCATGACCATACCCGAGTTGAAAGAGGCCCTCCGGCGAGGGGGGCGGGAGGTTCGGCTGTGAAGACCGACTTCGAGAAGAGCGCGCTGATTCCGGCCGTGGTCCAGGACGCCCGAACAGGACGGGTCCGGATGCTGGGGTACATGGACCGGCAAGCCTTGGAGGCGACGAGGCTTACGGGCCTTCTTCACCTCCACTCCCGCTCGCGGGACCGGCTGTGGCGGAAGGGGGAGACCTCGGGAAACGTCCACGAAGTGTCGGCGGTCTCGGCGGATTGCGACGGGGATGCCCTCCTGGTCTCCGTGATCGCGAAGGGTCCCACATGCCACACCGGCGCGGCCACGTGCTTCACCGAGAGGCTCTGGGGCGGTGGGCCCCCGGCGGGGGTCCTGGACCGGTTGGAGGAGACCATAGCGGCGCGGAAGGCGGGCCTGCCGGAAGGATCCCGGACCGCCGCCCTCCTGCGGGCGGGAACGCCCAGGATCGCCCGAAAGGTCGGAGAGGAGGCCGTGGAGACCGTCGTGGCGGCCCTGGGGGAGAGCCGTGAAAGGCTCGTGGAGGAGTCGGCGGATCTCCTCTACCACCTCCTGGTGCTGTGGGCGGACCGGGGCGTGTCCTTGGAGGAGGTGCTCGGCGCCCTGGCAGAACGAGAGGGAGGCTCCCCGTGATCGCCGCCAGGGGGATGAGCGCCGGACTGTGGATGGAGCCCACGAGGAGGCTCAGGGAAGTGGAGAGGGCGCTCCTGAGATTCTGGGGGGAGGGCGGCTACTCCGAAGTCGTGCCACCGCTACTGGTCCCGGAGGCCGCCGCCCGGCGGGGATCTCCCGAAGCGCTCGACGCGCGAATCCTTTCGATCCGATCGGAGGGAGTCGGAGACCTGGCCCTCCGGGCGGACTTCACGTCGGGGGTCGCCTGGATGGTCTCGCGCCGCGTGGAGCGCCCGGAGGGGCCCCTGCGGCTCTGCTATTCGGGGCCCGTGGTCCGCCGGCCCCTGGGTGAGGGCAGTGTCGGTTTCGAGATCCTCCAGGCCGGCTGTGAGAGGGTCTCGGGGTCGCCTGGGCCGGAGGGCGACGGGGAGGTCCTTGTCCTGGCCGCCGAGAGCCTCCTCACCCTCGAACTGAAAGCGCCTGTCCTGGAATTGGGGCACTGGCGCCTGGTGGGTCCCCTCCTGGACGCCATTCCCTGGCCCCCCGAGGGGCGAGAGGCGCTGGTCCGGGCTCTCAACCGAAAGAGCCGGAAGGCCCTTGCCGAATTGGAGGACCGGTACGGAGGTGCGGCCGAGACCCGGATGCTGGGGCGCCTGCTCCACGCCGGCCACCGGCCCTCTGACGTGGAGGCCCTCCGGTCCGACCTTTCCGCCCTGGGGGCCTGGGAGGTCTGGGAGGAGATGAGGGAGCGGGCCCGCGAACTGGCAACCGCGGCGCCGGAACTGCGTCTTCGTCTCGACCCCGTTGACGTCCGACACTGGGACTACTACACCGGATTGACGTTTAAAGCCTTCTGCAAGGGGCACCCCTACGCCCTCCTTTCCGGGGGGAGGTACGACGGCCTTTATCCCTCCCTCGGGAGACCCTTCGGGGCCGTGGGATTCGCCTTGGACGTGGGCGGTGTCTGCGCGGTGAGGGAGAAGGCGCCTCCGAATCGCCCCGCGGATTGGCCCGCAGGCACAGGAGAAGAGCCGCGGCCCACCGCCGAATGGAGGGGACCGTGCCCCGGATCGCGCTGACCAAGGGGAGGATCCTGGAACCTGCGCTGGCATGGCTGCGCGAGAGGGGCTTCCGCCTGCCCGAGGTGGAGGCGCGGTCCCTCCTTCTTCCCCTGGGCGACGGGTGGGAGGCCGTCCTGCTCAAGGGACCCGACGTTCCGGTCTTCGTCCAGAACGGGGCGGCCGATTTGGGTATCGTGGGATCCGACATCCTCGAGGAGGAGGCGCCCGACGTGTACGACCTCAAAGCCCTCGGATTCGGACGGTGTCGCCTGTCCCTCGCCGGGCCCCCGGGCCGGGACCCCAGAGGGGAAGGTCCCCTCCGCGTGGCCACCAAGTACCCCCGGACGGCGGAGAGGATCTTCCGCGAATCGGGGGAGTGGGTCCGGATCTTCCGGCTTCGCTCCTCGGCCGAACTGGCTCCCCTCCTTGGCCTCTCGGACCTCATCGTGGACGTGGTGGACACGGGCCGAACCCTAAGGGAAAACGGCCTCGTGGAGAAGATGACCCTCCGCCCCGTGGAGGCCCACCTGGTGGCCAACCGCAGCTCCTACCGTTTTCTGGAGGACCGCTGGTGGGAGGCGGCGGGCCGAAGGGGGCCGGAAGATGGGGGCTCCGGGCCCAGTTGCATCCGGGTCCCGGCTGGTCCATCCTAGGCCTGCGGCGAGTCCGTGAAGGCCGCTGCGGGAGGGTTCCGTGACCGGCCAAATGGACGCCCTGTTCGAGTTCCTGCTCTCCTTCTCGCCCCAGGTCAGCGATTTGAACTTCTCCGTAGGGCGGTCCCCTCAGGTGGAGGTGAACGGACAGCTCGTCGAGGTCCCCATCAAGGGTCTCGGAAAACTCTCCCCCTACCAGACCGAACAGATCGCCCTGCACCTCATGCGCAACGACCGGAACCTCATCCGGAAACTTCTTAAGCAGGGCTCGGCGGACCTCTCCTACTCCATCCCGGGCAAGACCCGTTTCCGCGTCAACGTATTCTCCCAGAGGGGCACCTACAGCATCGTCCTGAGGGTCATTCCCAGCGGGGTCCCCACGGTGGAGGAGCTGGGCCTGCCGGACCAGATCAACCGAGTGGCCGAGGAGCGCAACGGAATCGTCCTCGTCACGGGTCCCACCGGAAACGGAAAGTCCACGACGCTCGCGGCCATCATCAACAAGATCAACATGGACAAGGCCTTTCACATCGTGACCATCGAGGATCCCATCGAATACCTTCACCGCCACAAGAAGTCCACCATCAACCAGCGCGAGCTCGGGGCCGACGTGCCGACCTTCGCCCTCGCCCTGCGCGCGGCCCTCCGACAGGCACCCAAGGTAATCCTCGTGGGGGAGATGCGGGACGTGGAGACCACCGAGATCGCCCTGGAGGCGGCGGAGACAGGGCACCTCGTCCTCTCCACCCTCCACACCATCGACGCCAGCAAGACCGTGGACCGGATCATCGGTCTTTTTCCGAAAAACGAGGAGCAACAGATCCGCACGCGCTTCGGTCAGACCTTCAAGTGGATCATCTCCCAGCGGCTCATCCCACGGGCGGACGGGACAGGGCGCCTGGCGGTGTGCGAGATTCTGAGGTCCAGCGAGCGAACCCGGGAGTACATCCAAAAGGGCGAGAGCGAAGGCAAGAGCCTCGTGGATGCGATGAACGACGGGTTCCTCGACGGGATGCAGACCTTCGACGGCGAGTTGGAACGGCTCTGGAAGGAGGGAGCCGTGACCCGTGAGATGGCGCTCTCCTACGCAACCAACGCGGCCAACCTGGCGCTCAGGATGTCCGGGATCGCGGCAACGGGGGGAGAGGCCAAGGCCGCCCAGAGACCCGTCTCGGGGGAAAGGGCCGCCGCGGCGCCGGCTGTGGAGCCCAGGCCTCCGGCAAGGAGGCCTCCTGTCCCGGAGGCGGTGGCCCCGCTGCCGGACCTGGCCGCCCTGGACGTGGATATCAAAGACCTCATGGAATAGCAGGAGGGGAGAGCGCCGTGACGATCACGTGTCCCGATTGCGGGAAGTCCTTCCAGGTGGACGAGGCCAGACTCCCCGCCCGGCCGGTGGCGCTGAAATGCCCCGCCTGCGGAGGCCGTATCTCCGTGGCGGCGGAGGGTGCTCCCCCGCCCTCCGAAGGGGCGGCCCCGGCCCGAAAGGACCTTCCGGAGGAGGGGAACGGCCTGAGGCCAGGGACGCCCGCCTGGGATCGCCTGCGCCGGGAGGTGGCGGCCGACGTCCTCAGGCACCTGGGGGTCGCTGCCGGATCCTTGGGTCCCGACGACGAGGCCGACCTCGGGGACGACGGGCAGAAAACGGCGCTCGTCTGCGAGGACGAGGCCCTCTTTCAGGTCGCCATCTCCGAGATCCTCGAGCGGCAAGGGTACGCCGTGGACCTTGCGGTCTCCAAGGCGGCGGCCCTCGAGGCCCTCGGGCGGAAACAGTTCGGCCTCGTGACGGTGGACAACTGTTACGGCGACGATCCGGAGGGCGGATTCGCCATCCTGCAATCCATCAACGCCCTCCCGCCCGAAATGCGGCGCAGCATGTACGTGGCCTTTGTCTCGGTGGACCTGTCCACCATGGACACCCGGTCGGCCTTCATCCTCGGGGCGAACCTCACAGTCTCCAAGAAGGACGTGAAGAAACTCGACCGGATCCTCTCCCAAGGCATGCGCGAGCACGCCAACCTCTACCGGGTCTTTCGCAAGGTGGAGGAGGAACTCCAAAAAGCGGAGGGCTAGCCCGGCTCCCCGCAATCCCCAAAGCCGCGAACCCTGGCCGGCAAGGCGCCGGCCTCACTCCCAAACCCTTGCCCCACCGCCTTGCGCCGTGAGTACGCGAGACTTGACGCCGGGGACGGCGGGCCGCTAAACTGACACACTGTATCGCCCCGGAACGCAGAGTCCCTGAACAGGAGGGGTTATGAAAGTCTACGGACCGCAGGAGATTCGGAACGTCACGCTTCTCGGCCACGGCGGCACCGGGAAGACCAGCCTCGCGTCGGCCATTCTCTATACGGCGAAGGCCATGAACCGCTTCGGAAAAGTGGACGAGGGAACGGCCCCCACGGACTTCGAGCCGGACGAAATCGAAAAGAAGTTCTCCGTCTCCACGAGCCTCGCCTTCGCCGAATGGAACAAGTGCAAGATCAACGTCTTCGATACCCCTGGATACGGCAACTTCATCGCCGACGCCCGGGGGCCCATCCGGGTGTCGGATGCGGCGGTCCTGCTCGTGAGCGCGGTTTCGGGCGTGGAGGTCATGACCAACAAGGCCTGGGAGTACGCGGAGGAATTCGGCGTGCCCAGGATCCTGGCGGTCAACAAGATGGACAGGGAAAACGCCTCCTTTGAGCGCGCCCTGAAATCCATCCACGAGAACTTCGGCCGCCTCGCCGTTCCCGTGCTTCTTCCCCTGGGGGAGGAGAAGCACTTCGAGGGGGTCGTGGACCTCATCCACGGGAGGGTCCACCGTTATGCCGGGGACGAATCCGGTCAGTACAAGGAAGAGGAAGTTCCCCCCGCCCTCCAGGAGGAGGCCGCCCGCCGGCGCTCGGAGCTCGTCGAGATGGTCGCCGAACTGGACGAGAAACTGATGGAGAAATACTTCGAGGCGGGGGACCTGACGCCGGAGGAGCTCACCGCGGCCCTGCGGCTGGGCGTGGCGCAGGACAAGATCTTCCCGGTTCTCTGCCTTTCCGCCGCCAGGAACGTGGGCGTGGCCGACGTGCTCAACTTCCTTGCGGAGTTCGCCCCGTCCGCCGCGGAGCGGCCCCTCTTCTCCGCGGCCCTGAAGGAAGGGGCGGAGCCCGAGACGGTGCCCGCCGATCCGACCGCCCCCGCCGCCCTGTTCGTGTTCAAGACCATTTCGGACCCCCAGCAGGGCCGGATTTCCATCTTCCGGGTGGTGTCGGGCAAGGTCAACGGGGATTCGGTCCTGACGAACGCGTCCCGCGGCAGCCAGGAGCGCATGGCGGGGCTCTTTCATTTGAAGGGCAAGGAACACGTGAAGTGCGAGGAGATCGCGGCCGGCGACATCGGGGCCGTGATGAAGCTCAAGGATACCTTCACCGGGGACACCCTGGCCGCCAAGGAGCGTGTCCTTGTCTTCCCCCCCGTCGCCTATCCCATCCCCGCCATATCCTTTGCCGTGGAACCGAAGAGCCGCGGGGACGAGGACAAGATCATGGCCGCCCTTCAGCGGATGGTGGAGGAGGATCCCAACCTCAAGGTCGGCAGGGATCCCCAAACTCACGAGATGCTCGTCTCCGGATCGGGGAGCCAGCACGTGGAGGTGGTGGCCGCCCGCGTCCAGCGCCGCTACGGCGTGGAGATGAACATCAAGCAGCCCAAGGTCCCCTACAAGGAGACGATCAAGGGCAAGGCCGAGGTCCACGCCCGCCACAAGAAGCAGACCGGCGGCCACGGGCAGTTCGCGGACATCCACGTCCGCATGGAGCCCCTGACCCGGGGTGGCGGGTTCGAGTTCAAGGACGAGATCTTCGGCGGCGCCGTCCCCCGGAATTTCATCCCGGCCGTGGAGAAGGGGATGGTCGAATCCCTGGAGAAGGGCGTCGTGGCCGGCTATCCCGTCGTGGATCTGCGCATCACCCTCTTCGACGGGGGGTTCCATCCCGTCGACTCCTCCGAAATGGCCTTCAAGATCGCGGCGCACATGGGATTCAAGGAGGCCATGGAGAAATGCCGGCCGACGATCCTGGAGCCGGTCATGGGGGTGGAGGTGGTTGTCCCCGAGGAGTGCATGGGCGACGTCATGGGAGACCTGAACAGCCGGAGGGGCCGCATCCTCGGCATGAACCAGAAAGGCGGGAACCAGGTCATCAAGGCCCAGGTACCGCTCTCCGAGATGCTG
>JBFLVU010000144.1:0-7513 GCA_040758175.1 Acidobacteriota bacterium | reverse complement strand
GCCCCGGATCTCCTGGAGCGCGGCCAGGAGGCGCCCGCGGGTGACGTTGGATGCCGCCAGGGCGCGCCCCGCCTCCGTGTCTTGGGCCTCCAGCCCGGCCGCGAGGAGATGCTCTGTCGAGGTGAAGTCGTCCCTAAAGAACCGCGCCTGAGCGTGGGCCGCATCGAGCAGATGGAGGGAACTCCGAGAAAGAACGGGCTCGGCTCCCCCCTGGACCTTGGGAAGGCGGTCGAGGGCCGCCCGGAGGCGGTTGGCCAACGGAAGCGGATCCACCCCGAGTTTGTCCAAGACTCCGGGAACGACCCCCCCCTCCTGTTGGAGCGCCGCCAGGATCATGTGCTCCGGAGTGAGTTCCGGGTTGCCGCGGCCCTTGGCCTCCTCGAAGGCGCCCTGGATCGCCTCTTTGAATTTCTCCGTAAACCGATCCCAGTTCATCCCTTTTTCTCCAAGAAGCCCTCCTTCCTCTCCGGGCTTCATATCTAAGCTGAGTTACATTATATATTCTTAGCATCACAATGTCAAGTTTGTAAGAAGGCCGTTCGCCAACTTCATTCGAGGGGGCTTCCCCGCCGGGGCCTTCTTGTGACAGAATGCGCCCAAAGGCGGCGCTTATGGAGGAATCGGTCCAGGTCGGGCGATACCAGGTTCAAGAGGTCATCGGCAAAGGGGCGATGGGCGTTGTGTACCTCGCCTACGACCCGCAGATCGGACGCCGCGTGGCTCTCAAGACCATACGCCCCGCCGAGGGCGCCCGCCCACAGGAGGTGGCCGAAAACCGGGAGAGGTTCCAGCGAGAGGCCCGGGCCGCCGGCAGCCTTCTCCACCCCAACATCGTCACGATCTTCGACGTCTTTGACGACAAGGGCACCCTGTACATCGCCATGGAGTACGTTCAGGGCCGACTCCTGGAGGATTTCTGCTCCAAGAAGACCCTGCTCGCCCCGGAGCGCGCCGCGAGGCTCGTCATGCAGGGGTTGGCGGCCCTCCAATACGCCCACAAGAGGGGCATCGTCCATCGCGACATCAAGCCGGCGAACCTCATGGTCCTCGAAGACGAGGAGACCCTGAAGGTGATGGATTTCGGGGTCGCCCGGGAGGCGGGGGCCCACCTGACGCAAGCGGGATTCGTTGTGGGCACCCCCCACTACATGTCCCCGGAGCAGATCGAGGGCCGCCCCCTCGACGGGCGATCGGACGTCTTCTCCATGGGGGTGGTTCTCTACGAACTGCTCGCCGGGGAGAGGCCCTTCCCCGGCGACTCGATTTCCACCGTGATCTACAGGATCCTCAACGACCGGCCGGCGCCCTTGGCGGAAGTGAGCCCGCGGCTCCCGCGGGCTCTGGACCACATTCTCGCCAAGGCCTTGGCCAAGGACCCGTCCCAGCGGTTTGCGTCGGCCCAAGCCTTCCAGGAGGCCCTGGGGGAATTCCTCGACACGGGAACCTGGGAGGACCAACCGCTGAGCGCCGTGGAGGAGACCTTTCCCTCCGGAGAGGGCATCCTTCCCCCTCCACCCTCCGCCGGGATTCGGCGCAAGCGTCCCGGCCGGCTGTCCAGGCGGATTTGGGCCTGGGCGGGGCTCCTCATCGCCGCCGGGGCCGCCGCCCTCGTGGTCACGGCCCTGCGCCAGGACCGTGCGGGCGATCCGCAGGGGCAGGCCGCCGGGGCGGGCAGCGAAAAACTCCCCCGAGCGATTTCGGTGGTTACGGATCCACCGGGCGCATCGCTCTTCCTGGACGGCCAACCGGTGGACGCCGTGACCCTGGCCGTCGACGACCGGTCGCTCCACGTGGTCGAGGCGCGCCTGGGGTGCCGGTACGGCCGGGCCGACCTGAACGGTTCGCACCCGGTCGCCCTCCTGACCATTCCGCTGGCACCGGGCCCCTTCCGGCTTCCGGTTGACTCCGTTCCACCGGGCGCCTCCCTTTTCGCGGACGGGGTGGACACGGGACTCAAGACTCCGGCCGAACTCCCCAGGGAGGGGTGCGAGGCCTTCCAAATGGAGCTCCGGCTGGAGGGGTTTTTGCCTCACCGGGCCGTCGTGGATCCCTCGACCGGTGCGGCCTCCCTCTCCGTGGCGCTGGAAAAGGAGCCCGAAAAGGGCTCGTTGCGGGTCACGGGAGGCTCTGATAAGATTCTCATTTACGAAGACACCCGCCTGCTGGGCCGTCCGGGACAGACCCTTCTCCTGCCGGCGGGCGAGCACGTTTTGAGGTTCGTGGACCCCGCCCTTCGTGGCTCCATCGAGCGGCGGGTCGTGGTGGAAGCCGGGGCCACGGTCTCCCTCCGGACCCCGGAGTTTCGAACCGGACGGGTGTTCTTATACGGAAAGCCCGTCGAGGACGGCAAGGTGGCGGTGGATGGCGAGTATTTTGAAGACCTCCCCCTCATCGGGAGCCAGCCCCTCGCGGTCGGCTCGCATCGCTTCGTGGTCACGGCGTCGGACGGGCGAAAGGTGGCCTTCACGTGGAACGTCCAACCCGGCGACCAGACCCGGGTGGTGGACTTCGACGCAGGGCGGGCCCAGTCTCCTTAGCCTCTTTTTGCTCGCCCTCCTTTCGGTCCCCGCTGGAGGCACGGTTCCGACCTACCCCCCGGATCCCGCCTCCCCGGCCCTTCGGGAGCCGGCCGCCGCCGCACGGGCGGCCCTGTTCGGAGGCCGGCCCAACCGCGCCTACCGAATTCTTCTGTCCAACCCCGAGCAGGGCGCCGCTTCGGGCGAAGACGCCGACGTGCTGGCCCGGTGTCTAGTGGCCATGGATCGACCGCTGGAGGCCGCCGCCCTCCTGGCGCGCCTTCCGGGGGAGGACCCGACGCGCGGAGCGCGCCTGAGAATTCTCCTGGACCGGTCCATGGGCCTGGCCGGCCGCGCGTCCTTCACCGCCAACCCCCTTCCCCCGGTTGAGCTGGACCGGAAGATGCTGAAGTCGGCCCTCGCCGTGGCCCCCGCTCCCGAGGGAGGCACTTACCTCCTGAGCCGTGACGCCTTTGTGAGTTTGGATTCCGGGGGGAAAGTCTCCTCCACAAGAGCCTTCCCGGGCGGATCGGATCTGTGCGTGGACGGGGCGGGAAAACCCATCGCGCTGGGTAGGGGGGCCCTCCTGTGGGGGGATCGGATGATCTCCTTGGCCCTCTCCATGGGCGAGCCCGTTTCGGCCGCGGCCCTCCCCGAGGGGAACCTCGCCCTCCTGGACTCCCGGGGCAAGCGGCTCTTCAAGGTGGACCCTCGGGGGGTCGCCCTTGGAAGCGCCAGGCTCTCTTTGAGGGATCCGCTTCGGGTCCGCGCCGACTGGGCCGGGCGGATCTACGTGGCGGATGGAGATTCAGGACGAATCCACGTATTCGGGGGCGACCTGGCCCCCCTGTCGGTCATCGATCCCGTTTCCCAGGGAATCCACCTGCGCAGCTTGAAGGACTTTCACGTGGATTTCGCCGGGAACGTCCTCCTGCTGGACGGACGGGCGAAGCGCCTATTTCTGCTGTCGCACGGGGGGAGGCTCTTGTGGAGCTCCGTGGAGGATGCGCCGCGGATCCGTTGCGCCGGTTGGGACGGCCTCGAAGGGATGCTGATTGTGGACGACCGGGAGGGCCGCTTGATGAGGATCGAGCCGTGAGGGCCCGCCTCCTCGCCGCAGCTTTTCTGTTGCTGGTCCTGGACCTTCCCGGACAGGTGGTGGTGGAGGAAATCGGCACCCTCCAGGACGCCTTCGTCAAAGCAGAGCAATCCTTTCAGGCCTTCCGGTTCGGGGATGCCGTCGGCGAGTTGGTCCCCGTGGAGGCGACGCTCTCCCGGTGGGAAGGGGCGGGGCGACTCACTCCCTCCGACGAGGCCCTTCTTCAAAAGACCCTGGAGCTCAGGGGCGTGTGCCTCTTCAACCTCGGCAGGCTCGACGAGGCCCGCGCGGACTTCTCGCGGCTCATTCAACTCCGAGCGGATTACCCCTTCTCCCGGAGCCGAGCCCCGAAGGCCGTTCGGTTCTACGAGGAGACGCGAAACCTCCTCACGGGGACGGTGGACCTGGACGTGGATCCCTCCGACAGCCAGGTGTTCCTGGATGGAAGGGCGCTCGGGTCGGGCGCGGCCCGGTCCATACCCGTTCTGAAAGGTCTCCACGTGTTCCGGTTCCTCCGATCCGGCTACGATGCCGCCGAACGGGAAGTCAACGTGGACGTCGGCTCCAGGCTGGCCGTGTCGGTAAGGCTGGTTCCAAACGCGAGGACCATCTTCATCTTCGCCCAACCCCAGGGGGTCCAATTGAGCTTGAACGGGAAGGTGGTCGGCAGGGCGGAGCGCCCTGCCTCGACTCAGCCCGAGTGGGCCCACTACGCCAAGACGATCCGGACTGACCCCTCCTCCGTCTACGTCATCCCCGCGTTGAACCTGCCTCCCGGAGAGCACACGGTGGTCCTTTCCAAACCCTGCTACGCCCCGAAGACGTTCCTGCTGAACGTGGTCCTGGACCGCGAGAGAAATCTGCCCGGGTACGTCAAGACCGTGGTTCTCGAAAAAAAGACGGTGGATCTCGAAGTAACCTCCCGCCCCGCCGGGGCACAAGTTCTAGTAGACGGGCTGGAGATGGGTACAACCCCTTTAAAGACGAGAGGCTTCTGCATTGGGGAGCACGAATTCCTGGTCCAGAAGCCGGGGGTCGGGGAGTTTCGCGCCCGGTTGCAGGTACCCGAGTCGGCCGTCTTTCGCCTTGACGCCACCCTGAGGCCCACGCTGGTTTGGGCGGGCCTCACGCGCACGCACGAGATCCCCCCCGAGGAAATGGTGGTCCTGTCCGGCCTCCTCGACGAGAAGGTCGCGTCCCTCGCCCTCTTCAACGTGACGCCGGCTTCCGAGGAGAAGGATCCGCTCCTTCCCGACACGTTCTTCGTTCACGGCGTAAGCCCGGAGGTTCGGGCCTCCACCACAGCCCTCCTGTGTGAGCGGTACCGCTGTCAAGGACTCGTCGTGGGCAGGCTGGACCGGGACCCCGAATCGGGAGAGAAGATCCTCTCCCTCCGTTTGTTCGCACCCGGCCTCAACGGATTCGACGAGTTCACGGGCCGCGGGCCCGCTGCGGAGCAAACGCTGGAGGCACTGAGACTTCTGGACGAGCCCGTCCTGGCCTTCACCCCGGACCGGATCCTTCCCGTCGGCGAGGCCGCGGGGCGCGGCGGTCCCGTCATTCTCCGGGACCTTGCCTCCAGGGGGGGGCCCGCCCCGGGTGACGGCCTGCTCGGTGTGGACGGCGCGGTGACCTCCGGGGCGCAGGAGGCTCGAGACCTTCTCGCCCGCGCCTTGGAGCCGGAGATCCGGATCCTCCACGAGGGGCTGGAGAGGACTTGGAGGGTGGTCCCCTCCTCCTTCACCCGCGTCGTGCCCGATGGCCCGGACGCTCGGAAGCGATGCCTTCTCTCCCGGCAGGCCCTGCTGAGCGCCGAGGATCCGGCCCAGTCAAGGGCGGCCAGACTCAACCTCGCCTTCGCCCACCTCAACATGGGCCGGCCAAGCGAGGCTCTTGAATCCCTGGAAGGCTCCCCCGAATCTCCCGAGGGATCGCCGGGGACCTCCGCCGTGGCCTATGCCCGAGCTGTGGCCCTCCTCCATTTGGATCGGACGGAAGAGGCGAGGCCCTTTCTCCTCGCGGCGGCGAGCGACCGAGACGGCTCGCTGGACGGTCTCGGGGACATCCTGGTTCAACCGCTCGCCGAGGACCTGCTCCGCCAAATCCCGCCGGCGGCGGCCCCGACGGCCCCCGCGCCCCGAAACTGACGCGCACCGCGCATGGAGACGAGATGGCAAAGGAAAAGCCCGAGCCCCGCTTGACGGGTCTCAGCCACGGCGCCGGCTGAGCCTGCAAGCTCGGTCCGACGGACCTGGCGGAGGTCCTCCGCCGGCTGACACCCATGACCGACCCCAGGCTCCTCACCCCCCCGGGGCACGTGGAGGACGCCGCCGCGTACCTTCTGGACGCGGATCGGGTCCTGCTGTTCACGACGGACTACTTCACGCCCGTGGTGGACGATCCCTTCCGATTCGGCCAGATCGCCGCCGCCAACGCCTTCTCGGACATCTACGCCATGGGGGGCAGCCCCACACTCGCCCTGAATCTCCTCAACTTTCCGGCGAGCAGAGAGACCCGGTTGGAGGAGATGGCCGCCATTCTCGGGGGTGGTGCGGAGAAGGCTGGGGAGGCGGGCTGCCTGATCGTCGGGGGGCACACGGTGGACGACCCCGAGCCAAAGTACGGGCTCGCCGTCCTGGGCATGGCCCACCCCGACCATCTCCTTCGCAAGGGGGGGGCGCGGCCGGGGGACGACCTCTATCTGACCAAGCGCCTCGGAACCGGAATCCTGGCCACGGCCTTCAAGGGCGGTGACATCACCGAAGAGGCCTACGCAACCGCGGTGGCCTCCATGGCGGCCCTCAACCGCTCGGCCTCGGAAGCCGCCCGCGCGGCACAGGTCAACGGGGCCACGGACGTCACGGGATTCGGCCTCCTCGGCCACCTCCTCGAAATGTGCCGGGAGGCGGCGCTCTCGGCCCGCCTCTCCTTCGACGCCCTTCCCTTCTTCGAGGGCGTGGAACGCGAGGCCCGTGAGGACAACGTCCCCGGCGGCACCCGGGCCAACCTGGCGATGGCATCCCCCTTCCTGGAGCGATCCGAGCGCCTGAAACCCCACCAGGTACTCATGGCCGCCGATGCCCAGACCTCCGGAGGCCTTCTGCTCGCCGTGCCTCCGGAGCGGCGGGAGATCTTCGAGTCGGAGTGCGAATCCCGCGGACAGGCGCGCTGGAGGGTGGGGCGCTTCGAAGAAGGCCCCCTTCGGATTCTTCTGGAATAGGGCTCAACCCCTTTCGGGCAGACCCTCGGAACCCGGAACCTTCCCGGCCGGACCTCCCCGTCCGCCCGCGATGGCCCCGCGGCGTCCGGCCACGCCTCCGTCGCCCAGGAGCCAGGACCGGGTCCGGCGCGCGTCGCCGAGCCGCGAGTCCTTTCCGGCCGCCCCGAGAAAGACGAAGGTGAAGGGGCGGTCTCCGATGCGGGTCCTCATCAGGAGGCAGTAGCCCGATTCGGCGATGTACCCCGTTTTCGTCAGCCCGATGGACCACGTTCCGTCGTGAATCAGGCCGTTGGAGTTTCCGAAGGAGCGGACCTTTCCGGAGACCCGGGAGATCACATCCAACTGGGGGGCCGTGGACATGTCGCACAGGCTCCCGTACCGGAAGGCCGCCTCGGCCAGCCGCAGCAGGTCCCTCGCCGTGGAGACGTTGCGCGGGTCGAGGCCCGTCGGATCCACGTACCGGGTGCCCCCCATGCCAAGCTCGGCGGCCTTCCGGTTCATGGCCTTCACAAACGCCGCCGCGCCCCCCGGGTAGGTCCTCGCCAGCGCGTGGGCGGCGCGGTTGTCGGAGGCCGTGAGGGCGATGCGCAGGAGTTCGCCCCGCGTGAGGGCCCACCCCACCGGAAGGTGGGAGGCGGACTGCTTGAGCCGGTCCACGTCGGCCTCCTCGATCCGGAT
>JBFLVU010000143.1:0-7567 GCA_040758175.1 Acidobacteriota bacterium | reverse complement strand
GGCGGCCTTGCAGTCGTCCTTGCCGACCTCGCCCTCGCCGTATTTGGCGATCATGGCCTTGGTCAGGTCGCCGGCCTTCAGGTTTTTCTTCCCCATGGTCTCCTTGACCATCTGGAACATCTCTTCGGCAAGCTGTTCGGTGGAAACGGCCATTTCTTGCCTCCGTGCGGGAGGGGCGGGGGGAGGACCGCGGCCCTTCCCCCCGCTATCCTCGCGCTAGAACTTGATGTGCGTCGAGCGGGCGAAGGTCAGACCCGCGTTCTTGAAGTCGTCGATGTGGTAGCGAGTGAAGGGGATTCCCGTCAGCTCGAAGAAACGCGGCCAGCCGATGCGGTCGATGAACTCGCCCATGCGCTCGTACTTGCGGGCGTTCTTCGCGTACACCTCGACGATGTTCACCACGGCCTCCACCACCTCGGGCCAGCGCGGCGGGTTGTTCGGAATGAAGGGGATGGCCAGCTTGGAGAACTTCGGCGTGGTGCGGGCGTTGCTCACCTTGCCGCCCACCCAGATCGACAGGCCGTCGTTCTCGGGGTCGTTCAGGGGCATGGCCGGGCAGACGGTGTAGCAGTTGGCGCAGTACATGCACTGCTCTTCCACGACCTCGACGGACTGCTTGCCCTCCACCGTGGCCGGACGAATGGCGCCCGTGGGGCAGGAGGCGATCAGGGTCGGGATCTCGCAGACCTTGGGAAGGATGTCGTGCTGGGTCTTCGGCGGGAGGCGGTGGACGCCCAGGATGGCGATGTCGGAACAGTGAACCGCGCCGCACATGTTGAGGCAGCACGCCAGGGCGATGCGGAGCTTGCCAGGAAGGTTCTCGTTGGTGAAGCGATCAATGAGGGCGTCCATGACGCACTTGACGATGCCCGACGCGTCCGTGGCGGACGAGTGGCAGTGCACCCAGCCCTGCGTGTGGACGATATTGCTGATGGCGTTGTTCGTTCCGCCCACGGGGAAACCGCTGGCGGCGAGTTCCTTCTTCAGGGGTTCGATGTTGGCCGGGTTGTCGAGTAGAAACTCGACGTTGTTCCGGCTCGTGAATCGGAGGTACCCGCCGCAGTACTTCTCGGCGAGGTCCGCGAAGAGGCGGATGCTCTGGGTGCTCAGAAGGCGGGGGGAGCCCGCGCGCACCGTGTAGATCTTCTCCCCCGACTCGGCCACGTGAAAGAACACGCCGGCGCCCATGGACTCGTGGTACTTCCACTGGCCGTAGTTCTTCTTGATGATCGGGTGGAGGAACTTCTCGTAATGCGGAGGACCGATGTCCGTGATCCGCTTCACAGGTTCGGCTGCCATCGTTTCGACTCCTCTAGATCGAGTCGGCCGCCGCGCGGCCGACGACCAGACCGCTCGCCTACTCTTCCTTCTTGTAGAAGACGTACGGGTTGTCCCTCGGGGCGATCACCATCTCGGGCGCGGGCTCGAGCCCGATGGCGTCAAGGAAGTTGGACATGCCCACGCGCTGGATGAGCTCTCCGATTCGCTCGCGGTTCTTGCCGTACTCGTCCCAGAAGTCCCAGCAGCGCTTCACGAGTTCCTTGACCGTCTCGTCCAGTTCCTCCGCAGGCACGAAGGGGACGAGGACGGAGGAGAGCAGGGCGCCCTGGACGATGGGGGCTTTGGCGCCGATGAGAATCGTGGCGCCGCGCTCCTTTCCGGGGCGGAGGGCCTTGGGCATCACGTTGATGCAGTGCATGCAGTGGACGCAGTCGTGGTTTTCGATGGCGAGCTTCTTCCCGTCCCAGGACATGCACCGGGAGGGGCAGCGGTCGCAGACGTCCTTCTGGATATTGAGCGTCTTGGCGTATTCCGCGACGGCGGCGTCGTCCTGCTGGATCTCGTCCTTCCAGGTGCCGATGATGGACAGGTCGGCCCGGGCGATGGAGGCCACGCAGTCGTTGGGGCATCCGGAGCATTTGATCTTGAATTTGTACGGGAACGGGGGACGGTGAAGCTCGTCCTGCCACTCCATCGTGCAGGAGTAGCACAGGGCCATCGTGTCGTAGCAGGCCCACTCGCACCGGGCCTGGCCCACGCAGGCCGAGGGCGTGCGCATGCAGGAACCCGATCCGCCCAGGTCGAACCCCGCCTTGCCCAGTTCCGCGAAGGTGGGTTCGAGTTCGTCCGTCTTGGTCCCGAGGAACACGATGTCGCCGGTGGAGCCGTGCATGTTCGTGAGGCCGCTGCCGTGGCGGTCCCAAATGTCGCACAGGGTCCTCAGGGCGTTGCTCGTGTAGAACCACCCCGTGGGCTGGTTCACGCGCATCGTGTGGAAGTGCGCCACGTTCGGGAACTTGTCCGGTACGTCGCTGTAGCGGCCGATGACTCCGCCGCCGTAACCCAACACGCCCACGATGCCGCCGTGCTTCCAGTGGCCCTTCTTCTCCTCGTAGGAGAGCTCGAGCTGCCCCAGGAGGTCGTCGTTCATGGGGCTGATCTTGCGGGCCTGCTTGATCTCCTTGACGAAGCTCGGCCAAGGGCCCTTCTCCAGCTCGTCGAGAAGTGGGGTCTTGTACTTTTCATCCGCCATATCCAGTCCTCCTGTTCACCGTCGGCCCCGGCGATCGGGGCCACCCGAGTTTCCCGCGGTACCCGAAATCCCCCTTTCCGTCCGTTTTGCGATCAGGCGCCCCCCTTCCTCGCGGCCGCCATGGCCACCGTCCGGTAGACCATGTGCGCGAACTTCGTGTGGGGCGCGAAAAGGAACAAGATGAAAATGAGCACGAGGTGCACGTAGTAGATCGGGAACATGACGGCGGCGGCGTCCACGAGCCGGAGCCCCTGGGAGAGGATCCCCGTGAACACGACGCCCGTCAGACAGAGGAGGAAGAGCCAGTCAAAGTAGGTGCTGTTCTTCCTCTTTTCGGCGTCCCCGAGGCGGTCCGCAAGAAGGATCAAGAGGCCGGCGAGGATGACCACCGCGCACACGTTGGCGAAGATCTTGAAGAAGGACTCCATGGGCCGGGAGGGGTCCATGAAGGGGAGAGGAGTGTGCATGAACCCCGCCATGGTGCCGATGCCCACCACGGTCCCCATGAAGGCCAGCCCGGCGAAACCCCAGAGCGTCAAGAGGTGGCCCCAGTAGCGGTTCTTTTCCTTCCCGCACTCCTTGAAGCGCTTGTGGGCGAGGATCTCCACCACCGCGGGCACGAGACCTCCCAGGAGGCTCCCGTCCGCGCCGTGGGCCCGGAGCGCCTTCACGAAGCGGGCGAGGCCCACTCCGAAGCCGAGGGTCACCAATCCGGCCACGGTGAAAAACAGGATTTCCAGCCACGGGAGCGGAAATTCCGAGGCAAACTCCAGGACCTCCGTCTCCTTCTCCGGGCTCAGCGCCATCATGACCCCGAAGAGGAGGGCGGGGATGGCGAGGAGGACGAGGAGGCCCGCGGGCTTCGCCGCCAGGCGCGCGAGGAAGCCCGGAAACGCGAAGTGCTGGATGGCCTGGCTGCGAAGGGCGCCGAAGACGTCGCCGGGGCGGGCCCCGCGCGGGCAGCGCGTGGAGCAGTCCCCGCAGTTGTGGCAGAGCCAGATGGCCGGATCCCCCAAAAGGCGGTCCTTCAGCCCCCACTGGGCCTCGATCATCTGCTTTCTGGGGAAGGGTCTCCCCTCCTCCGACAAGGTGCAGACCACGGAGCACGTGGCGCACTGGTAGCACTTCTTGAGATCTCCGCCGCCGGTGCACAGGACCTCTTTGATGAAACCCACGTCCGGTCGAACCGTCATTGCCTCAGCCATCCTTCGCTCCGCTCCAAGCGCCTGTGCAAGCGTCTTCCGTAGGAGGCCTCTCCAGAGGCCGATGCGCCTTCGAAATCGCGCTCCCGAGAGCGCTCCCACATCCTCCCGTGGCTCAGAATCCTTTGTACGGGTTCGGTCCCATCTCGCGGATCTTGTCCATGAAGGAGTCGATCATGCCCGGGAGCTTGCCGTACTCGTTGATCGCCAGCTGGTGCACCTCGATGCGCTCGCTCTCGAGCTGGAGGCGCTGGAGCGTCTCCTTCACGTTCTCGAGCCGCCGGTTGGCCAGTTCGGAGCCGCGGACGAAGTGGCACTGGTAGTCGTCGCCGTACTTGCAGCCCACCAGCATGACGCCGTCCACCCCGCCCGAGAGGGCGTCCGCGATCCAAACGATGTTCATGGACCCCAGGCACCTCAGCGGGATCACGCGGACGTTGGGGTCGTACTGAACCCGGTTGAGGCCCGCGATGTCCAGGGCCGGGTACGCGTCGTTTTCGCACATGAAGACGAGGACGCGGGGCTTCTCGTCCTCCTCGGGCGGGACCTCGACGGCCTTGATCATGGTGGCGATCATGTCCACCGAGTAGTTCTTGAAGGAGATGATGCGCTCGGGGCAGGCGCCCATGCAGATGCCGCAGCGGCGGCAGCGGTACGGGTTGGGCTTGGGCGTCCCCTTCTCGTCCTCGTCCAGGGTCCCGAAGGGGCACTCCTCCGTGCAGCGCTTGCACTGGGTGCAGCGCTGGAGGGCGAAGGACGGGAAGGACATGTCGCCGGCCCTCGGGTGTACGGCCTGGCCGACGGAGGCAAGCTCCACGGACTGGATCGCCTTCATGGCCGCGCCGGCGGCGTCCTCCCGGGCATGGGAGGCGTCCATGGGGGCCCGGACGCACCCCGTGGCGTAGATGGCCGTGCGACGGGTTTCGTAGGGGAAGCATACGAAGTGGGAGTCGGGGAATCCGTAGCGAAGGGCCGGAAGGTCGGGGCCCTGCCGGTACGTGAGGTTCAGGATCTCCGTCCCCTCGTGTGCCTTGAGCTCTTCCGCCTTCTTGGCCGCCTCGGCCCGCTGGTTCTCCGTGTCACCCTTGACGGCCTTGATCTTGGCGTCCTCGAGGGCGCGGATGGCCTCGCCGTCCGCGGCGTTGGGGACCATTCCCGCCGCGAGGACGACTAGATCCGCGGCGATGGCGACCTCCTCCCCCAGGAGCGTGTTGTTCACCGAGACCTTCAGGCCCCCCTTCGGCCCCGCCTCCACGGCCTGTACCTCGCCCTTCGTCATGAAGGTCAGCGGGTGGTCCTGCACCTGGCGGTAGAAGCGCTCGTACTGCCCGGGCGTCCGCATGTCCTTGTAGACCACGAAGACCTTGGCGTCGGCGTTCCGCTCGTGGATCAGGGCCGCCTGCTTGAGGGTGGCCATGCAGCACACGGAGGAGCAATAGGGAAGGTGGTCCTTGTCGCGGGAGCCCGCGCACTGGATGAAGAGGACGCTCTCCGCGGGGCGCCCGTCGCTGGGCCTCTTCACGGGCCCCTCGGCGGCCATGCGCTCGAATTCCACATTGGTGATGACGTCGGGGCTGAGGCCGTACCCCAGGTGGGCGAGTTTGGAGGGATCGTAGGGCTTCCACCCGGTGGCCATGACGATGGCGCCCACGCGGGTCTTCACGTCGGTCCCGCCGGCCTCCAGCGTCACGTCGAACATGCCGGGCTGCCCGGAGGTTTCCTTGATCCGCGCGGAGGTGTACACCTTGATCTTGGGATGGTACAGGACCTCCTGGATCTTCTCGGCCATCCCTTCGGGCGTGAGGCCCACGTAGGGAGGGGCCTGGGGATATCCCTGGCGCAGGGAGGCGACGAATCCGCCCAGCTGGGCCTGCTTCTCCACGAGGACCACTTCGTACCCCGCGGCCGCCGATTCGAGAGCCGCCGTGATGCCTGCGACGCCGCCTCCCACCACGAGGATCGTCTTGGAGACCTCCTCCGCGACGGGCTCCAGGGGCTCCGCCTTCTGCGCCTTGACGATGCCCATCCGGAGGTAGTCCTCGGCGAGCATCTGGGTGTCCTCGTCCTTGGGCTTGTGACACCAGGCCACGTGCTCCCGGAGGTTCACGCGGTCGAAGACCATCTTCGCGTCAAAGGCGAAGGCCTCCGTCTTCACGCGGGGCGAGCAGGCCCCGATCACGAGCGCGTTGACGCCCTGCTCCTCCATGTCCTTCCGGATGAGCGCCAGTCCCTCGGCCCCGCAGAGGTACGGATGCACCTGGCAGGAGGGGACTTTGTACTCGGAGCGGGCCACCTTGGCCAGTTTCTCCATGTCGAGGGCGTCGCCGATTCCGCACCCGCTGCAGAGGTAGACGCCGATCTTCTTATCCATGGTGCGCGCTCCTCACGACGCACTGGAGGGCCTTGAGGGCCGCTCCGGTGGCATCCTGGACCGTGGCCGAAACCTCCTCGGGACGCCGCACGCAACCGGCGCCGTAAAGGCCCGCCTTCCCTTCCACGTTGGCGACGAAGCCGAACTCGTCCAGGTTGAAGCCCTTCGGAAGTCCGTCCGTCTGGGGCACGATCCCCGTGGCGAGAACCAAGAGGGAAACCCGCTCCGTGACCTTGCGGCCGGACTGCACGTCCTCCGCCGTCACGAGGAGGTCCTTCGTGGCCGGGTCCTCCTCCACCTTGGCCACCTTGCCCTTGATCAGCGCGACTCCCGTGTCTGCGGCGGCTTTCTGGTAGAAGTCCTCCAGGCGGCCCGGAGTCCGGATGTCGATGTAGAACATGCTGATCTTCGCCTCCGGATACAGGGCGCGTACGTACGTCGCCTGCTTGAGGGAGGCGGAACAGCACACGGCGGAGCAGTAGGGGAGATGGTTCTCTTCCCTCGAACCCGCGCACTGGACGAAGGCCACCGCAGCGGGGGCCTTACTATCCGAGGGGCGGAGGATCTTGCCTGCGGTCGGGCCGCCCGGCGCGGCGAGTCGCTCCATGAGCACGTTCGTGACCACGTTCGCGAAGCGCCCGAAGCCGAGGTTGTCGATCTTGGCGGCGTCGTAGGGCGCCCAGCCCGAGGCGGCCACGACGGCGGCGGCTTCGACGGTTCGGGTCTCGGGCTTTTCGTCCAGGTTCACCGCGCCGTATACGCAGGCGTCCCGGCATGCCGTGCACCCGTCCTTGCAGGCGGCGCGGTCGATGGCGTAGCGGGCGGGAAAGGCCATGACGTGCGGCAGGTAGGCCGCCCTGGTCTTGGACAGGCCGTAGTTGAAGTCGTCGGACCTTTCGGCCGGACAGGCCTCGGCGCAGGCGCCGCAGAGTGTGCAGGCGTCCGTCACGAACCGTGGAGAAACCCGCACCGTGGCCTTGTAATCGCCCGGAGTCCCCGAAATTTCCGTGACCTGGGCCTGCGTGAGGACCGTGATCCTCGCGTTGTTCTTGATCCGCTTGAAGTTGATCTCGAGGCCGCACAGGGGCGGGCAGAGCTTGGGGAAGTACTGGTGGGTGCGGGCCACGCGACCGCCCAGAAACGGCGACTTCTCGACGAGGACCACGGAGCACCCGGCCTCCGCCGCCTCCAGGGCCGCCGTCATGCCCGCCATTCCGCCCCCGATGACCAGGACGGGCTTTCCGTTCAAGGTTCCCTCCATTCTTTCCATCCTTTCTCTCCGTCCCGGGCCCCGAGGAGGGGGCTCAGGCCTTTCCCTTCTCCGCGGCCCGGGCCGCGGCCTTCGCCCTCTCGGCCTCCTCCGCCTCCGGCCTCAGGCGCATGGTCTTCTCGCCGAGCAGGAGGAAGCGAAGCCACTGGATGCCGAACTCCAGGAGTTCTTCGTCGTCGGTCTTCATGACT
>JBFLVU010000142.1:0-7570 GCA_040758175.1 Acidobacteriota bacterium | reverse complement strand
CTCGTTCTCCGCCTCCTGGGCCCTCAGCCGCTCCTCCGCCTCGGCCTTCAGGCGCTCGGCTCTTTCCACCTCCTCCTGTTCCTTCCGGTACCGCTCCAGCAGTTGCTCGTTGCGTTGCTGGAGGTCTTCGAGCTCCTTTTCCTCGGCCTTCACCTTGCGGTCGGCCTTGGCCTTGAGGGCCGAGACCTCTTCGAAGCGGGATCGCTCGGCGGCCAGCTTTCCCTCCGCGGCCTGCAAGTCCTCGTGGACCTTCTGGAGGCCCTCGGGTGTGAGCGGCCGGCCGTCGGGGAGCCGTCCCGTGCGCTCCATCTCCGCCAGGGCGTCCCGCTCCTGCCGAAGGGCCTGGCCCTTCTTCAGGCTGTCCTCCACGTCGCGCTGGTAGGCGTCGGCGTCGGCCCGGTGCTCGGCGAGCTTCTCCTTGAGCTCTTCTTCCTTGTGGCTGCTCTGGCGGAGTTCGGCGTCGGTGCGCCCGAGGTTGTCCTGGTTCCGGTCCAGGACCCTGTCCGCGTCCTTGACCTCCCGTTCGGCGCGGGATACGTCCTCGGCCGTGTGCGCGGCCCGGGTGCGGAGGTCCTGCACGTCCCGGTTGAGGTCTTGGGTCCGGGCGTTGGCTTCCTGCAGCGAGCGCGCCGCTCCCTCCTCCCGGGACTCCACGGTTCGGATGTTCTCGGCGGCGGCATCGGCCTTGCCCTCGGCCTGCTGGACTTTGCCCATGGCCGCCTGCTGGCGCTGGGCGGCGGCGCCCTGCTCCTGAAGCGCCTGGTTGAGCTGACGCTGGAGGGCCTCCTTGTCGGGCGCCCCCCCGTCTTTCATGATCTTCGCCCGCCCGGCCTGGAAGGCGCGGGAGACGATGGAATAGAGGATGCGCGAGCCCAGACCCGGAAGGATGGCGTAGAGGGGCAGGGTGATGAAGTCCATCCGCGCGTAGGCGCCCCAGGTGAGCAGGGGGCCGGGCTTCTTGAAGAGCGTGTACATATTGAGGACGGGACTCTGGGGAAAGAGCCAGTAGGTGGCGTTGGTGAGGCAGTCCCCGATCCCGAAGGCGGCGGTCATGAGGAGGGCCAGGACGGGCGAGAAGCACCCTGCCATGGGCAGGATCTGCATGACGTACTGGTGCTCCCCGAGGTGTCCGTAGCGCTCGATCCGCGCCCCGATGAGGAACATGAAGAGGAGGGCCAGGAGGAAGACGAAGGCGAATCCCGGCCCGCCCAGCTTCTTCTTGATGCCGGCCAAGAAGGAGAGCCCGGTGATGTCCAAAAAGAGGCTCGCAAGGCAGCCGGGCCGGCGGGGCGCAGGCCGGGCGGGCCCCGGCGCGCGTCCTCGGGGCGCCGGGCGGGGCTGGGCCGCGGGGCGGCCCGCATGGGGCGGAGGGGTGTTGGTCATGGAACCTCCCAGACGATCCAGAGTTCACCGAGGTCGAGGGGCGTGCGCTCTCCGTCTCCGTCCGTATCGGACGGGACCCGAACGGCCGCCGCGGCAGAACCGGCGGCCGAGGGCCGGTACCAGCGGCCACCGGCGCCGAAGGGGAGGGTGGCGCCGTCCTCCCCCCACACCACGACGGGCCTGTCCGGGCGGCCGGGTCGGGGCCCGCAGGCCACAGCGAAGCCCTCTCCCGCCGCAAGACCCAGGAGGTGGGGCGAGAAGGAGACCTCGGCGGGTTCGAAGCGCCCCGCGGCCGCGCGGCCCAGAAGCGCGTGGTCCGCGCCCCCGCGTACCAGAACCCACGTCTCCTCCCCGTTGGACGGGGCGAAGGCGAAGACGTGAAGCGAGGGCGGGGTGACGGCGGAAGGTGTCCCGCCGGACCACGCGGCCACGCGCCTGGGCCCGGGTTCCGCCTGGACCATGCAGAGGGCGGTCCCTCTCGAGGCGGCCCCGCGGCTCCATCGTTCTCCGGAAGGAGCTCGAGAGACGGGACCGGCCTTCCCGGAGACGACCGCCTCCAACGGGCGCGGCGGAAGGAGCCGGCGCCGGTCGCCGGACCGGTCGGCGGCGGCGTACACTTCGCCCCGTGTGAAGACGGGCACGGGCGGGTCGCCGGCCCAACCGGCCAGGCGGGGGAAGGTGCCTCCGTCGTCCGGGATCGAGGTCTCCACGGAACCGGAGTCGGGGATCCAGACGCGAAGGGCCCCGCCCTCCACGAAGGCGATGCGGTTCCCGTCCGGTGAGAAGAACGGGTCCACGGCGTCGGCGACCTCCGGCGGGAGGGCGGCCAGGCGGGCTCCGCGGCGGTCGAAGAGCGCCAGCCCGTGGCGGTCCGAGTAGGCGATCGCGCCGTCCCCGTCGGTGTCGGAGAGGGGCAATGGCACAACGAGGCGGGACCCGTCGTGGGACCAGGCGGCCATGGCCGGGGCGAAGTCCAGCACGTAGCCCGTCAGGCGGATCGGCCACCGAGAATCCCTGGGCAGGAGGAAGAGGGCCTGCCCGTCGCGCAGGTCCACGGCGCCGTCTCCCGTCGTGTCGGGACCGCGCCGGCCGAAGAGGACCGCTCCTCCGTCGGGGGAGAAGACCGCCCGCAGGTCGCAGGCGTGCCCTCGGGCTGCGAGGAGGGCGCCCGGAGGAGGGGTGGCTGGTGCAGACGGCGGCGGAGGAGGATTGGGGCTGCCTGGGAGAACGCGCAGGAGCAAGGCCGCGCCGAGGGGGGCGATGGGGCCGGCCAGGCCCAGGGCCGCGGAGGTGAGGAACTCTCCGCGCGGGCTCCCCGGGTGGACCGATCGAAGGAAATCCATGTTTCCCTGGTGGCAGGAGAGGCAGGGCCGGTCGGGGAGTACGGGGATGCTCCTCTGGTGGCAGGAGAGGCAGGCGCCATCTCCCTGGTAGGGCCGGGGAGCCGCGCTCGCCCAGCCGGCGGAGAGCAGGGCCGCCAGCAGGGCCGCCGTCCTGCGCCGCCTCACGCCGCGCCTCCCTCGACCGCCGCCCGCCACCGCGCCTCGCAGGTCGGGCAGAGGCCGACGGCGCGGTCAGAGACGGGCAGGGGAAAGGGTCGGGGCGATAGGGCGCAGGACCACGTGTCGCAGTGGGGGAGGCCCAGGGAGTGGGCGATCTCGTGCCGAACCACCCCCGCCAGTTCCTCGGGAGAGAGGCCGTGCGCGGAGGCCAGGGCGACGCCCGTCCCCGCGCGGGAGAGGCCGCGGAGGGGAACCTCCCCCGCCTCGCGGAGAGCCGAGGCCGTGAGGCCCAGAAGGGGGCGACGGGAGGAACGGTCCGAGAGCCAGTCCAGTAGAAACTCGGGACCATGGGCGGAGGCGGAGGCGGACCAGGGCGCCACGTCCTCCACGGCGGGGCGGAGGGGCCACACCGAGTTCGCCAGGGAGGCGCTCCAGGGGACGCCATCCAAAAAAACGAGCAGGCGCTGTGTTCCCGCTCCCATTCGCTCCCCGCTTCCCGATGGGCCTTCGTTCCTGCCGACTCCCCCAAACTATAGGGGGGGCATCACCCTGTCAAGGCGCGCGCGCCGCCGTGCTTCGCCCGGGGCAAAGAGCGCAGGCGCCCCCCTTTCGCGATCCCTCCCCGTGCCGTACACTGCGAGAAGAAGAAAGGAGCCCCATGGGCGGAAACCCTGATTGCTGCTCGCCGGTTTGCGCGCCGCGGAACGCGCTCCTGGCGTCGTGGGCCGTGGCCTGTTCGCCCGGGGTCTCTCACGAGTTCCCCCACCGCCATCCCGGGAACCGGACCCACTTCCAGCAGGACCGGGACCGCCTCCTCCACTCGGAGGCCTTCCGGCGGCTGGGGTACAAGACGCAGGTCTTCGTGGTCCACGAGGGCGATTTCTACCGGACCCGGCTCACCCATACCCTCGAGGTCTCCCAGGTGGCCCGCGGCCTGGCCTGCGCCCTGAGGGCCAACGAGGACCTCTGCGAAACCGTGGCCTACGCCCACGACCTGGGCCATCCGCCCTTCGGGCACAGGGGCGAGGACGCCCTGGACGCGCTCTACGCCGGCCTCCTGGACCGGAGGCTCGGGCTGGCCCGCCCGCCGGGGCGCAAGGCCTTCGAGCAGAATTTTCAGTCCTACCGCATCGTGAGCCGCCTCGAGAAGCGGTACGCCGACTTCCCGGGGCTGAACCTCAGCCGCCCCGCCCTTCACGCCATCCTCAAGCACCACACGGCCTACGACGCCCCGGCCCTCCCCTACCCCCTGGAGGCGAGCGAGCCGGAAGAGGCGGGACGCATCCGGCGGGAGTACCTCGACACGGCCGGCTGTTCCGTCGAAGCCCAGATCGTCAACATCGCCGACCAGATCGCCTGGGTGACCCACGACCTGGAGGACGCCCTCCGCGTGAGGTTCCTCAAGGTGGAGGAGCTTCGGGACCTGAACAATCCCCTCCTCATGGCGGCGTGGGACCGGGCCCACGAGGGGGCGCCGGACTGGGAGAAGGACTCCATCCTCTGGGCCCGCCTCCTCGTCCGGAACATGATCGACCTGCTCATCGGCGACGTGATCGCGGCCTCCTCCCCGCGCCTTTCCCGTCTCGAGAATCCCGAGGCGGTCGTCGGGAGCCGCGAGCCCGCGGTGGACTTTTCTCCCTCCATGGCCTCCTCCGTGCGGGCCATGCGGGAGATGCTCTTCTCCCGGGTGTACACGCACCCCGTCGTGGAGCGCATGTCGGCCAAGGCGGCGTCCATCATCGAGCGGCTCTTCGAGAGCCTGACCCGCGACCTTCTGGAACCGGGGTCCGTCTCCATCCGCCTCCTGCCCCTGGCCACCCGAGCCCGCGTGGAGGAGGCCCGGGATCCCGTCGCCCGATACGGGGTGGTTGTGGATTTTCTCGGGGGGATGACGGACCGCTTCGCGAGCGAGTTCTACCGCGTCCTGTACGAACCCGAGGAGCGCGGGATCACTTCGTTGTATTGACCCGGGCTTGCCCCAGGGGGCGGCGGGGGCTAGAGTGGACGCATCGGACAAGGAGGTTGCCATGAGGAAGTGGGTGCTGGTGCTTCTGGCGGTGGCGGCGTTGGGTCTGGCGGCGGTGGCCGCCGAACTGGAGGGAGTGAGCCTGCCGAACACGGTGAGCGCCGGAGGCGCGACGCTCCACCTCAACGGAATGGGCGTGCGGATCAAGAAGGTGGCCTTTATCCACGTGAAGGTCTACGTGGCGGGCCTCTACGTGGCGGAGAAATCCACGGACCCGGCCAAACTCGTGGCGGCCGATGCCCCCAAGCAGCTCGTCATGCACTTCCTCTACAAGGAGGTCGGAAAGGACAAGCTCCTGGAAGGCTGGAACGAGGGCTTCACGAAGAACTCCGGCGACAAGGCCGCCGCCCTCAAGGCCCGCATCGACAAGTTCAACGGCTTCTGGTCCGACATGAAGACCGGCGACCGGGCGATCCTTACCTACGTTCCGGGCGCGGGCACGAAGGTCGAGATCAAGGGGCAGGAGATGGGTGTCATCGAAGGGAAGGACTTCGCCGATGCGCTCTTCTCCATCTGGCTGGGCCAGAGCCCTCCCAACGAGGAGCTCAAGAACGGACTGATCGGCAAGTAGGCGGGCGGGTCCCGGCGGCCGCAAACCGCCGCGGCGCGAAGGCGGGGGGCGCGGGCGACCGCGCCCCTTTCCGTCATGGGGGAGCCATGTTCCTTCCTGGAGCGGAGCAGGCCGGACTCCGGCTATGGCGAAGGTGGGTCCTCGCGGGCCGCCGCGACGAAGCCGAGCCCTGCCCCGACGGGCCCGGGTGGACCCTTGCGTACACGGGCCGCTATCGCCTCACGTTCCTCCTCACCACCGCGCTCTTCGCGGGCGTCCTCCTCGGCGCCTTCGCCACGGGCGCCTTCGAAGAGAGGCCCGCGTGGGAACCGTGGGTCCTCGGGGGCATCTCTGTCGCCATCACGGCCCTCCAGGTGTACCTCGTCGCGGCCTCGTTCCTGGACCGCGTGACCGTCTCGGAGCGTGGCGTCGTCCTGAAGCGCCTGCTCCGCGGGAGGATGGAGCTGCCTTGGGCGGACCTGGACCGGGTCTTCCCGAACGGGGAAGGGGACGGCCTGGTTTTCCTGCGGCGGGACGGGGCCAAGGGCGAGGTCAGCCGCTTTCTGAACGGCCTGGTCCGGCTGCGCATGTTGATGCAGGCCCACCTCCCCGGCCCGCGCTGGGAGAGCGCCTCCCCGTTCCTCCCTTGAGGGGACCGGGCGGCCGTCCTTGGCCGTCGCGCGGCGGCGCACCTTCCCTGTATACTGGCCCACCGTAGCCGGCCAGGAAGCCAGGGAGGAGCCATGTCCGACGCGACGCAACCCGCCGGGGCAGAAGCGCGGCCCCAGCCGTCCACCTTCTACCGGTGGGCGGTGCTGGTCATCATCAGCCTCGCCATGTTCGGCAACTACTACATCTACGACTCCATCAATCCGGTGACGGACCTGATGAAGGCCCAGCTGGGCTTCACCGACGCCGTCATCGGACAGCTCAATACGAGCTACAGCATCGCCGCGGTGCTGGTGCTCCTCGTGGGGGGCGTCCTCATCGACCGGCTCGGGACGACCCGGACGACGGTGCTCTTCGGCGCGGTCTGCACGGTCTCCGGCGTCACCATGCTCCTGAGCACGGAGCCGTGGGTGATGATCGGATCGCGATTCCTCCTGGGCGTGGGGGCCGAGCCCCTCATCGTGGCCATTACCGCGGCCCTGGCCAAGTGGTTCAAGGGGAAGGAGCTCTCCTTCGCCTTCGGGATCAACCTCACCATCGCGCGGCTGGGGCAGGTGGCCGTGGACTGGTCCCCGACCTGGGCCAAGTGGGCCTACGACGGGTGGCGCACGCCCCTGGTGCTAGCGGCCATCCTGGGCTCCCTCTGCACCGTGGGGGCGCTCGCCTACTGGGCCTTGGAGTCCCGGGCCCTGAAGCGCTACTCCCTGGGCGAGGAGGGGGAGACGGACCGCCTCGTGGTCAAGGACCTCTTCCGTTTCGACGCCTCCTTCTGGTACTGCGTGGCCCTCTGCGTGACCTTCTACTCGGCGATCTTTCCCTTCCGGACCTTCTCCATCAAGTTCTTCATCGAGAGCTACGGCCTGACCCGGGAGATGGCGGGCCAGATCAACAGCAGCCTCCCCGTGGCGGCCATGGTGGCCACCCCGCTCTTCGGGCTCCTCGTGGACCGCATCGGGCGCCGGGCCTCCCTCATGTTCCTCGGGGCCTTCCTCCTGATGCCGGTCTACGTGATCATGGCCTACCACACCCTTCCCCTGTGGATCCCCATCGCGATGATGGGCGTCGCCTTCTCCCTCGTCCCCGCCATCATGTGGCCGAGCGTCGCGTACATCGTGGAGCAGAAGCGCCTCGGGACGGGGCTGGCGGTCATGACCCTGGTACAGCAGGTGGGCGTGGCCGGGCTCAACACGGTGGTCGGCTACGCCAACGACCTGGGCAAGGCGGGCCCCGAGAACCCGGCGGGATACGTTCCCGGCATGTGGCTGTTCTCGGGCCTCGGCTTCGTGGCCCTCCTCTTCGCCTTCCTTCTCTGGAAGGTCGAGAAGGGACCCAAGGCCCACGGGCTGGAGACGATCCGGGTCGGCGCGAAGGCGGAGGGCTGAGGTGCTGAAGCGCTGGACCACCGTCCTGGGCTTCACGCTCCTCTACCTCGCCGCCGCG
>JBFLVU010000141.1:0-7594 GCA_040758175.1 Acidobacteriota bacterium | reverse complement strand
GCCGAGGACATGGACGAAAAGGCCGTCGAGCAGCTTCGCACCATCCTGGCCATGACGCCGGACGCCCGGTGGAGGGCCGAGCACCCTTCCATCCGTTCCCAGGCCGAGGCGCTTCTCAAGAAGCTGAGCTGAGCTTCCGCTTCAGCGCCCGCGGGACGCCCGCCGGATGGCAAGGGCCACCACCGCGTACAGGGCCGCGATGACGCAGGCCTGGGCGGCCACCCCGGGCCACGCGCCCAGGGGCGGCTCCCGGAAGAGGGCCAGGAAGTCGCCCCCCAGAGAGGGGTAGAAGCTCGCCAGCGTGATCGGGACGGCCAGAAGGATCCCCATGAGCGCTTCGCCCGTGATGAGACCCGAGGCGAAGAGCAGGCCGCGCTTTTCCCCAGCCGCCGCGGCGGCTCCCCGGAGTTCGCCGTTGAGCCCTCCCCTTTCCAGGGCCTGGACCGCCCTCGAAACGGCGTAGGCCACCAGGCCTCCCACGAGGATCGTCGTGGAGAGCCGGAAGGGAAGGTAGATCCCCACCGCAACGGCCAGAACGGGCGTCCGGAAAGAACTCCCGCGCGCCTTCAGGTAGAGGTCCAGGGAGATGATGGCTACGGCGATGAGGGCGCCGATGGCCACCATGGTCCAGGGCAGCCCGCCCATGAACACGCCCTTTGAAACGGAGGCCATGAGCGTGGCTTGGGGAGCCGGTAGCGGTGCGGGGTGGGCCGCCATCCAGGCGGCGTCCGCGTCCATGGGCACACCCACCCCGTACTTGAGATTCAGGAGCTGGAGGATGGGGGCGATCACGAAGGCGGAAGAGAGGACCCCCACGATCAGCATGAACTCCTGCTTCCACGGCGTCGCGCCCACGATGTGGCCGGCCTTGAGGTCCTGGAGGTTGTCGCCGGAGATGGAGGCGGCGCAGCAGACCACCGCGCCGATGAGGATGGCGGCCGCCGGCCCCGAAGGGTTCCCGTGTCCCATGAAAAGGAGGAGGACGAGAGAGGCAAAGAGGATGGTGGAGATCGTCACGCCCGAAATAGGGTTGTTGGAGGATCCCACGAGGCCCGCCATGTAGCCCGCCACGGCGGAAAACAGGAACCCGGCCACGAGCATGATGACGGCCATCACGAGGCTGACGGCGGTGCTCTCCACGACCAGCCGGTAGACAAAAAAGAGCGGTACCACCGAGAGGGCCGAGAAGAACAGGACCCAGGCCATGGGGATGTCCCGGTCGGTCCGCTCCACGGAGGCGCCGGCTTTCTCGTCGCGGAAGGCCTGCAGGCCGCTTCGGACCCCCGTGAGGAGCTGGTGGCGCATCTGGATCAAGGCCCAGAACCCGCCGACGCACATGGCCCCCACGCCGAGGAAGCGGATCTGGTCCCGCCACAGGGCCGTCGCCGAGGCCACCGCCGTGCCCCCGTCGGGCAGGCCGTGCAGGACCGCGTACAGCGGGATGGCGATCCACCAGGAGAGGGCGCCTCCCAGAAACACGAGAACGGCGATCCTCAGGCCCACGATGAACCCCACGCCGAGCAGGGCTGGGGAGAGGTCCATCCCCAGGTAGGCCACCGAGCCGCCCACGCGGCCGCCCAGTTCCAGCGCCGAGTTCCAAAGCTTGAGGCCTGCCTCCTGGCAGAGCTTGAGGATCCCACCCGTGAGTCCCGCGGCCACGATGACGGATAGGTTTCCCTTTTCCCCGCGCTGGCCGGCCTTGAGAACCTCCCCGGTGGCGATTCCCTCGGGGAACTTGATCTCCTTCTCGCCTTGCACGACCAGCGCCCGGCGGAGGGGGACGGAAAAGAGGACGCCGATGGTCCCACCCAGGGCGCAGATGAGGAGCGTCTGGAGGTAGTCGTAGTCCTTCCAGAATCCAAGGATGACCAAGCCGGGGATCGTGAAAACGGCGGCGGCGGCCACCGCTTCTCCCGCCGACGCGGCCGTCTGGACGATGTTGTTCTCGAGGATGTTGCTCCGCCGGAAGAAGGAGAAGAGGGTCATGGAGATGACCGCCGCGGGGATGGACGCCGACACGGTCATCCCCGCGAAGAGACCCAGGTAGGCGTTGGCGGCCGCCAGGACGACGGCGAGAATCACACCCAGCACGATGGCCTTGAAGGTGATCTCGGGGAGAATCCGGTTCGCGGCAACGACCGGCTCGTGGACAGGCGGGACCTGCTTTGGCTCCTCCACGGGGGCCTCCTCTCCGGATGGGTGCTCGGGATCGAAGGCCGTTCGGCGGCCTCCGCCTTCAGGGGCGGCCAGGGGGGCCGCTCCGGGCACTTACTTCCAAAACTGCCACCAGTGCTTGGTTTTCTTCTTGGGCAGAAGGGGTTCCTCGAAGACGTCCTTCCTCTGCTTCCGGAGGGAGCGCTCCTCCTTCCTCTGGACTTGGCTCAGGCGCTTTTGGGCGTCCTTGGCGAGGACCGTCCCCGGCACGGTTTCGACGATCCTCTGGTAGTAGAGGGTGGCCTCCTGGGTTTGCCCGTCCATGGCCAGGGCGTCCCCCAGGCGGTAGTAAACGACCGGCAGGTTCCAGTACTTCGGATATTTCTCAATGACGCCGCGGTAGCGCGCGATGGCCCCTTTGGGGTGCTCGTTCTTGAGGTAGAAGTCGCCCACCTTGATCTCGTGGGCGGCGAGGAGGTCGTTGATGGCCGCGAGCTTCTGCCGGGCCGGCTCCGCCTGGGCGCTCTTGGGGTAGTTGTCCACCACCGCCTGGAAGGAGTCCCGGGCGCTGCGGGCGGGGGTCATGTCCCGATCCGGCGTTTCCACCGACTCCAGATAGGCCTCTCCGATGCGGAACTGGCAATAGGGCGCGTCGGGATGGGTCGGATGGAAGGCCAGGAAGGACTGATAGCGGCTGATGGCCTCGGCGTAGGATTCCATCGTATGGTCGATCATGAAGGCGTCGGCCGTCGCGATGGCGGCCTTGTCCTTGTACTCCCCCGCGTCCTCGCGGAGCGTGATCTGGTCGAAGTACTTTCGTGCCGTGCCGGGCTTCTTCTTCTTGATGGCGGCCTGGCCCTTCTCGTACAGGACCGAGACCGGCACCACCTCCTGGTCCGGGACGTCCTTGGGCCGGCGATGGGTACAGGCCGTCGACAGAAACGCTGCGGTGAGGGCCACGGCGGCCAAAGCTTTAAGGGTTCTCAAGGCCTTCTCCTATGAGGGCGTACAGGTCTTTCGGCACGCGCCGGGGCCTCCCCGAGAGGTCCGTGGCCACGTGTTCGGTGCGGCCACGGCAAAGGAGGGCGCCGTCGGCGACCCTTCGAAGCGTGTAGTCGAACGCGAAGCGAACCGGCGTGGCGCCGGACAGCTCCGCCTCGATCTCCACCTCGTCGTCGTACCTCGCCGGAAGGAGGTATTCGGCGGAGGCGCGCAAGACGGGCATCCGGATGCCCGCCTCCTCAAGGGCCGCGTACGGGATTCCCCGGGCCCTCAGGTACTCCGTGCGGCCCACCTCCAGCCACGCGAAGTAGGCGGCGTGATGGACCACGCCCATTTGGTCGGTTTCCGCGTACCTCACGCGGAGCGTGGTCCTATGGCGCCCCAAGGATGGTCTCCGTGAGCGTGCGTGCCGCCGCGGCGGGGTCGTCGGCGCCGAAGACGGCCGAGCCCGCCACGAGCCAGTCGGCGCCCGCCTCCAGCAGGGGCGGAAGCGTGGAGGGCCCCACGCCGCCGTCCACTTCGATGGCGAAGGAGAGGGCCCGCTCCCGGCGAACCGCGGCCAGCCGCCGGACCTTGTCCAGGGCCGAGGGAATGAAGTTCTGGCCGCCGAAGCCGGGGTTGACGCTCATGATCAGGACGAAGTCCAGGTCGGGCAGGACCACCGACAGGGTGTCCACGGGCGTGGAGGGGTTGAGCGCGACCCCGGGCCTCATTCCAAGTTCTCGGATCGCCTGGACCGTGCGGTGCAGATGGGGGCACGCCTCCTGATGGACCGAGAGGAGGTCGGTCCCCGCCGAGGCGAAGGCCCGGAGGTACCGGTCGGGCTGAGCGATCATGAGGTGACAGTCGATGGGAAGGGCCGTTGCGGGCCGGAGGCGCTCCACCACCGGAGGCCCCAGGGTGATGTTGGGGACGAAATGACCGTCCATCACGTCCACGTGAAGGAGGCCGGCGTGCGGCTCGATCCGGCGGATGGACTCCCCAAGCGCCGCGAAATCGGCCGACAAGATGCTCGGGGCGAGGCACCGCTTGGGCGGGATCCTCATGGCCGACTCACCGAGAGGTGGACCACGTCGCGGCGTCCCAGCGGGAAGCCGGGGCGGGGCTCCTGGTCCACGATGGTGTTCCGGCCCGCCCCCGGGAGGGCCACCGCGCGGGCGCTGGCCACAAGGATTCCGTACTCCTGCAGCCCTGCCGTGGCCCGGTCCAGTTCCATGCCCCGCAGGTCGGGCATGACGAAGGTGGGGGAGGAGGGGCCGAGGCTCACGAGCAGGCCCATTTCCTGTTCCCGCGGAACGGCGGCGCCCGGCGCCGGGGTCTGGCCCACGACCGTGGAGGCGGGCGCGGAAGCGTGAAGGTAGCTGGCGGCGGTGGGGCGCAATCCGGCCTGTTGGGCCTGGATCTGGGCGGCCTCCAGCCGAAGGCCTCGCAGGTCGGGGACCTCCAGGCGGTCAATGCCCCGGCTCACCACGACCGAGAGGGTCATCCCCTTCCGCACGGCCATGCCCGGTGCGGGGGTTTGGGAGATGACCCGGCCCTTTTCCGTCCGGAGGTCGTACCGCTCCTCCTGAACCCGGAAGGCGAGCTTGGCCCGCTGGGTTTCCCACTCCGCCTGCTCGCGCGTCAGGCCAGACACCTGCGGGACGCTGGTTCCGCTCCCGAAAAGGGACACGCGGATGAGCAGGGCCACGCCCGCCAGGACGCCCAGTCCGAACAGGCCGGCGTAAACGAGAAACTTCACCAGACGCAAGGCCGCCTCCAGGCCCGTGAAGTGTACCACAGGGACCCGAAGAAGGGACGGGCCGTGGGGGGGCGAGGCCTCACCGCGGAAGCCTCCCTCCCCGATCCCTTCGCCGGCGCCGCGAGGGGTTTACGCGACCATCCCCGTTGGATATACTCCCGTGGGAGTCAAGGGGATGTGGTTTCGGCAGAAGAAAAAGCCGGAGGTGCAGGACGGGGAGGAGCGCTCCGTCAAGGTCCCCGCCGGTCTGTGGAGCAAGTGCGACAGCTGCGGGCAGGTCCTCTTCTCCCAAACCGTCGAAGAGAACAACAACGTCTGCCCGAAGTGCGACTACCATTTTCGTATCTCCGCCCGCCAGCGCCTCCAGATGCTCTGCGACGGGGGCGAATTCGTGGAGCTGGACTCGGAGGTCGGTCCCAAGGACGTCCTCGGCTTCAAGGACCTGAAGAAGTACTCGGACCGCCTCGCCCAGTACCAAAAGTCCGTAGCCATGAAGGACGCCGTCCTCAACGCCCGCGGGAAAATGGGCGGGCTTCCGGTGGTCTTCTCCTGCATGGAGTACGCCTTCATGGGCGGGTCCATGGGCAGCGTCGTGGGCGAGAAGATCACCCGGGCCGCCGAACGGGCCGCCGCCGAACGGGCCGCCCTCGTGGTCGTTTCCTGCTCGGGCGGGGCCCGGATGCAGGAGTCGGTCCTCTCCCTCATGGAGATGGCCAAAGTGTCGGCGGCCCTCGCCCGCCTCCACGAGGACGGGCTTCCCTACCTCTCCGTCATGACCGACCCCACCACGGGCGGGGTCACGGCGTCCTTCGCCATGCTCGGGGACGTGAACCTGGCGGAGCCCAAGGCCCTCATCGGTTTCGCCGGCCCGAGAGTCATCGAGCAGACCATCCGCCAGAAATTGCCGGAAGGGTTCCAGCGCTCCGAATTCCTCCTCGAAAAGGGCTTTCTCGACCTCGTGGTCCACCGCAACCAGCTCCGGGAGACCCTCGCGCGGCTCATCGCCCTCCTGACCGGGACCTCCCCGGCCCCATGAACCCGGCCGAAAGCCTCGCCTACCTCGAACGGCTGGCGTGGTTCGGGATCAAGGCGGGGCTGGAACACACGAGAACCCTGTGCCGCCGCCTCGGGCACCCCGAAGGGTCCTTCCCCAGCGTGCTCGTGGGGGGGACCAACGGGAAGGGCTCCACGTCGGCCTTCCTGGAAGCCATCCTCCGGGCCTCGGGACGGCGGACCGGTCTCTACACCTCGCCCCACCTCGTGGAAGTGAGAGAGAGGATCCGGGTAGACGGGGCACTGGTCTCCCCGGAGGAGTTCGCCCGGTCCCTGTCGCAGGTCCGCGCGGCGGCCGAGGGCGCATTGAAGGACGGGGAGGTGGATACGGAGCCGACCTACTTCGAGGCGCTTACCCTGACCGCCTTTCTTCATTTCCAGGCCCGAGGAGTGGACGCGGCGGTGCTGGAGGTGGGGCTCGGAGGACGATTGGACTGCACGAACGTGGCGCCCGTCATTCTCTCCGCCGTGACGAACGTGGGCCTGGACCACGAGGAGCACCTCGGGCCAGGCCTTTTGAGCATCGCGCGGGAAAAGGCGGGAATCTGCCGGCCGGGCGTGCCGGCCCTCACGGGGGCCAGGGGAACGTGGGCTCTGAGGGTCCTGCGCCAGGAGGCGCGGCGGCGGGGGACCCGGCTGGGCCTTCCGGACTGGCGTGTGGAGCGGCACCGGGAATCGTGGCGCCTGTCCGCCGGCACCCGATCCATGGACCTGCCCTATCCGGCCATGGCGGGGGAGCACCAGCTGGAAAACGCCGCCTTTGCCGTCCGGTGCGCCTGGGAACTGGACGCGGGCGGCTTCCGCATCCCGGAACGGGCCATCCGCCAAGGGATTTCTCAGGCGCGATGGCCCGGCCGCCTGGAACTCGTTGGACGGGAACCCGACGTGTACTTGGACGGGGCCCACAACCTCGACGGGTGCGAGGTGCTCGCGCGGTTCGTCGCCGGGCTTCCCCATCCGAGAAAGGCCCTCGTCTTCGCGGTCATGCGCGACAAGCCCGTGGCCGACATGGCGCGCAGGCTCTTCCCGCTGTTTGGGAAGGTGTGGGCCACTTCCGTTCCTATGCAACGGTGCCTGGATCCAGGAGGAGTGAGGGCGGCCTGGTTTGGGGAGGTAAAGGAGATGCCCGACCCCGCGGCGGCCCTGAGGGCCGCCGCGGAATGGTCGGGGCGGGAGGGCGTGGTCGTGGCGGCGGGGAGCCTTTACCTCGTGGGCTACCTCCTGGGTCTCTCCAGGCCGGCGGGATCCCTGGACTCCTGGGGAAGCTGACTCTGATCCGAATCCCCGTACAGGAGGTGGGTCCTCAGGAGGGAGCGCAGGAGGGAGGGTTCCTCCGCGGACACCCCGTCGCCGGCCAGATGGAGAAAGCGGCGTACGTCTTCCATGCTGTCCGTTGTGAAGCGGACGCGTGTTTCCCCGCCGATTTCCCGGACCTCCTGATCCTCGGTCAAAAACAGCTTCCTGGCCCAGGTGCTCCCGGCGCCGAATCGCAGGCTCACGCGAAAGCTCCGCCCCTTCCGGATCCAGCCGCCGGCTTGGCGGATGGCGCTCCCGCCCGCAGTCGGGGGTGAAAAGCGGCCCTCCCCTGGGCGAATCTCGGAGAGCGCGGCCAACGGAACGTTCGCGAGACTGTGCGAGTCGGGA
>JBFLVU010000140.1:0-7599 GCA_040758175.1 Acidobacteriota bacterium | reverse complement strand
CCACCGGCCTGCCACTACCGCCCTATTATTGGGCCGCGTTTCAGATCTACGGGCGGGGGGATAAGTAAGGGAAGAATCGGAGGACGGACAAGAGGATCGAAGCGGGGGAGGCCGGATTCGGAGGCGAGGGCCGGCGAGGGCCATCCGCCATCACCGTTCCGGCGGCTTTTCCCTTCCCTCTTCGAAGGTCCTCCTCCCTACTCACCCACTCACCTACTCACCTAATCACTTACTCACTTACTCTCTCCCTCAATTCCCCCTCACGAACAGGTTCTTCAGCACGAGGAGGGACATGGAGGGGCTTTCGAGCATGCGGCGGCGCAGGTAGGCGATGGCGTCGTCCCAGTCGGAGGCGAAGGGAACGTACAGTCGGACCGTCTCGCCGGTGGCGACAAGCTCCTTCTGGATGTGGTCCCGGGGAACGCCCAGGAGCATCTGGAACTCGTAGCGGTCCTTGGGGATACCCTTCCTGGCAACGAGGTCGCGCGCCTTGGAGAGGTATTCCATGTCGTGGGTGGCGATGCAGACGTAGTGGCCCCGGTCGAAAAGCTTCTCGATGAGCGCAAGCAGGTTCTCCTTCATCTGCCGCCTGTTCGTCACGGCCTTGTCGGGACCCACGTTGTAGATGCCGATGCAGGCCCGGACGTGGGCCTTCAGCCCGTCAAGACGGTCCACGTCGTCCAGCGTCCGGTGAAGCCGGGACTGGAGTACGGTGCCCAGGATGGGGTACTTGGGCTTGAGATCCCTGTAAAGGTCCAGGGTGAAGTCCGTCAGGTCCGTGTCCTCCATGTCCACCGTGAGGCCCCGGCCGGCGGACTGGCAGGCGGCCGCCATCTCCTCCACGTTTTTGCGGCAGAGGTCGGGGCTCACGTAGAAGCCGAAGTGGCCGGGCTTGATGGAAAGGGTGCAGTACGCGCGGCCCTTCACGGCCTCCAGCGCCCGCAGATAGTTCTCCACGGCCCCGCGGACCTTGGCCTCGGTCTTTTCCGCCTCGCCCAGCACGTCGAGTGTCGTCCGGATGCCGCGCTCCTCGAACAGGCGATCGGCCACGGCGAGGCCCTTGTCCAGAGAATCGCCGGAGACGTAGGGGGCGGCGAAGACGCGGACCAGGCGCCCCGGGATCAGGTTGACGACCGATTTCTTCATGGCGTACAGGGACATGGTGCCCCTCCTCACGCGACGGGGCCTTCGGGCCCCGAGGGCGGAGTATAGCACCGGGGAGGACCCTCCCCCCCCGTCCTAGATCCCACGCGGGGCCGGCCATGGGGGAAAACCCCCCTCGCCCGGACGGCTCCGGATGGGCCTTGAAGGGGTTGATTTCTTTGGATATGCTGACCCTCCGGTCCGGAGCCATCGCGGGCGCTCCGAGCCTCCACCCCACATCCGGAGCCCGCCAGAGGGTCGCCGCATGTCCAAGTTGAAGCCGTTCCGCGGCTACAGGCCCAGGCCTGACCTCGCGGAGAAGATCGCCAGCCACCCCTATGACGTCATCAACTCGGACGAGGCGCGGGACCTGGCCCGGGGCAACCCCTACTCCTTTCTGCACGTGGGGAAGCCCGAAATCGACCTGGACCCGGCCGTCCCCCTTTACGATGACCGCGTCTACGCCAAGGGCGTGGAAAACCTGCGCCGTTTCGTCGCCGAGGGAACCCTGCTGAAGGAACCCCAGCCCTGCTTCTACGTCTACCAGCAGAGGATGGGGGAGCACGTCCAGGCGGGCCTCGTGGGTCTCTGCGCCGTCGCCGAGTACGAGAGCGGCCTCATCAAGCGGCACGAGTTCACGCGCAAGGACAAAGAGGACGACCGCACCCGCCACGTGATGGAGCAGAACGCCAACGCAGAGCCGGTCTTCCTCACCTACAGGGCCGTACCCGCCATCGACGAGATCGTGGACCGCGCCCGCTCCTGCGACCCGGTGTACGACATCGTCACCGACGACGGCTTCGGCCATACCGTCTGGGTGGTGGCCGACGAGGAGGACCTCAGGGACCTCGAACACCTTTTCGCCGAGAAAGTCCCGGCCCTCTACGTGGCCGACGGGCACCACCGCACGGCCGCCGCCGTCCGGACGGGCCAGTCCCTTCGCGCCAAGGCCACCTCCCGCACGGGCGAGGAGCCCTTCGAGTACTTCATGGCCGTGGTTTTCCCCCACGACCAGTTGAAGATTCTCGACTACAACCGTGTGGTAAAGGACCTCAACGGTGTGAGCCCCGAGGCGTTCCTCGCCAAGGTCGGGGAGTTGTTTTCGGTGGAGAAGGGCACCGGGCCCAGGCCCGAACGCCCGGCGACTTTCGGAATGTACCTGGGCGGCGAGTGGTACCGCCTGACGGCCCGGCCGGGCACCTTCCCGGCGGGGGACCCGGTCAAGGGGCTGGACGTCTCCATCCTCCAGGACAACCTGTTGGCGCCCATCCTGGGGATCGCCGACCCGCGCACCGACAAGCGCATCGACTTCGTCGGGGGAATCCGAGGGACGAAGGAGCTGGAACGTCGCGTCCGAGGGGGCTGGGCCGTGGCCTTCGCCCTGCACCCCACGAGCCTTCCCCAGCTCATGGCCGTGGCCGACGCCGGACAGGTCATGCCGCCCAAGTCCACGTGGTTCGAACCCAAACTGCGTAGCGGCCTCATCGTGCGGCTGATCGAGGACTGAAGGACTTACGACAGAGGACGCAGGGCTCACAGGGGCTCTGTCAATCTCATGGCTCCGTGGTCTCTGTGGTGATCACAAGGAGGGTTGAACGTGAAGATCCTGATTGCGGACGCGTTTGATAAAGGGCTCCCCAAGCGGCTGGAGCGCTTCGGGGAAGTGTTCGAAGACATGGGCCGGTTGGCGGAGGCGGAGGTCCTGCTCATTCGCTCCAAGACAAAGGTGTCGGCGGACCTGCTGGCCAAGGCCCCGGCGCTCAAGCTCGTAATCCGCGGCGGTGTGGGGCTCGACAACGTGGACAAGGCCGCCTGCAAGGAGCACGGCATCGACGTCATGAACACGCCCGAGGCCTCCTCGGTTGCCGTCGCCGAGTTCGCCATGGCCCTCATGCTCGCCATCCCCAACCGCATCGTGGAGGCCCACACCTCCATGAAGGAGGGGAAGTGGCTCAAGAAGGAGCTCAAGCGCACGGAACTCTACCAGAAGACCCTGGGCCTCCTCGGTGTCGGCCGAATCGGATCGGAGGTGGCCACGCGCGCCGCGGCCTTCGGCATGACGGTGATCGCTTCTGATCCGTACCTCAAGGAGCACCCCGTGGCGCGCCTCGTACCCCTGGACGAACTCCTTGCGAAGTCCGACTACATCTCCTTCCACACGCCGCTTACCGACGAGACCCGGGGAATGGTCAACGCGGCCCTCCTCGGCAAGATGAAGGACGGGGTCATCCTTATCAATACCGGCCGGGGCAAGATCCTCGATGAGGCGGCCCTGGCGGAGGCACTGAAGAGCGGAAAGGTGGCCGCCTACGGTACCGACGTGTGGCCCAGCGATCCGCCTCCCGCCGACTGCCCCCTGCTGACGGCACCCAACGTCCTCATGGCGCCGCACATCGGGGCCTCCTCCAAGGAGAACCTCCTGCGCATCGGCGATATCGTCGTGGATATCCTTTCCAAGCGGAAGTAGAGAGACGCTCACCACAGAAGACACAGAGATCACAGAGTAGGTTTTCAATAGGAAGATCGCCTCTGTGCCCTCTGTGAGCTCTGTGGTTGAAGAGGAGGTAGATGCCATGGCAAAGCGGGTGATCAACTTCTACGCGGGACCTGCGGGACTGCCGCTGCCGGCGCTCGAGCGCGCCCAGGCGGAGCTGGTGGACTTCGAAAACACGGGCATGTCGGTGATGGAGATCTCCCACCGGGCGAAGGAGTACGACGCCGTCCACAACGAGGCCATCGCCCTCGTGAAGGAGCTTCTGAACGTCCCCGACAACTACAAGGTCCTCCTGCTCCAGGGCGGTGGGAACCTCCAGTTCGCCATGCTGCCCATGAACCTCCTCCACTCAGGGCGCAAGGCCGACTACGTCGTGACGGGCTCGTGGGCCAAGAAGGCCTACAAGGAAGCCGTGATCGTGGCCGGCGAGAACGCGCGCTGTATCGCCACCACCGAGCCCGAGAAGTTCTGCCGCCTTCCCCGTCCGGAGGAGATCACGGTCAACCCCGACGCGGCCTACGTTCACATCTGCTCCAACAACACGATCTACGGCACCCAGTGGAAGGCCTTCCCCGAGACGGGGGGCATCCCGCTGGCCTGCGACATGTCCTCGGACTTCATGTGGCGCCCCTTCGACGTGAAGCCCTTCGGCTTCATCTACGCGGGCGCCCAGAAGAACCTGGGACCCTCGGGCCTCGTGGTGGCCCTCATCCGGGACGACCTCCTCGAGAGGTGCACCGACAAGCTCCCCACCATGCTCCGCTACAGAATCCACGCCGAGAAGAACAGCCTCTTCAACACCCCTCCCTGCTTCTCCATCTACATCCTCCGCAACGTCCTGGCCTACAACAAGCAGATCGGCGGCCTGGAGGCCATCTACAAGAGCAACTTGAGAAAGGGCGAACTGCTCTACGGTTGCATCGACCGACACGCGGGCTTTTACAGGCCGTGGGTCCAGGTGAAGGAGGACCGCTCCTACATGAACGTGGACTTTTTCCTGCCCACCGAGGACCTCACCGCGGCCTTCATCGCGGAGGCCAAGAAGAACGGCATGGTGGGCCTCAAGGGCTACCGCGATCTGGGCGGCATCCGCGTATCCATGTACAACGCCGTCACCGTCCCCCAGATCGAGACCCTCGTCTCCTTCATGGAGGAGTTCGTCAAGAAGAACGGGTGATCCGACTCGCTCCCTCACTCCGGGCCGCCCGCCAGCGTGCGGGCGGCCCTTTGTTTCGTGAGTCGGGAGACCTGAGGGGCAAGGCCGAAGGCGGAAGGCGGAAGGAAAAGAAGGGCATTGGGGATTTGGGGTTTGGGATTTGGGATTGAAAACCAATGGCAAAAAGGGAGATCCGTGGGGCAGGCGGCAGGGCGAGATGAGCGCTGGGAAGGCCGTGTCGGGAAGAAGAAGGCGCCCGTGGTAGACTCCACTCGCCCGGAACGGGCGGAGGTTCGGCGTGGCGCTGGACGTAAAGACCCTGATCTTCTCCAACTTCCTACTCGGCGCCTTCCTGGTTGCCCTGCTTCTGCTGTACCGGGCGCGTCAGCGGACCTACCCTGGCTACCTTGCCTGGGTCTTCGGCACGGCGCTTCAAATGATGGGCCTCCTCTCCCTCGTGGCGCGGGATTCCGTCCCGCTCCTTCCGGGCGTCCTGGTGACGAACGCCTGCTTCTACTTCGGCATGGTGCTCGAACTGGAGGGGGCCCTTCGGTTCGCGAGGGACCGGAAGGCCTCCCGGCTGTGGTATTGGGGGGCGGCCCCGTTTCTCCTTCTCCAGGGGTGGCTCTCGCTGGGTCGCGACGAGGTCGTCCTTCGAAGCCTCGTGGTGGCCGTCTTCATGGCCTGGGTCAGCTTCCGTATCGCCTGGATATTCCTGGCGGGGGAGGGATGGTCGAACCTCCTCTACCGCCTCTTCGCGGTCCTCTACGTCCTCATGGGCGCCGCCATCCTGGTTCGGGCCGTCCTTTGGATGACAAACCCTTCCCACGGCCTCTTCGATTCGCCCTTTTTCCACACGGCCTACTTCTCCCTGACGCTCGTGGCGGGAACGGGCGCCTCCATCTGCTACATTCTCCTGACGAGCCAGCGCCTCGAGCAGGAGGTGCGGACCGGGGAGGAGCGTTTCCGGCGGCTGGTGGAGGCCTCCACCATGGGGATCGTGTTCCTGCAGGAGGAGGCGGGTGCGCGCCTAGCCATCACGGGGGTCAACCCCGCCGCGTGCTCCATCCTCCATCTCCCCGAGGACAAATTGGTCGGGAAGCCCCTGCGGGAGGCGTTTCCCGGTGAAGCCGCGGCGGGGATGGAGGCGGCCTATCTGAACACGTGTCGGACGGGCGAACCCCTCCACCGAGAGGGGGCCGAATATAGGGACGGCCGCGTTGACGTGCTCTTCGACCTCTTCGCCTATCGGACCGGGCCGGGGAGCGTAGCGGTGCTCTTCAACGACGTCTCCGAAAGAAAGCGTCTGGAGGCGGAGCGCATGGCGCTCCAGGCCCGGGAGCACCACGTGGCCATGGTGGAGAACCAGGGCCGACTGGTCCAGGGGCTCGCCCACGAGATCCGGAACCCCCTCTTCGCCCTCCACACGAACACACTGGCGGCGATCCGGGCGGCAAGGGAGGGGAGGGACGGCGCTCCTTTCGCGGGTTTCGTGGAGGAGCAGGTCCGCCGCCTCGACGCGCTCCTGCGCGACTTGATGGAACTGGGCCGGCGGCCCGAAGCGGGCGAGGAGGACGTGGACCTGTCGGCGCTCGTACGGAGGGTGGCGGCCTCGAAGGGTGAGTCGAGGCTCCCGCAGGGCGCGCCCATCCGCTTGCGAACTCCAGAGAGTCCCGTCCGAGTCCGAGGGGACGCGCAGACCCTCGGACGGGCCTTTACGCACATTCTTGAAAACGCCCTCGACTTCACGCCTGCCGGAGAGATCGTGGAGGTATCGGTGTCCGTCGAGGGGGACCGTGCCAAGGTGGAGGTGCGCGACCGGGGTCCCGGAATCCGGCAGGAGATTCAGCGCTCCCTCTTCGAGCCCTTCGTGACGAGCCGGACGGGCCACACGGGACTCGGCCTGGCGCTGGCCCGCCACTATCTGCGTTCCCACGGGGGGGACCTTGAGGGCGGGGGCAGCGAGCCGGGTCCCGGTTCGGTCTTCACGGCCACCCTCCCGCTCCGCCCGGGGCCTCACGACGCGACCGAGGCGGCGGAGACGACCCGGGAACGGAGCGAATGAGCGAGGGGGATGGGGTCGCGGAAGGCGGGGCGGCACGCCTGTCCTCGGGGCGGATTTTCCGCTTTTGGTATCCGCTGGCCCTGACGTGGCTCATGATGTCCCTCGAGGGGCCATACCTGGCGGCCATCCTGGCGCGCCTGGAAAACCCCGTGCCCAACTTGGCGGCCTACGGCGTGGCCTTCGTGCTGGCCATGCTCTTCGAGTCGCCCATCATCATGCTCCTGAGCGCCTCCACGGCCCTCGTGGCGGACCGGGAGAGCTACCGGCGCCTGAGGAATTTCACCTTCCTGCTCAGCGGCGCCTCCACGATCCTCATGGGCGCGTTGGCGCTCCCCCCCGTCTTCGAGCCCTTCGCCCGAGGCCTCTTGGGGCTTCCCGAGGAGGTGGCCGACCTGGCGCACCGGGCCGTCGTCGTTCTCCTGCCCTGGCCCGCGGCCATCGGATACCGCCGTTTCTATAACGGGGTGGTGATCCGGAGCGGGAGGACCCGGCGGGTGGCCGCGGGCACCGCGGTGCGGATCGCGGCCATGGGCGCCGCCATGGTGCTCTTCGGCGTCGTCCTGAACCTGGATGGGGCGGTGGCGGGCGCCGCATCGCTGGCCAGCGGCGTTCTGGTGGAGGCCCTGGCGAGCCGCCTCATGGCCCGCCCTTCCCTGGAGGACATTTCGGAGAAGGGACCTCAGGGGGAACCTCCGCCCACCTACGGGGCCATCGCGCGGTTCTATTACCCACTGGCTCTCA
>JBFLVU010000139.1:0-7616 GCA_040758175.1 Acidobacteriota bacterium | reverse complement strand
TCTTTGGTGCACGGTGTTTGGGAAACGCAAAAGGGGAGGGGGAGAATGGGGAAGATAAGGCGTACGGTGTTGACGGACTTGAGCGCTCTGGGAATCGCGATTCTGACAACCTGGTCGCTGAGGGCACAGTACCCCGTTTGGTACAACCTGGAGGCGGTTCCGCCAACGCATGTTCGTGAGGGACAGTGCAGACCTGCGGCTTCCCTGAACGAGGAGGCATTTGAAGTGGGCTGCTTCGACGTTCGCACTGGGGCGTGGCTGGATTGTGAGACGCGCTTTGAGAGCCGTTTCGACCCGCCCGACTTGCAGGATGTAGCTTGGACGGCAGGTCACTGCCACGACGAAATCCCCCGTCCCATCGGGAACCTCTTTACCGTCCCGTCGTTGGGCCAGAGCGATGCGGACATGACCTGGTTCGAAGGGCAAACGAGAGGCCTTGGGTGGTGCGCTACCAAGACCATCCCCGAAGTGAGCGGAATCCTGACCGTCGAGGCCTGGTATCGGTTTCCGCGGAATTACGTTTGCGTAGAAGATCTCTTGTTCCGCCGCGATCCCGGTGATTATCGCGCGTGCAGAGGCTACTTCGGTTACGACGTGGGGGACGACGGGTTTGAAGAGCTTCCTCCCTGGCCGGAGGTCTATGTCCGTTGCGGAATTTCGGCGACTTGCCTTTGCGAAAACGTGGACCCCAACCACCCCACTCCTTTCTGGGGTATCCCAAGGATGGTGGCGAAGGTGCAGGACCTGGCCAGCGAGTATCAACATCGATTCCCCGGCGTTCGCCTGCGCATTTTGGACATGAGCCTGCCCTGGGGGGGACTCTTCGATGGGGCGGGCGATCCACCCGTGTACAACTGGAGACCGCCCCACTGCCGGCATCGTACGGGAAAGTCGGTGGATATCAGCAAGACCGCTGTCACATGGAAGGACTCGCGATTGGTGGGCGTGGATATCGACTTCTTGGTGACTTTTGCCTCTAAGCTGAAATTAAAGAGGGTTCCCGAAGCCACCATCCACTTCGAACTTGATGAGGAGGGCCTGCCGTGAAATCGATATTGTTCTCTTGCCTGGCCGCACTTCTCGTCTCCTCGCTGGCCGGAATGGCGCAAGATCCGGCTCCTCCAGTCTTTTCACACATTGACCTAGCGTGCACAGTAGAAGTCTCCTCGCGAGGCTACTGCTTTTCTTACAGGTTGACCAATGCCCTCGAAAACCAACTCAATTTAGCGGACTTCAACCTCCCGATCGACGGCCCTGGAGAAAAGGACGCCGCTTTTCAACCCCCTCCGCAGGGTTGGTTTACCCTATTCGCACCCCTTGATCCCACGGACGGAGACCCCGCTTATGCGGCGTGGCTGGGAGGTGACGAGAGCCGTCCGCAAAGGGGTCCGGGTAGCATCGTGGAGGGCTTGGTCCTCTGTTGCTCGATTCCCCCTCAAATCCGAAGGGCTGTCATCAACCCTTGGGTCGAAGACTACCTTGACGCCGTCTACGAGTATCGGCAAAGCCAGGAATTGGAGTTTTACGACGACGAAATTCGAGAATTTCGGCGTCGATACAAAAGGTACATGGAAACCCTCGGGCCCCTTTCCGTCCCCCCCGGTTCTTTCGCGCACTGGGACGTGTTTCTCTCGGACGTCGAAAGGGCGGGGACGCTGGGGTGGGTGAGCGATGCGGCGCTGTTCGCAGGGATCCGGGAGAACCTGCAAGCCGCCCGTCAGGCGGCGCTGCAGGGGAACCTCTCCGAGGTGAACGCCAAGCTGGACCTCGTGGCCGGGGCGGCGGAGGGGGCCTCTTCCTCGCAGATGCGTCGGGAGGCGAAGGATTTGATCGTTCTGAACGCCCGGTACTTGAAGGCGCACCTTCCCTGGCCCTGCGAGCCGAAGCTGACGCTGGAGCCTACCCGGGCCCTCCACCCGGTGGGGGAGACGGCCACGGTCACGGCGCGTTTGGTCAACACGGCGACGGGCCTTCCGATTGCGAACAACGCCCTCACGGTGGAGGTGGTGGAAGGCCCCCATGGGGGAACGAAGCGGGAGGAGACCACCGACGCTGAGGGGAAGGTCGTGCTTTCGTACATCGGCACGCGCCTCGGGACGGACAGGATCCAGGCCCATACGCCCTTCGGAACCATCGCCGCGGGATCCGAGAAGGAGGCTTCGAAGGCGACGGCCTCCCGTCCGAAGGCGGGAACGGCCGAAGACTGCACGGCGTGGGACCTCGAGCAGGGCCCCGTGACGGTGAAATGGGAAGGCGGGCCCGACCTTGCCGTGCCCCTCTTCGTGCCGCCGGTGCTGAGGAGCGGGCCGGGGCAGACCTTCTACGTGACGGAGAGAACGAAGAACCTTGGGAACCTGCCTTCGGGCCCGAGCGTGACGCGCTACGTCCTGTCCGCAACGAAGCCGGTGGACCCGGCGAGCGCCCTCGTCGTGGGCCAGCGGAGCGTGGCGGCTCTGGCGCCGGGGGAAGAGAGCGGGGTCTTCGAGGCGCCCTTTACGGTGCCGCAGGACCTTTCGCCCGGGACGTACTACCTGGACGCCTGCGCCGACGCCGACGGGGCGGTCATCGAGACGAAGGAGGACAACAACTGCGCCTCCGCGCGCGTGAATCTCTTCGTGGGGGTGATGCCGGCGAACCGGCCTCCGGAATGTGCCGGCGCGTCCGCCAGCGCTTCGCTCCTCTGGCCGCCGAACCACAAACCGCAGGACATCGCCCTCCAAGGGGTCACCGACCCCGACGGGGATCCGGTGACGGTCACGGTATCGGCCATCACGCAGGACGAGCCAACCAACGGCCTGGGCGACGGCGACGAGGCCCCCGATGGCTTCGGCGTGGGAACGGCGACGGCACGCGTGAGGGCCGAGCGGTCGGGGACGGGCAACGGCCGGGTCTACCGCATCGCCTTCACGGCCTCCGACGGCAAGGGCGGGTCCTGCCAAGGCTCCGTCACCGTGGGTGCCCCCCACGATATCAAGGACGCGCCCATCGACGACGGCCAGGCCTACGATTCCACGAAGTAGCCCCGGCGCAAGGGCCTCGGAACCACAGAGCACACAGAGGACACAGAGGGGGCTCTGGAAAAAGAAAGGCCCCTGAAAAATAGGTGGCTGTCCCTAATTCTTGGAACACATGGGCTTCGTGCGCGGTTTGAGACGGGATGCGCGCTCCCTGTGCTACACTCCGCACGCGGGGCAGACGAATAGGACGGCGCAATGGAACCGAAGGATTCGGAGGAACTCAAGCGCCTGACCGAGGCGGAGGACCGGGAGTGGATCCAGTCCCTGGACGGGGTCTTCGAGGAGCAGGGGGCCGAGCGGGTCAAGGATCTCCTCTGGCGCCTCCACATCCGGGCCGCGAAGTACGGCATCCGGCCCTTCTTCACGGCGAACACCCCGTACCTGAACACCATCCCGCGGGACCGCCAGCCCCCGTACCCAGGCAACCGCGAGATCGAGCGCCGGATCAAGAGCCTCGTGCGGTGGAACGCCATGGCCATGGTGGTTCGGGCCAACCGCGAACTCTCGGGGATCGGCGGCCACATCTCCACCTTCGCTTCGGCGGCGACGCTCTACGAGGTGGCCTTCCACCACTTCTTTCGAGGAAGGGAGCACCCCTGCGGAGGAGACCTCGTCTACTTCCAGGGCCACGCGGCGCCGGGCATCTACGCCCGCGCCTTCCTGGAGGGGCGCCTCTCGGAGGCGGACCTCTCGCGCTTCCGCCGTGAACTCTCGCCGGGCGGCGGCCTGCCCTCCTATCCGCACCCGCACCTGATGCCGGAATTCTGGCAGTTCCCCACCGTGTCCATGGGCCTCACTTCCCTCATGGCCATCTACCAGGCCCGTTTCAACCACTACCTCATGGACCGGGGCCTCCTGCCGCGGACCGACCAGCGCGTGTGGGCCTTCCTGGGCGACGGGGAGATGGACGAGCCCGAAAGCCTGGGCGCCGTCACCCTGGCCTCCCGGGAGAAGCTCGACAACCTCGTCTTCGTCGTCAACTGCAACCTCCAGCGCCTCGACGGGCCCGTCCGCGGCAACGGCAAGATCGTCCAGGAGCTGGAGGCCGCTTTTCGGGGCGCCGGGTGGAACGTCGTCAAGGTCCTTCTCGGCGAAGATTGGGACGAACTGCTCGAAAAGGACGCGGAGGGGCTCATCGCCCGCCGGCTCGAGGAGACGGTGGACGGCCAGTCGCAGAAGTACACGGTTTCCGACGGCGCCTACATCCGAAGGCACTTCTGGGGGAAGGACGCGAGGCTCCTGGAGAGGGTGCGGCACCTCTCGGACGAGCACCTGAGAAAGATGCGAAAGGGCGGCCACGACCCCGAGAAGGTCTACGCCGCCTACCGCGCCGCCACGGAGCCCGGGGCCGGGCCCTCGGTGGTCCTCGCGCTCACCATCAAGGGCTACGGCCTGGGCGAGGCGGGCGAGGGGAAGAACATCACCCACCAGCAGAAGAAGCTCAACGAGCAGGAGCTGAGGGAGTTCCGGAGCCGCTTCGGTATCCCCATCTCCGACGACGACGTGGCCCAGGCCCCCTTCTACCGCCCCCCCGAGGAGGGAGAGGAGATCCGCTACCTGAAGGCCCGCAGGCGGGAGTTGGGGGGGTGGGTGCCGAGCCGGTCCGCCGGATGCCCCGCCCTCCCGCCGCCGCCCCCGGACGTCTTCCGGGAGTTCGACGAGGGGACCGGCGGGAGGGAGATGGCCACCACCATGGCCTTCGTCCACCTTCTGGGAAAGCTCCTCAAGGACCCCGAGTACGGCCGGTTCGTGGTGCCCATCGTCCCCGACGAGGCCCGCACCTTCGGCATGGAGAGCCTCTTCCGCCAGGTGGGCATTTACTCCCACGCGGGCCAGCTCTACGAGCCCGTGGACCGCGAGAGCCTCCTCTACTACAAGGAAGCCACCGACGGGGCCATCCTGGAAGAGGGGATCACCGAGGCGGGGGCCATGTCCTCCTTCATCGCCGCCGCCACGGCCTATTCCACCCACGGGATCCCCACGATTCCCTTCTTCATCTTCTATTCCATGTTCGGCTTCCAGCGCATCGGCGACCTCATCTGGGCCGCCGCCGACATGCACGCCCGGGGGTTTCTCCTGGGAGGGACCGCGGGCCGCACGACCCTCATGGGCGAGGGCCTCCAGCACCAGGACGGGCAGAGCCACCTCCTCGCCTATCCCGTGCCGAACCTGAAGGCCTACGATCCGGCCTTCGCCTTCGAGGTGGCCGCGATTCTCGAGGACGGCCTGCGACGGATGGCGGTGGAGCAGGAGAACGTCTTCTACTACGTCACCGTGATGAACGAATTTTACGCACAGCCCGCCCTGCCCGATGGAGCGAGGGAGGGGGTCCTGTCGGGCCTCTACCGGTTCCGGCCCTCTCCTCTCGAGGGCCGCCCCCGTGCCCACCTCCTCGGCTCGGGCACGATCCTGAGCGGCGTCCTGAAGGCGGCACGGATCCTCGAGGAGCGCTACGGTGTCGCGGCGGACGTCTACAGCGCCACGAGCTACAAGGAATTGCACCGCAACGCCCTGGAGGTCTCCCGCTGGAACCTGCTCCACCCCGGGGAAGCCCCGCGGAAGACCCGCCTGGGGGAGGTCCTCGGAGACGCGGAGGGCGTCTTCGTGGCCGCCTCGGACTACGTGAAGGCCGTCCCGCTTTCGGTGGCGCCTTGGGTCCCCGGTCCCTTCGCCGTCCTGGGCACCGACGGCTTCGGCCGGAGCGACGGCCGGGAGGCGCTGCGGGACTTCTTCGAGGTGGACGAGCGCCAGGTGGCCTTTGCGGCCCTCTCCCTCCTGGCCCGCGCGGGCGCCCTGGAGCCGAAGGCGGCCGAGAACGCCCGAAGGGACCTGGAGATCGACCCGGAAAGGCCCGACCCAGCGGGCCGGTGAAAGGCGAGGTTCTGGCATGCGCAGGGACGTGACCCTTCCCGAGGTCTCCGAAAACGTCTCCCAGGCCGACGTGGTGAAGGTTCTGGTGGCGGTGGGCGAGGCCGTGAAGGCCGACCAGCCCCTGCTCGAAGTGGAGACGGACAAGGCCCTCTTCGAATTGCCCGCCCCCTTCGCGGGCACGGTGGCCGAGGTCCTCGTGAAGGCCGGAGACCGGATCCGCGTGGGGCAGGCCCTCCTGCGCCTCGAGGTCGCCGGCGGGGAGGCCGAGAGCGTCCCCGCTCGGAAGGCGGGAACCGAGATGCCCTCCCAGTCCGGTACCCTCCCGTCGCCGCCCGCGCCGGCTCCGGCCTCTTCTCCTCCCCCCCAGACCGCCCCGGCCGCCGCCCCCTCCGGGCCGGCCTCTCCGGCCGTGCGGAAGCTCGCCCGGGAGCTGGGCGTGGACCTGGCCTCGGTCCGGGGCACGGGCCCCCGGGGCCGCCTCACCCCGGACGACGTCAAGGCCCGGGCCAAAGCCCTCCTGGAGGCCCCGCCGGTCTCCTCCGGGCCGACTTCGCGCCCCCTTCCCGACTTTTCCCGGTGGGGATCCGTGCGGCGCGAGGCCTTCACCACCGTGCGCCGCCTCACCGCGGAGGCCATGGCCCACGCCTGGGCGACGGTTCCCCAGGTGACCCAGTACGACGGGGCCGACGTGACCGACCTGGAGGTCTTCCGGGCGAAATACGGAGCCCGCGTCGAGGCGGCCGGGGGCAAGCTCACCGTCACGGCCCTCCTCGTCAAGGTCGCGGCCTCCGCCCTGAAAGCCTTCCCGGCCTTCAACGCCAGCCTCGATCCGGAGCGGGGCGAAACGGTTTTCAAGGAATACGTTCACGTGGGAGTCGCCGTGGACACGGACCGGGGCCTTTTGGTGCCCGTGGTGCGGGACGCCGACCGGAAGAACGTCCTGAGCCTGGCGCGGGAGATTCGCGACCTGGCCGAACGGGCCCGATCGCGGAAACTCCTTCCCGACGAGATGGAGGGGGGGACCTTCACGATCTCCAACCTGGGCGGGATCGGCGGCGCCGCCTTCGCGCCCATCGTCTACTGGCCCCAGGTGGCGATTCTTGGAGTCTCCCGGAGCGAGGTGCGGCCCGTGTGGCGGGGGGACCGCTTCGAGCCCCGCACCTTCCTGCCCTTGAGCCTCTCCTACGACCACCGCCTCATCGACGGGGCCGACGGGGCGCGGTTTCTCCGGTGGATCTGCGAAGCCTTGGAAGAGCCGTGGCTCCTCGCGCTGGAAGGGTAGGCCGGCCGTGAAGCGATTGCGCAGAGACATCCCGGAAGCGCGAGTCACAGAGATCCGCGGGGGGAAGGGCGGCGCCGAGCGCCTCGATTACCTGTCGCCCGGCGACATGGCCGGCGCCGATTTCGTCAGCGTCTTGACCCTGGACCCCGGCGCCACCGTCGGCGAGCACCTCCATCCCGCCGAGGAAGAACTCTACCTCGTGCTCCAAGGGGAGGGCTCGGGGCTCCTCGACGGGGAGACCTTTCCCGTCGGCCCGGGCGACGCCTTCCTGTGCAAGGCGGGCCACACCCACGGGCTCGTCAACCCGGGACCCAAGCCCCTCACCTTCCTCGCCGTGCTTGCGAAAGCAACAGGCAAGACGTGAGGCGGGAGACGAGAGACGGGAGACGAGAGACGTGAGGCGGGAGACGAGAGACGTGAGGCGGGAGACGAGAGACGAGAAACGA
>JBFLVU010000138.1:0-7694 GCA_040758175.1 Acidobacteriota bacterium | reverse complement strand
GAGCCGGTCCACGTCGGTCTCCTCGATCCGGATCGGCTCCGCCAGGGAAAGGTGAGAATCGAGAAGGACCATGGCGCTCATGACCTTGGTCAAGGAAGCCACGGGCCGCACCCGGTCCGCGTCCTTTTCGAACAGAATGCGGCCCGTGGCCGAGTCGGCCACGAGGGCGCTCTCGGAGCGGAGCTTCAAGCGAGATGGGTCCAAGGCCGGCCAAGGCTTGCGGGCTCCCGCCTCGCCTCCCTGAAACCGCGAGGGGAAAAAGGCCTCCCTCCGGGCCGGGTCCCCTGCGGCCGAGGGGGCGAGGCAGATGAGAAGTCCCAGGCAGATCCCTCGAAGCCTCACCGGAGCATCCCTCTCACTTCCCCTTACAGGAAGAACCCCATTTCGTCCGCCGCGGCGCGGTACAGGTCGTAGTCTCCCTGCCTAAAGCAGACGAAGACCACGCGTTCGGGGAGATCGCGCCGCGCAAGGAACCCCGCCGTGGTTCCCAAGGCGACGCGGCAGGCCTCCCGCGGAGGATAGCCGTAGGCGCCCGTGCTGATGGCGGGGAACGCCACGGACTTCAGCCCCAGCTCCCCTGCCAGAGTCAGACAGCTGTGGTAGCAGGAGGCCAGGGCGCGCTCCTCCCCCTCTCGCCCGCCTCTCCAGACGGGCCCCACCGTATGGATCACGAAGCGCGCGGGGAGACGGTGCCCGCCAGTGATCACGGCCCGGCCCGTCGAACAGCCGCCGAGGGTGCGGCACTCCTCCAGGAGACCGGGGCCTGCGGCCCTGTGGATGGCCCCGTCCACACCCCCTCCCCCCTGCAGGGTCGGATTGGCCGCGTTGACGATGGCATCCGTGGTCTGGAGCGTGATGTCCCCCATCTCCACGGCCATTCTCGCCGCCATGTCACGACTTCTCCAGGGACTCACGGAGGCCCTGCAGGGCCCGTCCCCAGGCGATTTCGGTCCACACCCTGGCCTCCACCCACTCGGGGGAGCGCCCCCACCCGGAGTGGACGAGGTGGACCTCCGTGCAATCGGCCCCCCCGGTTTCCCCGCAGGCGTGAAAGGTCACCGTCACGTGGGTCAGGGGATCGCACCCGTTCATGACGCCCCGGAACTGCTTGGGGCCCTTCCAGTCGAAGGCGAGGAGCCTCCCGGGCGCGGCGGCCGTGATGCGGCAACCGAAGGTGCAGTCGTTTTCCCGGTCGTACGGATCCCAGAAAAGTTCGAATTTGCCCCCCGCGTAGGGCTGGACCTCGGCGTGGCGGGTCAGCCAAGTCTCCAGGAGGTCGTTTTCGGTGAACAGGGCGAAGGCGCGGTCCGGCGGGCACCTCAGGCGCACGACCAAGTGGATCACTTTCGTCACGCCGCCACCTCCCTGGGGGACGGCCGGTCGGCCCGGCCCTCTAGAATGTGCCTCCCGGCCTCCCCAGCCGTCAACCCCGTCCCCGGGCGTCCTTCCAGGACCACCATTTGAGGAGTTCGGGGTCGGGATCGGGCTCCGAGGCGAAGTACACGGCACAGCGCAGGACGTAGAGCATGCAGCGGTCCAGGCGGCACCCGCGAATCCCGCACAGTTCCTCGTAAAGGGCACCGGGGTCCTTGCCGGCGAGGTCTTCCGGCGAACGGATCCCGAGAGCCAAGAGGTCCCGGGCCACGGAGGGTCCGACCCCGGGGATGCCCTGCAGTCTCTTCAGAACCGGGCGGTTCTCCACCTTAACCGAGGAGCGGCGCACCCCGCGCCCCGCCTACTTCTTCGCCGCAAGCAGGGAGGCGGCCCTCTCGGCGATGGCTTCGGCGGTGATCCCCAGGTGCCGGAACACCTCCTCCCCCGGCGCCGAGGCGCCAAACCGGTCCACCCCGATCACGCACCCCCGATCCCCGACCACTTCGCGCCATCCGCGCGTCACCCCCGCCTCTACGACGAGACACGGAGCGGAGGGCGGGAGAACCTCCCGCCGGTAGGCCTCGGATTGGGCGAGAAAGATCTCCACGCAGGGAACTGAAACCACCCGGGCGCAGATCCCCTGGCGGCCGAGGATTCCCCTCGCGGCCAGGGCGGTGTGGACCTCCGATCCCGTCCCCACCAGCACGACCTGGGGCGCCCCCCCTTCCGCCTCGCACAGGACGTACCCGCCCCGCTGGAAACCAGAGAACACGGGAACGGCGTCCGTGTCAAACACGGGCAAGTTCTGGCGCGTGAGGGCGAGGACCGTGGGACCGGGCTCACGCAGGGCCATCCGCCAGGCCTGGGCGGTCTCGTTTGCATCGGCGGGCCGCAGGACCCTCAGCCCCGGGATGGCTCTCAGGCTCAACAGGTGCTCGACGGGCTGGTGGGTCGGACCGTCCTCGCCGACGCCGATGGAGTCGTGGGTGAAGACGAAGACGGCGCGGGTTCCCATGAGCGCGGCCAGACGGAGGGCCGGGCGGGCGAAATCGCAGAAGACCAGGAAGGTGGCGCCGTAGGGGAGGATCCCTCCGTGAAGGGCCATCCCGTTGACGGCGGCTCCCATGGCCAGCTCCCGGACGCCGAAGCGCAGGTTTCGCCCCTCGGGGTGCGAGGAGGAAAAGTCAGGCGATCCCTTGAGGAGGGTCTTGGTGGAAGGGGCGAGATCGGCGGAGCCCCCCATGAGAGCCGGAATGGCCGCGGAGAGGGCGTTGAGGACGGCGCCCGATGCGGACCGCGTGGCCTGGGCCCCCTGGTCGGGACGGAAGGTGGGGAGTGCGGCCTCCCAGCCGTCGGGGAGTTTTCCGGCCAGGCGGGTTTCGAGCTTGGCGGACGGAGCGGGAAAGGCCGCGCGGTAGGCCTCCATGGCCACCCGCCACGCTTCGCGGGACCGGGCGCCGGTGCGGACGGATTCGCGGCAGTGGGCCGAGACTTCGCCGGGAACGTGGAACGAGGCGTCCTCCGGCCACCCGAGGGCCCGCTTCGTGGCGCGCGCCGCCTCGGCCCCCAGGGGCTCTCCGTGGGAGGCCGCCGAATCCTGCTTGGGGCTTCCGAAGCCGATGTGGGACTGGACAATGACGAGGGAGGGCCTGCGGCGCTCGTTCCGCGCCGCGCCGATGGCCGATTCGATGGCGGGGAGGTCGTTGCCGTCCTCCACCCGAAGGACCTGCCACCCATACGCCTCGAAGCGCCGACCCACGTCCTCCGTGAAGGCAAGGTCCGTGGGTCCCTCGATGGAGATGCGGTTCGCGTCGTAGAGGTAGACAAGTTTTCCGAGGCCGAGGGTCCCCGCCAGGGAGGCGGCCTCGTGGGAAGCGCCCTCCATGAGGTCCCCGTCAGAAACGATAGCGTAGGTGAAGTGGTCCACAACCCTATGCCCCGGACGGTTGTACAGGGCGGCCAGGTGCGCCTCGGCGATGGCCATTCCTACGCCCATGGCGAAGCCCTGGCCGAGCGGACCCGTGGTCGCCTCCACGCCGGGCACGTGGCCGTACTCGGGGTGTCCCGGCGTACGGGAGCCCCACTGCCGAAAGCGCTTCAATTCCTCCAGCGGCAGGTCGTACCCGTACAGGTGCAGGAGGGCGTACAGGAGGGCCGACCCGTGGCCGGCCGAAAGGATGAATCGGTCCCGGTCCGGCCAAGCCGGGTCGGCGGGGTCGTGCTTCAGAAACCGATCCCAAAGGACGTACGCCATGGGGGCCGCCCCGAGCGGCATGCCCGGATGGCCGGACTTGGCCCGCTCCACCTGATCCACGGAGAGCATTCGGAGGGTGTTCACACAGAGGGTGTCGGCGTCCGTCATGGGGCGGTCTCCACTGAAAAGGGCACCTCGGGAGGGGCCTCTCAATCGGTGCTGGGAACTTGACACCCGCTCGGGTCCGTCGGTCCCCTCGCGGGCTCCACGCCACCGGCCTCCAGACGGTCCAGGGCCTCCCGACAGGTAGCCGAAACGCAAGTGGCGACGCGGACCCCGCTGCTTTGGAGAATCTGAAAGGACTCCCTGCCAATCTCCCCCGTTGCCACCCACGTCACACCGAGTCCGGCCAGCATTCCGGCGGTCTTGGCGCCGGCCCCGAGGCCGAGGGACGCGAAGGCCCGGTTGTCGATGATGCGGACGAGTCGCGTGTCCGTATCGGCCAGGAAGACGTAATGCGAACGGCCGAACCGCTTGGATACGGGCCCGTCGAGGCTCTTGTCCATGGAGGTCACGGCGATGCGCACGGCGATCCCCCCTTTCCAGGCAGAGACCATTCTAGCGCACGGGGGGAGCTCGAAAAAGGGCGAGGGAGAGTCCCTGGGTCAGGGTGGATCCGCGGCCTCGTCCGGCTGGCCGATCTCCCTCGCCTTGCCCAGGCGTTCGGCCAGTTTCTGCAGATCCTGCGCGGCCCGGTCGAAGCCCTTCGACGCATTGCCGATGTGAGTTCCCAGCGTGGAGAAGTCGCGCTGAAACGCCCCCATGTCCCGGTCCAGGGAGCCCAATAGGGCGAGCACCTCCCGGGCGTTTCGCTCGACGGCAACGGCCCTCAACCCCATGGCCACGGTCTTGAGGTACGCCGCCATGGTCCCCGGCGAAAGCGGAAGGACGCATTTTTCGAAAGCCGCCTTCCAGAGGTCCTCCTCCTCGGGCCCGCGCGCCACGAAGGCCTCGTAGTAGAGCGCCTCGGAGGGGAGGTACATGAGCGCGAGGGGAAGGGTCCCCTCTCCGGGGCGCACGTAGAGCCGTGAGATGTCCTCGATCTTCCTCTTGACGTTCTTGAGGAACTCCCTCCGGGCGCGGGGCCGCTCTTCCTCGGGTGCATGGACGTACCGGAGGAAATCCTCCACGGGGAACTTGGCGTCGATGGGGAGAAGGCCCCCTTCGAGCCGGACGGCCGCATCCACCCTCTTCCCGTCGCGGAAGACGTGCTGGTAGGAGATGCGCTCCTTGGGGAACATATCCCCGAGGATCATCTCGAGTCCGAGCTCGCCCAGTTCGCCCCGGGCCTTGGGCGCCTTGAGCAGGCCCTGGAGCTCGTCGATCTCCTTCCCCAATTCCACCATCCGGAGCGAGGCCTGGTGGAGCATGCCCATCTTCTCGTTGACCTGGGAGAGAGTGGCCTGCGTCCCCTCCATGTGCTTCTGGAGGATGCCGGTCTGGCCTTGCATGGCCTGGCTCTGGCTCGCCATCTGGTCCCTCAGGACCGCCTCCTGGGTCCCGAGGCGCTCCCCCAGGACCCTCCGGGCTTCGGAGAGTTCCTGCAGGAGGAGTCCCTGAAGGTCCGCGCTGCGCCGGTCCAGGCCCTCCACCCTCAGGCCCAGATCCGCCCGGAGGCGTTCGGTCTCCTCGCGGAGCCGGTCCAGGCGGGACAGGCGCGCGATCAGCACGACCAGGGCGACGGCGGCCGCCGCGAGCGCCAGGGAGAGGGCGAGGAGGATCCAGGCGGTGGTCATGCGGGCGCTCCGGGGGGATGGGGAGATGGAGGAGGAGGGGGCGGTCCGGGGGCCTGGAGTCCAGCGGGAAGATCGGGCAGGAGGAGATCCAGCCCCAGGGCGAGGGACGACAGGGTCCGCATCACGGGACCGCCGCCAACGGACTCTCCGAAGCGGGGCGAAATCCCCCGGGCGAAGCGCACGGCGCCGCCCGCAAGGTAGACCGTGAGGAGAAGCCCGGCGGCCACACCGGCCAGGCGGTTGAGCCCGGAAAGGCCCGCCTGCTTGAGGAGGAAGGTGAGGAGAACCCCCGCGGCGACGCACGCGCCAAGGATCAGGACGAATCCGGCCAGGAGGGCGGCGGGATGCCTCGCCCCTTCGGGAAGAAAGGTGAGCAGGCGGGACGCCGGCGCCGCGGCGAACCCCGCGTAGAGGTACCCCAGCACCATGCCCGCCATCCCGAAGAGAAGGCGGACCACCCCCTTGACGAGGCCCTCCACCGCGAGGACAAGGCCCACGACCACGATCGCTACGTCCCATCCCGTCATGGCCGAACCCCCTTTTGAAGATACCACTCCCGCGCGCCCGCGGGGGCGGAGACGCGCATCGACGGGCGCCCCGGCATCCCGGGAGGAGCGGGCCCGTCGATCCGCATCACGGGCCCCCCTCCGAACCGGAGGCGACCCCGGGCGGGCGCTCCCTCGACCCCAAGAGGTCCGCCACGACGGCCCTCCGGTGGAGAAAGATCCCGCGCAAGCGGTCGCGGACGACGGGATGCGCGAGGCGTCCCGCCCACCCGAAGGGGAGCCGGTAGCGGACGTGATCCTCCATGAGAGTCCCCCCGTTCAACTCCGCGAAGGTGTGAGTGTGAATCCACTCCGCGTAGGGTCCGCGGATTTGCTCGTCCACGAAGGAGCGGGGGGGATCCCATTTGGCGATGAGCGTCTTCCACCGAACCGGGACCCCCCACAGGCGGAGGCGGTACTCGATAAGGGTGCCCGTTCCCATGAAGATGGGCCTCTCCGTCAGGATTCGGAACCGGAGCCACCCCGGCGTCATGGGTTCGAGGTTGGACGCGTCCGCGAACAGAGGGAATACCCGGGGGGGAGGGAGCGGGAAATGCTGGAGAGCCACAAGGTGATGGCTCCCTCCGGCGCCGTAGAAGGTCAGGGAGTCCATTGCATCCTCCCCTCCGCATGCGGTGCGCTAGGCCTTGAGAACGAAGCTCTCCAGATCCCGGCAACGGCCCGTGTCGTCGTCCACCTCCGCGAACAGGCCGCCCAGCCTGGGATCGCCCTTGGCGACGTTCAGGATGCGGGGGATCCCCGTCAAGATGCGCTCCGTGGAATCCGCGACCTCCATGCCGATGACCGAGGCGTACGGGCCCGTCATGCCCGCGTCCGTCAGGTAGCCGGTTCCACCCGGGAGGACCTCCGCGTCCGCCGTGGGGACGTGGGTGTGGCTTCCGACGACCACGCTCGCTCGGCCGTCGAGGTAGAAGCCCATGGCCCGCTTTTCGCTCGTGGCCTCCGCGTGGATGTCCACGAGGATGCATCGCTCACCGGCAGGAAGGCTCGCCAACACCTGGTCGGCCTTTCGAAAGGGACAATCCACTGGGGGCATCAGGACCCTTCCCTGCAGGTTCAGAACCCATAGCGCCCGGCCGTCGGCGAGGCCGAACCGGCAATGGCCATGCCCCGGGACGGGCGGCGGGTAGTTGGCCGGACGGAGCAGGTGCTCCTCGTCTCCGAGAAACCCCAAGGCCTCTTTCTTGTCCCAGATGTGGTTTCCCGACGTGAAGACATGGACCCCGCACCCCCTCAGTTCGTCGAAGACCTTGCGGGTGAGGCCGAACCCCCCGGCGGCGTTTTCGCAGTTGGCCACCACGGCCTCTGGGGCGTAGCGCTGGCGCAGACCGGGCAGCAGGGCCCGGACCGCTTGGCGGCCCGGCCGGCCCACGATGTCGCCGATGAAGAGGACTCTCACGCTCCCCGACCTCCCGCTTCCCGACGGCCTTTCCGGCTCACGTGGCGTATCCCACGTTTCGGGTCTCGCGAACGACCTGCACCTTCACCTGGCCCGTAAACCGGACTTCCCTCTCGATGCGCTCCGCCACGTCCTTGGCGAGCCAGAGGGTGTACTCGTCGTCCACCTGGGCCGCGTCCACGAGCACCAGGATCTCGCGGCCGGCCTTCATGGCGTAGGCCGTGCGGACGCCCTTGAAGCCCCTCACGAGGGCTTCGAGCTGCTCCATGTGCTCCACGTAGCGTTCGAGGCCCTGCTTCTGCACGCCGGGGGCCGCCAGGGCGAGGTTCTCCGCCGCCTCCAGGAGATGGGCCTCGGGGAGCATG
>JBFLVU010000137.1:0-7803 GCA_040758175.1 Acidobacteriota bacterium | reverse complement strand
CCTCGTGCTGGTGGGAGGCCGACAGTACATGACCGCCACCTCCAACCCGGCGCGCATCAACCAGGCGGCGCGCCGCCTTCCCCAGGAGGTGAACGGCCGGCCGGTTCGGTTCATCTACGTGAAGGACATGGAACCCTCGAAGGAGCCGCCCCTGGACCCCTCCCGGCTCTCGGACCTGAATCGCAGGGGCGCGAGCCCCGACCCGCGGAAGGGCTCCTCCCCGGATCCCACGTCTCTTGGGCGGAGCTCCGTGCGCCAGACCGGGGGCCCCGGAGACGCCCCCGTGACCCGGCCCTCGGTCCAGCCTTCCCCGGGCGGGCCGCCCTCCGCCCGGCCCGAGCCTCCAGGCGCTTCGGCGCGCCCGGAACCGCCCCGGAGCCAGGCCGCGGCCCCTTCCCGCCCCGACCGGAATGCGGAGGCCAAGGCCCATCGGGAAAGACCGGGACGGGAGATCGCGCCCGGGACCCCCTCGGAAGCGGAGAAGGGGCTCCCCGTGGGAGGTTCGGAGGAGGCCGCCGCGGCCCTGCCAAAAGGACCGGGCGGAACCGACCCGCGGCGCACCGACCCCGCGCGACCCGGCGCCGAGCGGCCGGGCGCCCTCGCCGCCCAAATCCAGCAAATGATGGTGGGAAGCCTCCAGGGCGGGTACGACAACCCCAACGCCAGCCGGCTGAACACGGGGGCCCTCTCCTTCGATACGGCGGCGTGGGACCTGGGGCCCTATGCCCGCCAGGTGCAGGAGCGCGTGGAAAGCAACTGGCGCATTCCCCAAGCCCAGATGGTGCTGAGACAGAAGGGGTGGGTCGCGATCCGGTTTTCGATCCAGAAGGACGGCCGGATCACCGACATCTACCTGGACCGTCAATCGGGGATCCCCTCCTACGACCAGTCCGCCATGAACGCGCTGATCTCCTCCAACCCGCTTCCTCCCCTTCCCGAGCAGGTCACGGCCCCCGAGCTTTCGGCGGTCTTCCGCTTCTTCTACAACATCCCCGAGGAGGAATGAGCAGGCGTGGCACGTCTCTTGCTACATCCTAGTCATCCTCATACCCCCCTCCATTCCTCTTACGGCCCCGCAAGGGGCTCTTCTTTTGTCCACCTCCACCGCCTGCGTCCTTTATGACTCAATTCGGGTCCCCGGAGGCACGAAGGGGGCCCCTCCGCCCAGGGCATTGGGTCCCGTCCGGGACCCGGAAGGGCCGGTTCCAAGCCCGCTCAGGGGACGAAGACCCGGCCCAAGTGGCACACCGTGCCCAAGTGGCACACCTTTTCGTCCTTGAAACGGCCCGATTCGCCCCGTTTCGGCTGGCATACGCCTTGCTACTTACCCAGCGTTGCCTAACCCCCTCCCTTCCCTCTCGCGGGAGCCCTTCGGGGCTCCCGCACCTCCTTTCCGGGCTCCGCGGCTCGGCCGTTTGGCACCCGCCCCGCCGTGTGGAATACTGTGCCCCCGCCGGCCGGGGGAAATCCGGAGGCGGGGTTCATTCACCCTGAGGTCCCGGCGGACGGCCGGGGCGCCCCCTCGACGGGAGGATAGGTGAAAGCCCGATCCCCTCTGGCCCTCGTCTTCCTCATCGTTTTCATCGACCTCATGGGGTTCGGAATCGTCATCCCCTTGCTGCCCATGTACGGGGAGGCCTACCACCCCACGCCGATGGCCTTCGGCTTCATGATGGCCTCCTACTCGCTAATGCAGTTCCTCTTTTCGCCGCTCATGGGACGCGTCTCCGACCGCTTCGGGAGGCGCCCGGTGCTCCTCCTCTCGCTCGCGGGAACGGTGGCCGGGTACCTTCTCTTCGCCCTGCAGGACTCTTTCCTCATGCTGGTCGTCGCCCGCGTGGCGGGAGGGATCATGGGGGCCAACGTGGCCACGGCCCAGGCGGTCATCGCGGACATCACCGGGCCCGAAGACCGGGCGCGCGGGATGGGGCTCATCGGGGCGGCTTTCGGCCTCGGGTTCATCCTGGGCCCGGCCCTCGGCGGAACGGCGCATCGCCTGGGCCACTCCTTTCCGGGGCTCCTGGCGGCGGCACTCTCGGCCACGGCCCTGCTCCTGGCCTGGCTCACCCTCCCCGAAACTTGGCCCCCGGAGCGCCGCGCCCAGGCGCCGGTCTCAGGGAGGGGGTGGTTCAAGCCGCGGCAGTTGGCGGCGGCTCTGCGCCATCCCCAGGTCGGCCTCCTCCTGGTCCTGTTCTTTCTCTCCACCTTCGCCTTCGCGAACTTCGAGTCCACCTTCGCCCTGCTCCTGCTCGAGCGATTCGGCCTCACCATGATCCAGGTCACCTATCTCTTCGTGTTTATCGGCGTCCTGGCCGCCCTGGTGCAGGGGGGCCTGGTGGGAAGGCTCTCCAGGAGGTTTGGGGAGCGCAAGCTGATCGTGACCGGCGCCGTCCTCCTCCTTCCCGCCTACCTCGCCCTGGTGGGAGTGGCCTCCCTCCCCGCCCTCCTCGGAATTCTGCCGGTCCTCGCCCTGGGCGCCGGTTTGGTGGGACCGGCCCTCTCCTCCCTCGTGTCCCGCCTGTCGGCCGAGGACGAGCAGGGGGGAATCCTGGGCGTGTACCAGTCCATGGCCTCCCTCGCCCGCATTCTCGGACCCTTCTGGGGCGTCTACGCCTTCTCCCGCTTCGGGAGCGCGACCCCCTATTGGACCGCCGCGGCGACGGCCGTGGCGGTGCTTCTCCTGGCCCTCGCGCTCTGGTCCAAGCCGGGCGATTCGGCCTGAGGCCCCGTCCCCTCTTCCCCGAAAACGCGAAGGCCCCCCCGAAGGAGGGCCCCGTTCTCGCGGACCGAATTCGCCCTACTCCTCCAAATTGAACTCCTGGAATTCGAAGAAGTACCCCGTGCGCGTCAGGACGTCCGTTTCGGCCTGGACGATGGCCGTGTGGCCGTCTTCGATCTCCAGGAAGCGCTGGTACATGGCCTTGGCCCGGGGGTCCTCCAGGGAGGCCACGAGGCCCTTGTAGAACTGGCTCACCTCCTCCTCGAGCTTGAGGGCGGTGAAGAGCCTACGGTAGTCGTCCTGGTAGTCGCGGGTCCCCTGGGAGGACGCCAGGACCTTGGCCCCGGCCTCCACGAAGTCCTTGGAGGGGAGGGTCGTTTCGAGGGGCTGGTCCGACAGGACACCGCTCTTCCGCCATTCCTCCAGGCGCGAGCCGAGGAAGTCCACGTGGCCCTGCTCCTCCCGGGCGAGGGTCTCGAAAAAGGCCTTGCCCTTCGGGTCCTTGGACTCCCGCGCGGCCCAGAGGTAATGGTCGCGAACCTTCTGCTCGTATTCCAGGGCCGTGACAATGGATTCTTCGACGTTCATGGGTTCTCCCTCGGAGCGCCCGGGGGGCCCTCCACACTCCCCCTGTGGGCCGAAGGGGCGCCGGGCGCGAGGGCTTACCTTAGCCCAGTGTGCGCCTCCCGGTCAACGGTCCTTTGGGCCCGCGCCGGCCCGGCGCGCTTGACACCGCCTCCGGTTCCCTGTATGATTCCAGCCTGTTGCAGTTGGAGGACCTTGTGGCGAACCACGTATCCGCGATCAAGAGAATGAGGCAGAACGAGAAGCGCCGGCTTCGGAACCGTGTGGCCATGAGCGAGATGCGCACGGCCATCAAGAAGTTCCGGAGCCTGGTGGCGGAAAAGCGCCGCGAGGATGCCCTGGGCTCCCTTCCCGGCGTGTACGCCCTGATCGACCGCACCCGGAAGAAGGGCGTCATCCACGCGAACACCGCCGCCCGCTACAAGTCCCGCCTCGCCCGCGTGCTCAGCACGCTGGGCACGAACTAACCGACACCCCGAGACCCACGACGTCGGGGAGGGCCCTTCGGCCCTCCCCGATGCGTTGTATCCCCCCTGCTTTCCCGCGGGACTCGGCTGCGAGCTTATCGCGTTATAGTGGCCACGGAGGAACGAACGATGACCGTCGCCGTCGAAACCGCCCTTCAGGAGAAGATCCGCGATTGGGCCCGGCGCCGCAAGGCCCTGATCCTGGCCCACAACTACCAGATCGGCCCCGTCCAGGACGTGGCCGATTACGTCGGGGATTCCCTGGGGCTGTCCCGCCAGGCGGCCCAGACGGAGGCCGAGGTCATCGTCTTCTGCGGCGTCCACTTCATGGCCGAGACGGCGAGCATCCTGTGCCCGGACAAGACGGTCCTGATCCCCGACCTGGAAGCGGGGTGCTCCCTGTCGGACACCCTAACGGCCGCCCAGCTCGCCGCCTGGAAGCGGCGCTATCCCGACGCCGTGGTCGTCACCTACGTCAACACCTCCGCGGCGGTCAAGGCGCTCAGCGACTACTGCTGCACCTCCTCCAACGCCGTGAAGGTGGTGGAGAGCATCCCCGCGGACCGGGAGATCCTCTTCGGGCCCGACATGTTCCTGGGGGCCTATGTTTCCCGCGTCACCGGCAGAAAGAACCTCCACCTCTGGGCCGGCGAGTGCCACGTGCACGCCGCGGTTCGGCCCGAGGACGTGGAAAGGGCCCGAAAGGAGCATCCCGGCTCGGACTTCCTGATCCACCCGGAGTGCGGGTGCGTCACCTCCTGCATGGTCTACCTCAAGGACCGGGACGTGGCCGAGCAAGACGCCCACATCTTCTCCACCGAGGGAATGGTGGACCACGTGGTGCGGTCGCCCAAACGGGAGTTCGTCGTGGCCACGGAGACGGGCATCCTCCACCGGATGCGGAAGGAGGCCCCCGGCAAGGCCTTCTATCCCGTGAGCGACGAGATGGAATGCAAGTACATGAAGCGGATCACCCTCGAGAAACTCCTGGCCTCCCTGGAGGACCTCGTCTTCGAGGTGAAGGTGCCCGAGGACGTGGCCTCCCGCGCCCGGCTCCCCATCGAGCGGATGGTGGCCATCGGCCGGAAGGACTGACGGTGGACCCCCGCCCCCCCGGCCTCCGGGTGCTTCGCCCCACCACTCCGACCGCCTGCGCGACGATCCGGGGCGGACTGACGGACCGGGAGGTGGCCCTCCTCCTGCAGATGAAATCCCTGAAGGAGGCCCTCCGCGGGGCGCCGCCCGAAGAGCGGCCCGCCCTGAAGCGCTCCCTCGCCTCGCTGAAGGCCCGGAGGGAGGAAGCCCGGCGCGAGCGCATGGCCCTCCTGGGGCACCTTGCCGAGGAGCCTGAGCCGGCCGAATCCTCGTCCCACGCCCCGCCCGCCCTCGATCCCCTCGCCCCCTGATTTCAGGGCCGAACGCCCCGGACCCCGATCCCACCTCCCCGCTTCCCTTTTCGCCCCGGGAGAAAAAAAGCGCGGGCCAGCGGCCCGCGCATCCAGGAATGGGGATGACATCTACCGATCCGATGGTTCAGTACACCTTCGGACGGGGGCGGGCGGCTCTCTCCAGGGCCACCCCCGTCCGACGTGGAATCCTTTCCGTCCAGCGGGTCAGGGCCTCTCGAGGATGTAGGCGAATCCCATTCCACCGCCAATGCACATGGTGACCACGCCGCGCTTGGCGTTGCGACGCTTCATCTCCCCGAGGATCTTGCAGGTGAGCACGGCGCCCGTGGCGCCCAGCGGGTGGCCCGTGGCGATGGCCCCGCCGTTCACGTTCACCTTGGCGGGATCCATGCCCAGGGCGCCCAGGGCCTTCACGCAGTAGACGGACTGGCTGGCGAAGGCCTCGTTCAGCTCGAAGAGATCGATGTCGTCGAAGGTGAGCTTGGCCTTCTTCAGCAGTTTGGGAACGGCCTTCGCGGGGCCGATGCCCATGATCTCGGGCGGAACGCCCGCCACGACCCACTCGCGCACGAAGGCGAGGGGCTTGAGGCCGAGCTCGTCGGCCTTGTCCTCGCTCATGACCACCACCAGGGCGGCGCCGTCGTTGATTTGGGACGAGTTCCCCGCCGTCACGGTGCCGATGGGGTCGAAGGCGGGCTTCAGCTTGGCGAGGCCCTCGAGGGTTGTGTCGGCGCGCGGCCCCTCGTCCGTGTCCATGACGAATTCCTTCCACACTCCGTCGTCCATGGTGCGGACCTTCAGGGGGACGATTTCCTCCTTGAACTTGCCCGCCGCGATGGCCGCCCCCGCCTTCTTGTGGGACTCGAGGGCGAACTGGTCCTGCTCCTCCCTCGTGATCTCGAACTTGCGCGCCACGATCTCCGCCGTGGTCCCCATGCCCGCGTAAATATCCGGGTTGAAGGCCAGGGCCGCGGGGTCCGCCGTCAGCTTGTTGCCGCCCATGGGCACCATGGACATGGACTCCACGCCGCCGGCGATGATGATCTCCGCGCTCCCCGCGCGGATCATGTCCGCCGCCATGGCGATGGACATGCTGCCCGAAGAGCAGAAGCGGTTGATGGTCATGGCGGGGACCGAGTCGGGCACGTCGGCCATGAGGGCCACGACGCGGGCGATGTTCATGCCCTGTTCGCCCTCGGGCATGGCGCAGCCCAGGATCACGTCGTCCACCATGTCGGGTTCGAGGCCCTTGGTCCGCTTCAGGAGCTCCTTGAGGACCGGCGCCGCGATTTCCTCGGGCCGCGTGTCCTTCAGGCTCCCCTTCTTCGCGCGACCGATGGGCGACCTGGCGAGGCTCACGATCACTGCGTTTCTCATCTCTGGCTCCTAATGGTTCACCGGGTTTCCGGCTTCTTCCAAGAGAGATCTCCCGATTTTCCGAACGCCGCCCTCTAGTTGCGGAGGGGCTTGCCCCTCTCCAGCATGTGCTGGATCCGGGCCTGGCTCTTCTCCTCCCCGCACAGGGACACGAAGGCCTCCCGCTCGAGGTCGAGGATCTTCTGCTCGCTGACGGGGTTGTTGAGGGTCGTGTCGCCCCCGCACAGGATGTTGGCGATGTGGCCGGCGATCTTCGTGTCGTGGGCCGTCACCCAGTGGGTGTGCTTCATGTTGTGGAGGATCATCTTGAAGGTGGCGATGCCGTCGCGCCCCGGCAGGTTGAAGGACATGGGCATGGGAGGCGCGTAGCCCTCCTCGGCCATGCCGATGGCCATCCTCTTGGCCGTATACAGCTGCTGCTCCCTTGACAGCTCCACCTTGTCGAAGGGCCGGAGGAACTTCAGGGCCCTCGCCTCCTCGGCGGAGGTGGAGACCTTCGCCATGGCGACGGTCTCGAAGGCCTTCTGTACGAAGGGGAGGTTGGAGAGGACGGGCGGATCCACCCCAGCCAGCACGCGCTCCAGCATGAAGAGGTGGCCGCCGCCGGCGGGGAGCAGGCCGACGCCGACCTCGATGAGGCCCATGTAGGTCTCGGCGTGGGCGCAGACCCGGTCGCCGCCCATGGTGATCTCGGCGCCGCCGCCGAAGGTGAACCCGAAGGGGGCCGTGACCGTGGGCACCTTGCACCGGCGGAGCCCGAGGGTCATGGCTTGGAAGTCGCGGACCATCTTCTCGATGGCGTCCCACATCTTGGCCTTGGAGGCCTCCAGGAGCATGGCGATGTTGGCGCCGGCGCAGAACTGGGCCGCCTGGTGGTGCACCACGAGGCCGCGGAAGTCCCTCTCGGCGATCTCGATGCCCTTGAGCATGACCTCGATGATGGAGTCGTCGATGGGGTTCATGGCGGGCTGGGTGGCCGAGTGGAACTCCACGCAGGCGATGCCGTCCCCGAGGTCCACGAGGGAGGCGCCCATGCTCTCGTACACCGGGGCCTTCTGGCGCTTGATGTCGCTCAGGATGAGGAAGGAGTCGGGCTTGGGGATGGGGACGTAGGCCTTCTTCCTGAGGTCGTAGTACTCACGGCTGGCGGCGCCGTCGCGGTAGAAGGAGGGGCAGCCGGCCTTGAGCATCTCGTGGACCCAGGGGGCCGCCTTGACGCCGTCGGCCTCCATCTTCTTGACCGTGT
>JBFLVU010000136.1:0-7963 GCA_040758175.1 Acidobacteriota bacterium | reverse complement strand
CGGGCCGGCGGCTTTTCGCCGTGGCCGGGCTCCCTCGCGGGGAGGCCCCGGACGCTTCCCCCGTGGACGCCCTGCTCATCGGCATTCCCGCCTACGGGCTCGTCCTCGCCCTGGTGGCCCTCTCGCCCCTTCCCCTGGGGCCTACGGCCATCGCGCTCACCCTCGCCGCCGACGCGGCGGTGCCGCTCGCGGGCGGCCCCCGGCTCCTGCGCGCCCTCTCCCGATTGTCCGAGGGGGTCCGGATCCTGACGCCCCTACGGATCCTCCTCTTCGCGCCACCCCTCCTCCTGGCCCTCTCCGCGGCCCTCGCCCCGGTCAACTCCCCCGACGAACTGGTCTACAAGCTCGCGGTCCCGAAGGCGTACCTCCTGGCGGGGAGGATGGTGGAGTTGCCCCTGAACTCCAACAGCTACTTCCCGGCGGCCCTGGGAATGGCGGACCTCGGCGCCCTGGTCCTCGCGGGGGGGTCGGCGGCCAAGGTCGTCCACGTGGTCCTGTTCCTGCTCTCCCTGAGGGTCCTCGCCCGCCTGGCCGAGCGGGTGGGTCCAGGCGCCGGGCTCCCGGCGGCCGCAGCGGCAGCCTGGACGCCGGCCCTCCTCCTCCCGGCCGGATGGTGCTGGGCCGAGTGGCCGCTGGTCGGCCTCCTGCTCCTCACCTTCGAGGCTGGATGCCGAACGCCCGACGAGCCGACCTCCGCGGACGCCTCCACCTTCGCCCTGGCGTTGGGGGCGGCGCTGTCGGTGAAATACACGGCCCTGCCCTGGGGTGCGGCCCTCCTGCCACTCTTCCTTTGGAGCCTTCGCCGCGTGCGCCGGCCGTGGCCCGCCGTGGGGATCTGCGCCGCCCTCGTGTTCCTCGCGGGCTCCTTCTTCTACCTTCGCAACCTATTCTGGACCGGTTCGCCCTTGGCTCCCTTCCTCCTGCCCGACGCGCCCGCGGTGGCGAACTACCGGTCGGCCCTCGGAGGCCTCGGCGAACTTCTGCGGGGTTGGGACATCTTCCACCCCGGGATCATCGACGACTCCCTGGGCGCCGCCCTTCCTCTCCTCGTGCTCTTCTCCCCCTTCACGCTCCGGGGGGGCGGGCGCCTCCCACCGGCTCTCTTCTGGGTGGGGGCCTCCCAGCTGGCCTTCTACCTCGCGATGGCCCCGAGCTCCAGGCTCATGGCCCCCGCCCTCCTCCCCCTGGCGATTCTGGGGGCCGCTTGCCTGACGGATGCGTGGAGGGGCGCGGGCGCACCCCTCCGAGCGGCGGGGGCGGCCCTCGGCGCACTCCTCCTCCTCGGCCAGGGTGTGCTTTCCGCCTACGTCCTGGCCTCTTCCTTCGAGCCCGTGAAGGTCCTGGTGGGCGCCGAAAGCCCCCGGGAGTACCTGCTCCGGACGCGGAACTTCATGGGCCCCTACGATTGGATCCACGCGAACGTACCTCCCGACGGGAGGGTGCTCCTGCTGGGGGAGAACCGGCCTTACTACCTGGAGAGGCCGTGGTCGGCGGCGGGGAACCTGGACGGGCCCAGGGTGGCGGCCTACCTCGGCGGTTTTCCCGACGGCGAGTCTCTCCACCGGGGCTTGCGGGCGGAAGGTATCACCCACGTCCTGGTCCACAAGGGCCGCGTCCGCCTGGAGGGACAGCCCGGACCGGCCCCGACCATGATCGAAAGGGAGTACCTTCTCCTCCTGCCAAAGTCTGCCGCACAGGCGCTTGGAGAGTGCCTCACGCGCCGCGCCGGAGCGGCGTACGAGGACGGCGCCTATACGGTCTACACCTTGCAGAGAGGCGCCCAATGACACGCGGGCCCAGGGGGAGGCAGGAATGACCATGGGGGGATTCCCCAGGCCCCAGTCGTTTCACCTCCCGAGGGTGCTCCCTCCCCTTCCCCCCTTGGAGGGATCACGCGGACGGGAGTGCGTCCTACTCGCGGCGGTGCTCGTCATGGCCGCCGTCGCCTGTTACCAGCCCCTGTGGGATCCCGACACCTTCTGGCACCTGGCGGTGGGCCGTGAAATCTGGGAGACGGGGCGCCTCGTCCACACCGAGACCTTTTCCTTCACCGCCTACGGCACCGAATGGGAGGACACGGAGTGGGCCTTTCACGTCCTCGCCTACCCCCTCTGGAAGGCCCTGGGGGACCGGGGCCTGAGCCTATTCACGGCTCTCTTCGGCGCCGCCGTCCTCCTCCTCGTGTATCGGACCATCCGCCTCCAGGGGGGAAACGCCGCCCATTTCGCCCTGTACCTCCTCCCCATGATGCTGGCGTACCAGGGCCGGATCCGGTTCCGGCCGGACCTCTTCTCCCTCCTGTTCATGGCGCTCCTCGTGGAGGCCCTCCTGCGCTGGCGGCCCGATCCCCCGCGCACGGGCCGATTCTGGATCACGGCGACGGCCCTCCTCTGGGCCTGGACCCAGTTCCACGGAGGGTGGGCCTACGGAATGGCGCTCCTGGGCGCCCGGCTCGCCGGCGAGGTCCTCGACGCCGCGCGGGAGCGCACCCTCACCTGGCGCTACTTCGGCGGGCTTGCCTGGACGGGGCTGGCGCCCACACTGGCCCTCTTCCTGAATCCCTACACCTGGCGCATCCCCTGGTTTCCCGTGAAGTCCCTCATCGGGTTCGCCGACGAGACCCTGGTCCAGATCCAGGAGTGGGGCCGCACACCCTTCAAGGGCTATGGCGCCCTCTTTCTCCTGGCCCTTCTCCTGGTCCTCTTCTCCCTTCTGGCCCGATGGCGGGAGGCGAGGTGGTCCGTGGTCCTTCCCGCCGCCTCCCAGGCCTTCCTCGGCTGGTATTGGGCCCGCTACGCCGCTTTCACGGTGGTCGCGCTGGCCCCCTGGGGAGCCGACGGCCTGAGGCGCCTCCTCCGCAGGCCGGCCCTGGAGCGGTGGGCTTGGTCGGCGGCCTTCGCCGCCGTCTTGTGCGCGGCGGTCCTTTTTGCGGGGGCCATGCCCTCTGAGTGGAACCTCTCGGAGAAGTACCCGGTCCAGGAAGCGAGGTTCCTCAACCAGCACGGCGTCACCGGAAACCTGTTCAACGAGTACGTGGCGGGGGGGTACCTGGATTGGGCCATCGCTCCCCGGTGCCGGATCTTCATGGACGGGCGGTACTACCCCTTCGCCGAGGACCTCCAGGCCTACTGGAAGGCCCACAACACCCTGGCCGGATACCGGGAATTCCTGGCCCGGTATCCTTTCGAGGTGATCCTCTACCCTCACCCCGGCTTCCTGCTGAAGGAGCGGGCGGACGAGCGGGGCAGCCCCCTGCGGGGACCCACGGCCCTTCTCTTTCCTCAACAGGAGTGGGCCCTCGTGCACTTCGGAAACTACGGGATGGTGCTCCTGAAGCGGGAGCCCCGGTTCGAGGCCCTGATCGACCGATTCGAGTACCGCGTGCTCCGGCCCGACGACCTCCCGCACCTCATGCGGGCGGCGAAGCGAGGAGACCTGGACCCGGAGGGCCTTCGGGCCGACATCCTGCGGAAGATCGCGGAGGACCCCTACTTCCGCCGCCGGGACGTGCTGGACAAGGCTCTGGCGGAGCTGGAGGGCCGGGAATGATCCGGCCGCGTGAACCCGCGCTCCTGGGCGCCCTCCTCCTCGCCGCCTCCTTCCTGATCCTGGAGACGGCCCTCTCGGCCGGATACTTCCCTGTCCAGGCCGACGAGACGACGCTGGCCTGGGCCGCCAAGCAGGTCTCCCTCGGCCGCGTGCCCTACGCGGATTTCTTCACCATCATCCCACCCCTGACCCTGTACGGCGTCGGGACCTTCTTCAAGGCCGCCGGCGCCTCCCTCGGCGCCCTCCGCCTCCTCACCCTGGCCTGGATCCTCCTCATCGCCCTCGCCCAGTACGGACTCCTCCTGCGGTCCGCCGTGCCCCCGCGGTGGGCCTTCCTGGGAGCCCTCTCGTTTCCCTCGGCCTTCTTTCCCTTCTGGCCCCTCCCGAGCCACCACTGGTTCGCCCTCGGATTCGGGCTCCTGGCCCTCTTCCTGTGCCGGGAGGGCGACGTGTCCCGGCGCAGGGCGGTGGCCGCGGGAGCCCTCTGCGGGCTCTCGGGACTGTGCCTCCAGACCGACGGCGCTCTCTTTTCGGCCCTTCTCTCGATGAGGCTCCTGACCTCCGGAGCCCCCGGGCGGGACCGGCGGAGGGGGCTCCTCGCCCTGTCGGGCGCCCTGCGGTGGGCCTGGTTCGACCTGGTGGAGTGGCCCGCCCGCTTCTACAAGCAGCCCGGGGGCTTCAACGACGTCAATCCCTTCGAGTTCATGGAGCGGACCGTCCGAACCGCCGTTCCCGACGTTTGGACGCCCTCCTCCGCGGCGCCCTTGCTGACGCTGGCCGTGGCCATGGCCTTTCCCCTCCTGGCCCTCGTCTGGCCGGCCCTCGCCCCCGAGTGGAGGCAGGGCGTGTTGACGAGCCGGTGGGCCTACTCCTCGGCGGCCCTGGCCCTCACCTTCGCCTTGTTCCTGAAAGGCCGTCCGGACTGGACCCACCTCGTCTTCCTCAGCCCCATCCTCCTCCTGTTCGCCGCCGCCGCGGTGGATTGGAAGGAGGAGCGCCTGCGCCCCCTCCTCCTCAAGGCCTGGCTGTGCGCGGTCCTCGCCGTGGGGCTCTTGCGGTGGCCCCTCGCGTGGGTCTCCGCCCCGCCCAACGCCCTCGACGTGTGGGCCGTGGACGGCATGCTCAAGAAATACAGTGTCCCCGCCCTCGTGGACGCGCTCCCAGGGGTCCGCGAGGGGAATCTGCCGGTCCTGTACCTCGCCCGGGACGGGAGCACGCTCTACTTCTATTGGGCGCCCGTGGCTCCGCCCATGGATTGGGTGCTTCCCCCGTCGGCGCGGTACAATTCCCCATGGGAGTACGAGGTGCTGGCCGCCTTCGCGCGGGAGCACCGGGTCCGCTACATCGTGCTGAGGCGCGAGGAGGCGGCCTCCTTCCGGGAGGAGCCCTCTCCCGTCGCGACCCTCCTGGCCGAGGAGTACCGCTTCCTGAGCGACACTCCCTACGGCGTGGTCCTCGAAAGGAACGGTCATGGCCCTTCCCCCCCCTGAGACCCTGTCCTGCCCTGACTGCGGCCCCCGAGCGCCCCTCCAAGCCGGCGCCGAACCGGAAGGGATCTTCTGCCCCTCGTGCGGGCGCCGCTTCCCCCTCCTGAACGGGGTTCTCGACGTGGCTCCGAAGGAGACGGCCCTGGAGACCCGGGAGACCGTCGACCAGTTCGGCGCCTCCTGGACCTCCCACGAGTACCTCGCCCCCTACCAGGAGCGCCAGTTCCTGGACTGGATCGCCCCCCTCGAGGCCGGCGCCTTCCGGGACCAGACGGTCTTGGAGGCCGGCTGCGGGAAAGGCCGCCATTCCTTTCACATGGCGGGGTACGGCGTGCGGCGCCTCTTCGCCTTGGACCTCTCGGAGGCCGTCTTTCTCGCCGCCGAATACACCAAGGCCTTCCCGGCGGTTTCCTGTCTGCGGGGGGACATCCATCGCCTCCCGTTGCCCGACGCCTCCGTGGACGCGGTGGTGTGCCTCGGCGTTCTGCACCACCTGAGGGACCCCGAGGCGGGCCTGCGAGAACTCTGGAGGGTTCTGCGCCCCGGAGGGACCCTCTGCCTGTGGGTGTACGCCCGGGAGGGAAACGGCTGGATCGTCCACCTGGTGGACCCGATCCGAAAGGGCGTCACCTCCCGGATCCCCACCAAGGTCTTGAGGCCCCTCCTCCTCCCCCTCACGGCCGTGCTCTACGGGGCCCTCAAACTCCTCTACGGCCCGGCCACGGGACGGGGGGGCCGGAGCGTTTCCTGGCTCCCCTATTCGGCGTACCTCGGCTACATCTCCCGCTTCCCCCTGCGGGAGGTGGAACACATCGTCCTGGACCACCTCTGCCCCCCCATCGCCCTCTACCTTTCCCGCTCGACCTTGGAGGGCTGGTTCGGCGCCTTGGCGCCCGAGGAGGTGCGGTTCCGCTGGCACAACCGGAATTCCTGGAACGTCGTGGCCAGGAAGGCGGATCGTCGAAACGGGGCCGGGTGACAACGTCCGTCACCGTCCCCGGACAACGGCGGGCACTCGGGGGGGCTTGACACCTGGAAATTCAGGGGCTATAGGTTGGCATTACGCTTGCAAACATGGAATGCCGGAAAGGAGGTGTCCATTGAAGAACCAGAAAGGTTTTACCCTCATCGAGCTGCTCATCGTCGTGGCCATCATCGGAATCATCGCCGCCATCGCCATCCCGAACCTGCTCTCGGCCATCCAGCGCGCCAAGCAGAAGAGGGCCATGGGTGAGGTCCGCTCCATCGCCACGGCGGCCCAGTCCTACGCGACCGACGCCCAGATCTATCCCATCGGCAACGGCGCCTTTGCCGTCGTCGCCAACGCCACGGGCGGAGTCAACGCCGACCTCGCTCCCGACTACATCAAGGTCATCCCCACCCCGGATCCCTGGAACAAGACCTACGAGTATGCCGCCCCCGCCACCGGCGTGGACTTCGGCGTGCGCTCCCTCGGCAAGGATACGACCGAGGACGGTTCGGCCTGGACCACCGTCATCAACCTGTCCGTGCTGAACACCAACTGCTTCGAGAACGACATCGTCTGGGTCAACGACGCCTTCGTCATGAAGCCCGAAGGCAAGCAGAAGAAGTGCGACTGATCCTGGACACGGTTCTTTCCGCAAAAGGCCCCCGGCAACGGGGGCCTTTTGCTTTGCCGGAAGGGCTTGAGGATGCCCCGTGCCGGTTGGGTCAGGGCCCGAGGTCAGGGCGTCCTCCGTCGGGGAGGCGCCGGTACACGACCGCTCCGGCCACGGCGCCCTCCCGCACATAGCGGGTCCGAAGAAGCCGGCCCACCGCCGAAACAGGGTCCAGGTAGTCCTTCTCCATCTCCTCGGTCACAAGGACCAACGCGCAGCGGGCCTCCTCCATCTCCCAAGCCGCCCGCTCGTGGTCGGCCGCGTCGTGGTACCCCTCGGAGAGGGGCGTGAAGAAGGTGAAGCGCACCGCCGCGGGGAAGGTGTACAGGTACACTTCCCCGCCCTCGGGAAAGGCGGCGATCCGCTCTCCAGGGCGGAGGCCCGCGCCCTCCCGGAGCCATCGGTTTACGGGGCTCTCCCGTATGGGCCGGTCGGCGTCCCCCAGTTCCCACGCCTCCACCCGGTGGTACCAGACCCACCGCCCCTGAAAGACCGCCCCCGACAGGAGGCAGAGGGCCGCCCACCCGAGCACGATCCTCCGCGTCCGGGCCCCGCCCTCGCCCGATCCTCCCGCCGCCAGGAGCCAGGCCCCCCCGAGAAGCGGAAGGAGGTAGATCAAACGAAGCCAGTCCGGACGACCCTTCAGGTACAACCCGAAGGCCAGGAAGGTCAAAAGGCACGCCGCCAGGGCCATGGGCGCAGGCGCCCGCCGGCGGCGAAGGGTCTTCCAGAGAACGAGCCCGGCCGAGGCGAGAAGCGCCCCCACCGCCGCGAGGAGCAGGAGGTAGAAAAGGGTTCCCGAGGCCGCCACGAAGGGGCCCGGGGCTCCTCCCCGCGGATCGAGCCCCGAGGTCCACATGGACTCCAGCCGAATCGGTAGGTCCTCGAGGAGGAGGCGGGCGTTGTCGCCCCCGGGCCGGCTGTAGTTCCGGGCCGGCCACAGGATCACGTCCCGGAGGAAGTCCATTCCGGCTCCGCGGAGGGTGAGCGTGCCCAAGGTCAGGGCGACGGGGGGAAGGAGCCCCACCCCGAAGGCGGCCAGCCGTTTGGGACGGTGTTCGCCTCCTTCTTCCAGCAGGAGGAGCACCCCCCCCGCGGCGCCGAGGTACAGGGCCTCCGTCTGGAGGACGCTTCCCGCAAACCCCGCGGCCAGGCCGAGGAGGAAGGCCCGCCCGAGGCATGGCCCGGGGCCTCTACCCGCGGCGGCCAGCAGGAATCCGGCGCAGAAAAGGTGCACCATCCAGTGGTGCGAGGCGATGGGCCAGAAGGGGTACAGGCCCACCGGGT
>JBFLVU010000135.1:0-7985 GCA_040758175.1 Acidobacteriota bacterium | reverse complement strand
CCTCCTCTCGTCCGAGAGGCGCACGAAGCGGTCCGCCTTGGCGGCCTGCCGCTTGAGGGAGGCCATCTGGCCCTCCACCTCCAGGAGGATGTCGTTCAGACGCAAAAGGTTGGCCTGGGTGGCCTCGAGCTTCTGGAGGGCGCTCCGGCGGTTCTCCTTGTAATGGGCGATGCCCGCCACTTCCTCGAAGATCATCCTCCGCTCCTCGGGGCTCGCCACGAGGAGGGCCTCCACGCGGCCTTGCTCCACGAGGAAGGAGCCCTGAGTCGAGACGGCGTGGCGCTGGAGGAACTCGTGGACGTCCTTGAGGCGGACCGACCGCCCGTCCATGAGGTAGGCGCTCTCGCCGGTTCGGACCAGCCGCCGCCCCACCTGGAGGCGCCCGCCGTCCCCGTCGGCGAAGGTCATGAGGACCTCGGCCGTCCCCGACGGGGGCCGCTTGTGGCTCCCGTTGAAGATCACGTCCTGCATCTTGTGGCCCCGAAGGCTCTTGGGGCTCTGCTCCCCGAGGGCCCACAGGATGGCGTCGGTCACGTTGCTCTTTCCCGAGCCGTTGGGGCCCACCACCACCAGCAGGTCCTCCGGGATCGGCACCCGCGTCCGGTCCGCGAAGGACTTGAACCCGGCGAGTTCGATCTCCTTGAGCCGGAGCATGGCGGGACCTCAAGCCTTCCGCAGAGACGCGAGCCGGGTTTTGAAGGCTTCGGAGAGGGGGGCCTTGGCCTTCGCCGCGTAGTCGTAGCACACCTGTACGGACCGGCCCTCGGCGGCCAGTTCTCCGGCGGCCTCCAGCCGGTACTCGAAACTGAAGGAGGTGCGGCCCACCTCGCCCACGCGAAGCCCCACCCGGACCCTGTCCTCGTACCGCACCGGGCGGCGGAAGTCCATTTCCAGGCGGGCGAGGATGAAGGTGAAATCCGTGGCCTCGGCGACGCCGAAGGCTTCCCGGAATAGAGCCTCCCGGGCCATCTCGAAGTACGTGCCGTACACCACGTTGTTCACGTGACCCATGGCGTCGATGTCCCGAAAGCGGACCTGGATCTCCGTCTCGAAGGGGTATCCGTCCAAGGGAGCCTTCCTCTCGTGAAATCCTTGCCTCATAATCCCTTCAGGAGGTTCATCCTACCATGAACGAGACCCGACTCAGAAGCATCCAGGAGGCGCTCGCGGCGGAGGGCCTCGACGCGTGGTTCTTCTCGGACTTCAAGGGCACCGACCCCATCGCCCTCAGCCTCCTGGGCCTGCCCGAGAAGGCCATGCGCACGCGGCGCTGGTTCTACCTCATCCCCGCCCACGGGGATCCCCTCAAGCTCAGCCACGCCATCGAGCCGTCCAGCCTGGATCACCTTCCCGGACGGAAGGTGACCTACGGCCGCTGGCAGGAGTGGCAAGAGGCCCTCTCGAGGGCCCTCGCCGGGATGAAGCGAGTGGCCGCCCAGTACGCGGAGGAGGGCCTCATTCCCGCCGTGGGAAGGCTGGACGCGGGCCTGGCCGAATTCCTCCGCTCCCGGGGCGTGACCCTCGTCTCGTCGGGGGACCTGGTGGCGCGCTTCGAGGTGACCCTTTCCCCCGAGCAGGAGGCCGGCCACCGCCGGGCCGTCCGCATCCTCGAGGAGACCGTGGACATGGCCTTTGCCCGGGTCCGGGCCTCCCTCCTGGCGGGGACGCCGCTGAACGAATTCGCCCTCCAGCGGGAGATGGTGGCCTTCTTCGAGGGGCGCGGACTGACGACCATGGCCCACCCCATCGTGGCGGTGAACGCCCACGCCGCCGACCCCCACTTCGAGCCCGCGCCCGAGGGATCCGCCGTCATCGGCCCCGACAGCGTGCTCCTGTTGGACCTTTGGGCGAAGGAGACCTCTCCGGGCGCGGTATACGGCGACCTGACCTGGTGCGCCTGGACAGGAGCACGGGTCCCCGAGGAGCAGGCCCGCGTTTGGGAGGCGGTGACGGCCGCCCGCGAAGCCGGCGTGGCCAAGGCCAAGGAGGCCGTTCTCCGGCCCGTGGCCGGGTGGGAGGTGGACCGCGCCGCCCGCGACGTCATCGAGAAGGCCGGGCACGGCGAGGCCTTCTTCCACCGGACGGGACACTCCATCTACGTGGAGGACCACGGAAACGGCGCCAACATGGACGACTACGAGACCCGGGACACCCGGCGCCTCCTTCCCCACACCGTCTTCTCCGTGGAGCCGGGCATCTACTTCCCGGGCCGCTACGGCTTCCGCTCCGAGGTCAACTGTCTCGTGGGGGAGGGCGCCGTCGAGGTCACCGGAAAGAGCCAGGGGGCCCTGCCCGCCTTGTTGGCGTGAGGGCGCGGGCTTCGGGGCAGGGAGGATTCCTCCCGGGGGGCGGGGCCCCCGGCCGCCTTCGGTGGGCGGCGCTCCAGCTCGGGGCCGGCACAGATTCTCCAGACGAGCCAAAGATCTTTATACGAAGAAGTCTGGGTAGAGCTCCGCGCCCGGGGAGACGGCGTAGGGCTCGAAGTCCGTGACGCCCTCCGCCCGGAGCAGGTCCTCGTCGATGAAGAAGTTCCCCGTGCAGGATCGGCTCTCCTTCACCAGGATGGCGCAGGCCGCGTCGGCCATGATGGAGGGCTTCCTGCCGTGGGCGATGACCTCGTCTCCCCCCAGGAGGTTCTGAACCGCCGCCGTGGCGATGACGGTCTTCGGCCAAAGGCAGTTGACGGCCACGCCCTCGTCCTTCCACTCCTCCGCAAGGCCAAGGGAGACCAGGGACATCCCGTACTTGGCCAGGGTGTACGCCACGTGGCGGCCGAACCAGTCGGGGGCCACGCCCAAGGGCGGCGAGATCGTGAGGATGTGGGGATTGTCGGCCTTCAGCAGGTGCGGCAGGGCGTACTTGGAGCACACCCACGTGCCCCGCGCGTTCACGGAGTGCATGAGATCCCACTTCTTGACGGGAAGGTGTGGAGTGGAGCGGATGTCGATGGCGCTGGCGTTGTTGACGAGGACGTCGAGCCCGCCGAAGACCTCGACGGCCTTCTCCACGGCGGCCTTCACCTGGTGCTCGTCCCGGATGTCGCAGAGGACGGGCAGGGCCCTTCCGCCCGCCTTCTCGATCTCCTGCGCCGCGGTGTAGATGGTTCCCGGAAGCTTGGGATGAGGCTCGGCGGTCTTGGCGGCGATGACCACGTTGGCCCCGTCCTTTGCGGCCCGAAGCCCGATGGCCAGGCCGATGCCCCGGCTCGCCCCCGTGATGAACAGCGTCTTGCCCCTCAGGTCCATTTCGTTCCTCCGCAGAGCATTGTATCAGGAGGATGGGCGTCGAAACGTTGGAGGGTCGCGGAGGACGACCCCGTGCCCTCACCCGTCGCGCCTTACGCCTCTCGCCCCCCGCTGGATGAGGCGTCTGAGCCGTCCCCGCCGGCGAAGTCGAGGTCCCGCGTGACGACGCAGGCGAAGGTCGCCGCGCCCACGGTGGCCCCCTTGCGGACGAGGACCCGTGCGGCCTCGGCGAGGGTCGCCCCGGTGGTCCGGACGTCGTCCACCAGAAGGACGCGAAGACCCTCGACCTCGGCCTCGGCCGCAGCGAAGGCGGCGCGGACGTTCTCCCGCCGCGCCGCGGCGCTCAGCCCCTTTTGGGGCCGGGGCCGCTTCCGGCATTTCAGGAGGGGCCGTGCGGGCAGGCCCAGCCGTTTCGCGGCAACGCGCGCCACCAGGCCCGCCGGCTCGAACCCCCGGCTGAGCCTTCGGGAAAGGGGGCTCGGGACCCACGCCACGCAGTCGAAGGGGGCGCCGGGCCACCGCCGGAGCGCGCCGCGCGCCACCGCCGTGCCGAGAAGGGCGGCCAGGGGGTATCGCCGTTTTTCCTTGTACAGGAGAACCAGGGCCCGGGCGGGTCCTTTGTACAGGTAAGCCGAAACGTGAGCCTCGTACGGGGGCGGCTCCACGAGACACGCGCCGCAGGGGTGAGGCTCCTGTCCCTCCACCGGCGGGAGCGGAAGCCCGCACACCGGGCAGAGCGGGGGGAGGGGCTTTCGACGGGCCCTCCAGCACCTCCTGCAAAGGCCCGGCGCGGGGCCGCCTTCCGAGTCCTCTCCGCACAGGACGCACGGTCCGGCGGGAACCACGTAGGTGAGGATCCGGGCGAGGACGGTGCGGGGCCTCACGGCGTCTTGGACCCCGGCCCCGGGGACGGGGCGGGCGCCGCCTCGCCGGGCGGGAGGTAGAGGATGACCTCCCCGGGCTTCTTGAAGAAGTACCGCTCGCGGGCCGGACGCTCGTAGAGCTGCGGGTTTTCCCGGAGGGCCTTGATCTCGGCCTTGAGGCGGAGGTTTTCTTCCCGGAGGCCCTGGACCTCCGACTCCAGTTTCTGGATCTGGCGCCTCAGGGCCAGGAGCTCCAGGATGCCGCCCTTGCCCCAGACGAGAAGCGCCAGCATCGGCAGCCAGACGAGCAGGAGGAGGCTCCAGGCGATCTGCGCCCGGCGGGGGTTCAGGTTCTCAGGCGTTCCAGCACCTCCGGACCGGCGTAGCGGGCGGCGCTTCCGAGGTCCTCCTCGATGCGGAGCAATTGGTTGTATTTGGCGAGGCGGTCCATCCGGCAGGGCGCGCCCGTCTTGATGAAGTCGGCGTTCACGCCCACGGCCAGGTCGGCGATGAAGGCGTCCTCCGTCTCGCCCGAGCGGTGGCTCACGACCACGCCGTACCCGGCGCGCTTGGTGAGTTCCACCGCCTCCATGGTCTCGGAGACGGTTCCGATCTGGTTGGGCTTGATGAGGACGGCGTTGGCGATCCCGTCCTTCACCGCCTTGCGGATCAGCGACGGATTCGTGACGACGTAATCGTCCGCCACGAGCTGCACCCGCGCCCCGATCCTCTCGGTGAGAGCCTTCCAACCCCGCGCGTCGTGTTCGCCCACGCCGTCCTCGATGGAGAGGATGGGATACCGGCCGAGCCACTTCTCGTAGACGGCCACGAGCTGCGCCGACGTCTGCGGTCCCCCGATGCGGTATTTCTTGGACTTCGGGTCCCACGCGTTGCTCGCCGCCACGTCCAGGGCGAGGAAGACCTCCCGGCCTGGCTTGTAGCCCGCCCGCTCTATGGCCTCCACCAGCAGTTTCAGAGCCTCCTCGTCGGCGGGGAGGTTGGGCGCGAAGCCCCCCTCGTCTCCGACGCCCGTCCCCAGCTTGCGCTCCTTGAGGAGGGCCTTCAGGTGGTGGTACACCTCCGCCCCGGCCCTCAAGGCCTCGCGGAAGGAGGGAGACCCCGCGGGGACGATCATGAATTCCTGGATGTCCACGGAGTTGTCGGCGTGGGCCCCGCCGTTGATGACGTTCAACATGGGGACCGGCAGGCGGTGGGCGTGAACGCCGCCCAGGTAGCGGTAGAGCGGCAGTTGCAGGAGAGCGGCCCCCGCCCGGGCCACGGCCTCGGAGACCGCGAGGGTGGCATTGGCCCCCAGCTTGGCCCGGTTGGGAGTACCGTCGGCGAGAAGCATCTCCAAGTCGATCCCCCGCTGGTCCAGGGGATCCGCCCCCTCAAGCCGGCTCGCCAGGGTGTTGTTCACGTGGGACACGGCCTTGCGGACGCCTTTGCCCAAGTAGACGCGCCGGTCCCCGTCCCGGAGTTCAACCGCTTCGGCCTCCCCCGTGGAGGCGCCGGAAGGGACCGAAGCCCGCCCGACGGTACCGTCCTCGAGGACGACCTCCGCCTCCACCGTGGGATTTCCGCGCGAATCCAGGATCTCCCGGGCCAGAATCTCGTCGATGAACATGGTCATCCCTCCGCGCCCATCCTAGCAGGAGCGCACTTGGTGAGGAAGCCCGCCACCGGCGGCGCCGGGTCCATGGCCGAGCCGGGGCGATCAGCGGACGGTTGAGAAACCCCTTGGGTCGCGCAAGGGGTTTTCAGCCGCCTGTCAGCCCCTGAAGGAGTGGCAGTCGGCGCAGGCGCCGTCCTTTTCGTAGTGGGCCCGCCTGTCCTCGTGACAGGACTCGCACCCCGCCCGACCCGCGACGGTCCAGACATGGGGTTTGTGACAGTCCGCGCAGGCCAGGTCCGGGTGGGCGCCCGCCGCGTGGAGGCCCTTGAGGCCCTCGTGACAGGAGCGGCAGTCCGACAGGGGAAGGACCTCCTGTGGGCGGACGTGGCAGGTGTCGCACCCCAGGGACATCATGGGCGCTTTGGCATTCATCTTGTGGCATTCTCCGCAATCCGTCGGGGCCCTATAGCCGGCGGCGTGGCAGCGGTTGCAGAGAATCTGGGCGTGCTTTCCCCGGAGCTCCCAGGGGTGCCAGCCCGCGTCGCTCACGGGCATGAGGGTTCCGAGGGGAGTCCGCGGGCCCCTCTGCGGGAGGGTGTGGCACAGCGTGCAGTCCATGGAGATCGCCTTGCCGCTCGGGGCGACGTGGCGGCCGTCGTGGCAGCGGAAGCAACCGGGCCAGTTCCGGTGGCCGATGTTGTCCGCGTAGGTGGTCCAGTTGACCTTCATGGAGGGGAAGACGCTCCGGTCGTAGATGGCCTCCACGGCCGCTTGGGCCGCCAGGACCTCGCTCGGGGCCACGCCGGGGTAGTTCGCTTCGTAGAAGGAGGCGATCTCCGCCCGCATTCCCGAATGGGCGGCCTCCCGGTCGGGATACTCCCGAACGAGGGCGTCCACCGCCACCTTCTTGATCCACGGGAGACTCGGACTCATCTGGCCGGAGGCGAGGGCCTGGTCCACCGCCGTCTCGGGGGCGGGGTAGATGTGGGTGGGGCGGTTGTGGCAGTCGATGCAGTCCACCGTGCGGCGGGGCTTTGCGGCCAGGATTTCGGGGGGATCCTCGGCGTCCAAGCTGACGTAGGTCTCCTCGGAGCCGTCGTGGCGGCGGACGTGGACCCACGGGATCACCTGCTGGCGCGGATCGTCGGTGGCGAAGGACACGGTGTTGGCGAGGATCATGTGCCAGTGGATGCCCGCCTGGGCCCCCAGTTTCGGGTCACCGCCCCCGGTCTTGAGCAGGAGGCTCACCTGCTCGGGGGTGTTCGTCTCGTCGTAGCGGAAGTGGGGGTTCTGGACGAGCTGCGCGCCGTAGAACTTCTGAGGCCAGTGGCATTCCTCGCAGGTTTCGCGGGCCGGCCGAAGATTCTGGATGGGCACGGGAATCGGCCGCTCGTAGGTCTTCAGGGCGGCGGCGAAGACCTGGCGAACGCCCGACAGTTTGGACTTGACGTACCACGACGCGCCGGACCCCACGTGGCATTCGACGCAACGCACCCTGGCGTGGGGCGAGTGCTGATAGGCCGTGTATTCGGGCTCCATGATGGTGTGGCAGATCCTCCCGCAGAAGGTCACCGACTCGCTGAAGAGGAAGGCGTTGTAGGAGATGAAGCCGAGAAGGATGGCCGCCAGGGTCCCGCCGACCAGGGACACGGCAAAGCGCCGCCGGTGGAGGGGATCGTTCAGGTCCAGCTTCGGATAGGGCGGCTCCTCCAGGGAGTCAGACCGCCGCCGCCGCAGGCTCTCCCTCCGCATGCCGAACAGGAAGAGGAGCGCCCCGGCGCCGAAGATGGACGGAAAGACCATGTAGGTGAAGATGCCCAGGTAGGGGCTGGGGTGCCCCAGGCTGAACTCGAGGATCAGCGCGAAGACGATGAGGACCAGGGCGGCCGCCACCACCAGGCCTCCGAAGTAGCTCACCGTGTTGTGGTACAGGGCCCTCGTCCGTCGCGGCTCCGCCATGGACGCTCCTCTTCCTGGTCCCCCCGATCGCCTCCACAGTGTAGGGTGGGATGCGCGCCCTGGCAACCGGGAATTGGGGGGCGGCCTCTCTGGATTATCGGGTGGAGTCGAAGGTCTGCCCGTCGTCCACTGGGATGTCCTTCGCATCGTGAGGCACGCCCACGGCGACGGTTCCCGAACAGGAGTCGCCCTGGCCGTCGCTCGCCGTAAAGGCGATGCGGTACACCCGTCCGTTGCCCGGCCCAGATCGCTCGGCCCGAAGGCTCACCTGAGCGGTCCCCACTCCGTACCCGTCCGGCGCCT
>JBFLVU010000134.1:0-7995 GCA_040758175.1 Acidobacteriota bacterium | reverse complement strand
TTCCCCTTCGTTGCGGCCTTGGGAGGAGCGGTCGCGCGGCGGGGACGAACGCTCCCAAGCAAAGGGCCGGGGCGCCCATTCCCGCCGCCCCGGCCCCTCATTGCCTACTGACCTACTCACCTACTCGCCTACTCGCCTACTCACTTACTCTCCTACTCACCTACTCACCTACTCACCTACTGACTCCCCTGGCCTCTTCGAAGCTCAGTACTGCCACGTCGTGGAGACTTCTCCGCCGTCGGGATTGACGAAGCGGAAGACGGTGGGGGTCCCCTTGGGGACGGCCGTCTTGAGCGTGGAGCCCTTGAGGACGATCTTGGCGGAGCTCTTCCAGGTGACGGTGGTCCACTCCACGCCGTTGATGAAGACGCGGATGCCCTGCTGGAGGTTGGAGCCGTTGACGAGGAGCCGGAAGGGCCCCGTCTTCTTGAGGATGGAGGAGATCTGGGGGGCGAGCACCGTGGCCGCGATGGAGAGGGTCTCGGTGGCGGTCTGGTTGGTGGTGTCGCGCACCGTGAAGGTGATGGTGTAATCCCCCGTGGTGGTGAAGACGTGGGTGGGGTTGGCCTCGGTGCTGGTGCCGCCGTCGCCGAAATCCCAGAGGTAGGTGTAGGGGGCGATGCCGCCCGTGCCGGAGCCGGTGAAATGGACCGTGAGGGGCACGTTGCCGGTGAGGGTGTCGGCCTGGGCGTCGGCGTAGAGGGGCGGCGCGGCGATGCTGAGATTGCCGCCGGCGGCGGCGGTGAGGCCCCCGAGGGTGACGGTCAAGGTCCAGGCGTAGGTTCCCGCCGAGGCGTAGGTGTGGGAGGGGTCGGCCTCGGTGGATTGGCCGCCGTCTCCGAAGGTCCAGAGGTACGCCGGGGTCCCCGCGCAGTCGCCCACGAGGGTGAGGGTGGAGGCGAAGGCCACGGGCTGGCCCATGGTTCCGGAGGAGGGGACGGAGGTGGAAAGATCCAGGGCGCAGGTCACCACCGCCAGGCCGTGGTTCGCGCCCGAGCCGATGGAGACCGCTCCCGCTGCGACCTGCACGGGGGTCGTCCCCGACGGGACGGTGGAGGGCTGGGCCAGTTCGCCGTTGGTGTTGTCTCCGAAGGACCAGAGGGTGCCGTCGCCCAGGAGGACCAGGCTGCTCTCGATCGTGGCCGCGAGCCCGGTGGCTCCCGCGAGCCCCGGCACGGGCACGGGGGAGAGGCGGTTCTGGGTCGTGCCGTCGCCCAGTTGCCCGCGGTCGTTGGCCCCCCAGCCCGAAACGGTTCCGTCGTTGTGGATGGCCAGGACGTGGTTGTACCCGCCGGCGATGGAGGCCACGTTGGACACGTCGGCGGGTTGCGGCGTGAAATGGTCCGTTCCCGTGCCGTCGCCCAGTTGGCCGGCCCCGCCCTCACCCCAGGCGTAGACCCCCCCGTCCTGAAGCACCGCCGCCGTAAAGTCCATGCCTCCCGCCGCCATGGCCACGGGCGGGATTCCGGCCAGTTGGAAGGGGTAGGAGGCGTTGTTCGTGGTGCCGTCCCCCAGGGCGCCGTAGTAGCCCCGGCCCCACATCCAGAGGGTGCCGTCGTTCTTCACCGCGAAGGCGTGCCACCAGGCGGAGCCGATGAAGACGATGTCCGTGAGGTTCTCCACCTGCCCCACGGTGAGGTAGTCGCCGTCCCGGCCCAACAGGCCGTAGTAGCGGCTCCCCCAGGACCAGACCGTGCCGTCGGACTTGAGGGCGAAGCCGCCGCCCCCACGCGCCGCGGCGATCTGGGTTACGCCGCTCAGGCCGGGCACCTGGACGGGGACGTCGCTGGGGATCCGGGTGCCGTTCCCCAGGGCGCCGTTGGAGTTCTCGCCCCAGGCCCAGACGGTCCCGTCCTCCAGGAGGGCCATGGACCAGCCGCCCCCTCCGGCGAGGGAGACCACGCTTCCGAGCCCCGTCACCTGCACCGGGCTCCACTTGACGGGTTCGCGCCCAGAGCCCAATTGCCCGTTCTGGTCCTGTCCCACGGACCAGGCCTGGCCGTTCGAGGCGACAAAATGGGTGTGGTCACGGCCGACGGCGGCCGTGGCGGCCAGTGTCTGGATGCCGCATTCCACGGGAGTGGACCGGTCCGTCGTCGTCCCATCCCCCAGCTGGCCCACGTCGTTCTTGCCAAAGACCCAGACCGATCCGTCAGCCTTTACGACCACCGAGTGCTCTTCCCCGGCAGCGGCGGAGACGACGCCCGCGAGGGGGGAGAGCGTGGGCGAAGTCTGCCCGGAGGTGTCCCCAAGCCCCAGCTTTCCATAGTTGCCGCTTCCCCAGGCGTAGAGGGTCCCGTTCTCCAGGACGGCCAGGTTGTGGCTCGTTCCAGCGGCGACGAAGGCCAGGTCGGCGAGCCCGGGAACCTGGAAGGGGGAGAGGCGCGTCGTTGTGGTGCCGTCGCCCAGTTGGCCGGCAAAGTTGCCGCCCCAGGCCCACAGGGTCCCGTCGGAACGCACCGCAAGGGAGTGGTACCAACCCGCGGCGATGGAGACCACGGAGGTGAGGCCCGGAACCTGGACGGGACTCGGGTAGGGGTCCGTATTCCCCGTCCCCAACTCCCCGTATTCATTTCCGCCCCAGGCCCACACCGTCCCGTCGGCGGCCAGCGCGAGAGAGTGGTTGTATCCCCCGCAGGCCTGGATCACCGGCGGAAGGCCTCCCACCACGCCGGGGTTGGCGTAGCAGGTGAAGGGCGAGCAGGTTCGCCCCAGTTTGTTGCCGTCCCGGTTCCCCCACGTCCAGAGGGAACCGTCGGTTTTCACGGCAAGGGCGTGCAGGGGTCCCGCGCCGATGGATACGACTCCCGTCAGGCCGGGGACGGCCTGCGGAGTGCCCGAGGCCCCGCCGTAGGCGCCGTTGCCGAGGACGCCGTGCCCGTTGGATCCCCAGGCCCACACCGTGCCGTCGGCCTTGAGGCCCATGCCCCAGTAAATTCCGGCCGCCAGGTGGACGTAGGGGTCCGTGTCCGCCACCTGGACCGGCAGGGTCCTCTGGACGGGTACGCCCGTCCCGATCTGGCCGTAGTCGTCCTTGCCCCAGGCGTAGGCCGTTCCCGCCTGGGCCCAGGCCGCCCAGCCGAGCGACATGGCCGCCAAAAAGATGACGCACGCCTTGTAGCCTCTTCCCTTGCTTCGAGTCATGGGCCGCTCCTTCGGGCGTTGTTCGACGCTCCCTCCACCCCGCCAACGGGGTCTCTCATCCCCGAAACACGCACGGTCCTCCCCTTGGGGTGAATGGCGGGGAGCCGGAAAAAACGGTGCCGCCAACAGCGATCAGCGAATGACAAAGGGGAAGCGGAGGAGGAGAGCGCCGGTGGCGGGGTCGAGGAGGTCCACCGAGGCGGGGCCGGGAGGAAGGAGTCCGGGGGGCACCTGGAGAAGCGACGGAGCGCCGTCCGAAGAGGGGAGGGGGCCCCGCCAGACTTCCCGGCCCGAGGGGCCCGTGAGGCGTGCGACGACGCCTTCGGGCAGGGGTTCGAGGGTGGTGAGGAGCAGGGCCGCGGCCTCGCCCGAAGGCAGGGACGGAAGCCCCTCCGTGCCCCCCCGGACCGCGAAGGTGTCCGGGAGAAGCTCCACGAGGCGCGCCGGAGCGGGGGAGGAGGCGGAGATCTGAAGCCGGGCCATCTCGGCGGCGAGCCTGAGATTCTCGGCGCGCGCCTCCCGCCACATCCAGAGGGAACCGCCCGCCCCGAGGGCGGCCACGGCGAGAGAGGCCGCCAGAGCCCAGTCCCGGCGTCTCCGCCCCCCGTGCTCCTCCCGACCTCGCGTCGACGGCCGCAGGGAGGAAGGGGACAGGGACCGCCCGTCCAGCCACGTTTCCAGACACGCCGGGCAGGAGGCAAGGTGGGCGCGAAGCGGCTCCGCGTCCCGGTCCTTCATGGTTCCCGCGGCGAGGGCGAGGACCTCTTCCGGGGAGGGACACGGCCCCCCTTCCAGGCCGTAGGGCTCCAGGGCACGGCGCAGGTCGTCGCGGTTCACGGGTCCCCCTGGCCGGCGGGGCCGAGGCCCGCCCGGAGGAAGTCGAGTCCCCGCCGCAGGTGGGTCTTCACGGTGTTCACCGACAGGCCGAGAAGGTCCGCCGCCTCCTGGGGCCCGAGGTCGTGGACGTACCGAAGGAGGAGGCAGCGGCGCATCCTTTCGGGCATCTCCCGGATGCGGGCGTGAAGCGCCGCGATCTCCTCGAAGGACGCCGCCCGGCCCTCGGGATTCGGAGCCAGGTCGTCGAGGGCCTCGACAGGCGGCTCCACCAGGGACAGGTGCCTCCCCTGGAAGGCGCGCCGACGATGTTCGGAGATGGCCTTGTTCTTCACCACCGTCACCAGCCAGGGCACCCGGCGCTCCTCCGGCTCCAGGTGCTTCTGGTTGAGATACACGCACAGGAAGACGTCCTGGGTGAATTCGAGGGCCTGATCCCTCGGAAAGCCTTTGCGCACGAAGTACCCGACGGCCCACGACCTGTGGCGATCGTACACCTCGGAAAAGGCCGGGTCGTCGGGCAAGGCTACGTTCGAGGCCCCGGGGCCCGTCTCCAGCATCCGCTTCCCCCGTGCGCGATGGACCTTGGGGCATTTGGCGCGGACGCCGTCTCTCCCGCGGCGTTCCGTTCCGAAGGGCCCTCTGCGCGACGACCATTGTATCTCAGGAAGGGGCGGGCAAGGGAGGTTTCGATGAGCCGAGGGAGACCGGGATCGGGGAACGGAAGATGGGGGATCGCCCTGACGGCGGTTCTTGCGGGGTTTGCCCTCCTGGCGCTTCGGGCCGAGGTGGTCGTGGAGTCCGTCGCGCCCCTTTCGGCTCCCGAGAAGGCAGGCCTTACGGCGGGTGATCGTCTCGCACGGGCGGTGGTCCTTGAGCAGGACGGGCGTCCGGGCGAGTGGGTGAGCCTGTCCTCCCCCTACGCGTGGGAAAGGTTCGAGGCCTTGCGGGCGGGATGGGGCTCCGCAGTACTTGAAGGCCAGAGGAATGGAACGCCGGCCCGGTGGGACCTTGGGCCGGGCCGCGGGGGGCTCAAGGTGCGCCCCGCCCGCGAGGGCGACCCCCTCGGCGCGTGCTGGGAGAAGGTCCAGGCCGCCTGGACCGCGGCGGCCGAAAAACGTTGGCAAGAGGCCCTGAGTGCTCTAGGGGATGCTGAAGCCCTCGCGGGCGATCTGGCACCCGAGGTCCTCCCCGGGATCCTCCTGGAAAGGGGCAACCTGCTCCGGAAAAAGGGCGACCTGGCGGGCGCGGGGGAGGCCTTCGCCCGGGCCGCCGCGGCCTGCGCGCAAAAGTTTGGCGAGTCGGATTTGTGGCGCGCCGAATGCCTTTACAGGCAAGGGGCCGCCGCTTGGGTGCGGAGGGACCTGTCCGCCGCCGAAGGGCCCCACCGCGAGGCGCTGGCCCTTCGCCGGAAACTGGCCCCGGGGAGCCCCGACGAGGCCGAGAGCCTGAATAGCCTGGGCGGAATCGCCTTCGCCCGGGCGGACTTCGACGGGGCCGCGGCCCTCTACGCCGAGGCCCTGGCTCTTTTCGAGAAGGCCGACCCGGGGGGCGTGGGCTCCAGCAAGGTCCTCTCCAATCTGGGCAGCGTCCACCGAAACCTGGGCGACCTTCCCGAAGCCGAGGGCTACGTCGGGAGGGCCTTGGACATCCAACGGCGCCTCGATCCCGGAAGCCTCGTCCTGGCCAATTCGCTGAACAATCTCGGTCTCATCGCCCACGAGCGGGGAGACCTCGCCAAGGCCGAATCCTGCCACCGGGAGGCCCTCGCTCTTCGAGAGCGGCACGACCCGGAGGGCCCGGCCGTGGCCGCGAGCCTGAACAACCTGGCGGGGGTGGCCGAATCGCGGGGCGACGCCGTCCAAGCCGGGGCGTGGTACGCGCGCGCCGTCGGCCTCATGGAGAAGAAGGCCCCCGACAGCCTGGATCTGGCCTCCTGTTTGAGCAATCTCGGGGCCGTGCTGGGTGCCCAGGGAAAGGGAGTGGAGGCCCGGGAGGTCCACCTCCGGGCCCTGGCCATCGAGGAGTCCCTGGCCCCCGAGGGGGCGGGCGCCGCGGGAAGCCATTTCAACCTGGGCACGGAGGCCCTGCGCGCGGGGGACCCGGCGGAGGCGAGGTCACGCTTCGAGCGTTCTGCGGCCCTGTTCCGCAAGGCGGCGCCTGGGAGCCTGGGGCTGGCCGGGGCCCTGGTCCAACAGGGCCTCCTGGACGTGAGGGCCGGCGACGCCGCCGGCTCCAGGGCCTTTCTCGAAGAAGCCCTTTCCATCCGCGCCCGCTTGGCGCCCGGCAGTATGGCCGAGGCGGAGGTCCTTCGGGCGCTGGGGGCGGTGGCCGCCCTGGAAGGGAAAAAGGAGGAGGCCATCGCGTGGTCTTTGCGCGCGTTGGACGCGCTCGACGCCCAGATGGGCCGCCTGGGAGGCTCCCACGAGGTGCGCGCCGAGTACCGTTCGGGCGCGCTTCCCTTTTACGAGGAGGCCATGGACCGCCTCCTCTCCGCCGCGCGAGGCAGGGAGGCCTTCTCGGTGTTTGAGCGTGGGAAGGCCAGGGTCCTTCTCGAGATTCTCGGGGAGAGGGACTTGCTCCAGACCCTCCAGGTGCCCCCGGACCTGGCGCGGGAGGGGCGCCGTCTCGACCGAGCCTGCGGGCGGGTCATGGAGGCCTTGGCGGAGACGGGGGGGGAGAGCGATCCCGAACCGTGGAAGCGGTTGACTCTCCGCCTCTCCGAGCTCCGGGCCGAACGTGCGGCCTTGGCCTTCAAAGTGCGCCAGGCGTCTCCGGCCTACGCCGCCCTTGCGTATCCCCAACCTCTCGGGATTGATGGCGTGTGCGGGAGGCTCCCCGAGGGGGTCTGCCTTGTGGCCTATTCGGTGGGGGAGTCTTCCACGCGCCTCTTCGCCGTGGCCTCTGGCGGAGGCTTTCGGGCGGTTGCGCTTCCCGTCGGACGGGACGCGCTCGGCGACAAGGTCAAGGCCTTTCGGAAGGCCATTCTGGAGGCCCGGAGCCCGGCGCGCGGCACCCAGAGGGTCACGGCCCGCGGGCAGGACCTGTACGATCTCCTCCTGGGTCCCGCCGAGGCGCTCGTCGGCCCCTCGCGCCACCTCGTGATCGTGCCCGACGGTCCACTTCACGCCCTTCCCTTTGGCGTCCTGAGCCCGGGGCGAGAGGGGGCGTTCCTCGGGGCCATGAAGACTCTCTCCATCTCCCCGTCCGCCACGGCCTACGTGGAGCTGGGCGAGGGGCTTGGGAAGAATCCAGTAGGCGGGGTCGCGGCGGCCTTCGCATGGGGCGGAGAGGGCGGCGCGTCTCGCCCGAACCTGAGCGCCACGCTCCCCGAAGCCCACGAACTCGCCGGGCTCGGGCGGGAGTGCCGATTCTTCACGGGGGAGGAGGCGACGGAAGCGCGCTTCCGAGAGTCGGCCACTTCGGCGTCGGTCCTGCACTTTGCCTGCCACGCCAATCTGGACGGCCGCTTTCCATTGAATTCCTGCCTCCTCCTCAAGGAACGGGCCGGCGGCCGTCCCGAAGAGGACGGGCGGGTGCGCGCCTGGGAAGTTCTCCAGGAGATCCGAACGCCTGCGCGCCTCGTGGTTTTATCGGCCTGCGAGACGGGCCTCGGGAGGGAAGTGGCGGGAGAGGGCCTCCTGGGCCTCGTGCGCGCCTTTCACGCCGCGGGCGCGCCCGCCGTCGCCGCCTCCCTGTGGAAGGTGGAGGATTCCACGACGGCGCGCATGATGGGCGCTTTCTACGTCCACCTGGGGAAAGGCGCGAGCCCCGCCGAGGCCCTGAGGAAGGCCCAGTCCGACCTGCGGGAGGGGAGGGCCACCGGCCTGCCACTACCGCCCTATTATTGGGCCGCGTTTCAGATCTACGGGCGGGGGGATAAGTAAGGGAAGAATCGGAGGACGAACAAGAGGATCGAAGCGGGGGAGGCCGGATTCGGAGGCGAGGGCCGGCGAGGGCCATCCGCCATCACCGTTCCGGCGGCTTTTCCCTTCCCTTTTCGAAGGTCCTCCTCCC
>JBFLVU010000133.1:0-8035 GCA_040758175.1 Acidobacteriota bacterium | reverse complement strand
CTCAGGCCTTCCCTATTCCCGCCTCCTGGACCGCCTCATCCAGCTGGCCCTCGAGCGCCACCGAAAGGAAGGCCTCCTGCGCCGCGACTCGGGATTGGGAATGTGAAGGGTGAGTAGGTCAGTAGGTCAGTAGGTGAGTAGGTTAAGGCGAAGCCCTCTGAAGTCCCCTAGTCCCCTAATCCCCTAGTTTCCTTGTCCCCTATTCCCGGATTCCCCCTTCCTTATCCCCTCCACCCATCCACCCCTTCCAGCGGAAGAAGGCGAGGAGGCCCAGGGCCGTGACTCCCATGAGCCCAAGGGCGAAGGGGTACCCCCACCGCCAACTCAGCTCCGGCATGTTGAGGGGAGACGCGGACCTGTCAAAGTTCATTCCGTAAAGACCCGCAATAAAGGACAAGGGAATGAAGATCGTGGAGATGATGGTCAGCACCTTCATGATCTCGTTCATCCGGTTGCTCAGGCTGGACAGGTAGAGGTCCGTCATCCCGAGAACGACCTCCCGAAAGGTCTCCACCACGTCGATGATCTGGATCACGTGGTCGTAGCAGTCCCTTAAATAGACCCGTACTTCGTCACCCAGATAGGGGCTGGGGTCACGGTAAAGGGCCGAAAGAGCGTCGCGCAGGGGCCAGACGCTGCGACGGGCGGCCAACAGGTCCCTCTTGGATTCGTGGATCCGCGCCACGAGGGTTGGCGTCGGCTGGACCAGAAGGTTCTCTTCCAGGGTGGCAAGCTTTTCCCAGTAGCGCTCGAGGATGGGAAAACACCCGTCGATCACGGCATCCAGGAGGGCGTAGGCGAGGAAATCAGTTCCTTCCGAACGGATGCGCCCGGCGCCCAGCCGGATTCTCTCCCGGACGGGGTCATCGGGGCCCACGCCCCGCCTCTCCTGAAACGAGACGACGAAGCCCTTGCCCAGGAAAAGGCTCATCTGCTCCGAGTCAAGGCGGTCATTCAAAAGGAGAGGCCGGGCCACGACGAACACGCTCTCCGGGTACTGCTCCACCTTCGGCCGCTGGTGGGTGTGGAGGACGTCCTCCAGGGCCAGCTGGTGCAGGTGAAAGAGGGCCCCCAACCGTGCGATGACTTGTGCGTCTCCCAGCCCCTCCACGTGGACCCACAGGACGGGCCATTTTCCCAAGTACGCGACGAGGGCCTCGGGGTCCTCCGTTTCGACCTCGCGGAATCCGTCAGGACCGTACGCGACGACGTGGAGGAGGGGCTTCGGCGCGGCAGGATCCGCCACGAGGGTTCCGGGCGGGGCTCCAGGCGGGGTCTGTCTGTGAATCATGACCTTGTGGCGGCGCCGCGCGGCGTGGCTCCTCTTCGACATGGCCCCTCCCCTTCCGGATAGGGCCATTCTAGCGAAGGGGGCTCCACGATTTCCAATGCCTCACGGAAACCGAACCTTGCAGAGACCGAACGGAAGGGCCGGTCGTCCCCTCGGGGCGAAGATGGGACGCTTATTCTCGGCCCAGTTCCACCCGCAGAGCCGTTTCCAGGTCCGGGGTCTGGAAGCGGAAGCCGTCCTCCAAGGCCCTTTTCGGAAGGACCCTGGCCCCGCTCAGCAGGAGGGCCTCCCCCATTTCTCCGAAGAGAGCCCTTACCGCGAAGCCGGGCAAAGGGAGGACGGCGGGCCGGCGCAGGACCTTCCCGAGGATTCGGGCGAAGTCTCGGCTCGTGACGGGAGAGGGCGCCGTGGCATGGACGGGCCCGTCCATGCCCGAAAAGAGGAGATGGTGCAGGAGCCCCACGAGATCGTCCAGGGAGATCCAACTCATGAACTGGCGTCCCGAGCCAACGTGGCCTCCAAGGCCCGCCAAGAAGGGCGGAAGCATCTTGGGAAGGGCTCCGCCCGCGGCGCTCAGGACGACACCGATGCGGGCGTGAGCCACCCGGATGCCCGCCTCCCTGGCGGGCTCGGCGGCGGCCTCCCAGTCCCGGCATACCTCGCTGAGAAAGCCCGTTCCCGCGGGGCTGCTTTCGGTGAGTTCCACCTCGCCGCGGTCGCCGTAATAGCCGACAGCGGAGGCGCAGATCAAAGACCGAGGCTTGACCCTCAAGGCGGCCAGGGAGCGGCACAGAAAACCGGTGCCGGCCACGCGGCTGTCCCGTATGGCGGTCTTCCGCCGTCCGTTCCAACGGCCGGAGGCGATGTTCTCTCCGGCCAAGTGCACGACCGCGTCAAGCCCCTCCAGGGAAGCCCCGTCCATCTCCCCCCTGGCCGGATCCCAGCGGACTTCCCCGGCTTCTGCCGGGCGGCGTACCAGACGCAGGACCCGGTGTCCGCCGGTGGACAGAAAGGCACACAGGGCCCTCCCCACGAGGCCCGATGACCCCGTCACGGCCACCGAGAGGCGAGGACAGCCGGCAAAGGCCGCGTGCCGGGAGAGGTCGGCCGCGGTTCGGCGGTGCCGGTAGGCGAAGAGGCGCTCCACGTCCCTGGAAACCAGCCCGCCTCCCAGCCACCGCCCCGCGATGCCGAAGGGCACTTCGTACGCCAACCTGTCCTTCAGGAGGCTCCCTCCCCCCTCGCCCGGCAGACACTCGTGGCGGTGTTCCCACCGCTTGAAGGGCCCGCTCACTTGGCGGTCCGTGAAGAAGCGGCCTTCCTCCCATTCGCCGTGTTCCGCGCGCCAGCGGAGCCAGAGGGGGCCCTTCCGGACCGCCAGCTCCACCCGCCCGCCAGGTCCGATGCCGCCGGAGCGGGAGAGCACGCGAACGGTCTGCCAGGGAGGCACCAGGCGCTCGAAAGCTCCCTCCCGCGCGTGCCACTCGAAGAGTTCCCCGGGCGGGACCGGCATGAACGTCTGCTTCTCGAATTCGGCCATGATCGCCATCCCTTCCCTGATTCGTAGCCTAACGTGCCCACGCTCGCGGCCGGCGCAGGACTTCCATGAGGCGTCCTTCGGGGCTGTCCCGCGGGGGTTCCTTCCAGGTCTCCCACCGGGCCAGAGGGGGAAGGGACACCAGGATGCTCTCGATTCTTCCCCCGGTGTCGAGTCCGAAGCGCGTGCCCCTATCGTACAGGAGATTGAACTCTACGTATCGGCCTCGACGGAGGAGCTGCCAGGTCCGCTCCGCTTCTGTGTGCGGCTCCCGACACCTTCGCTCGAGAAGGGGAAGGTAGGAATCCAGAAAGGCACCGGCGCATTCGGCCGCGAAGGCGAGCAGGTCCTCCGCGGGCCGGTCCCGGAGGTCGTCGAAGAAGATGCCGCCGACCCCCCGAGCCTCCCCCCGGTGGGGCAGGTAGAAGTACTCGTCGCAGGCCTGTTTGAAGCGGCGGTAGAAGTCCCGATCATGGCGGTCGCAGACCTCCTTTAGAACCCGGTGGAAGTGCCTCGCGTCCTCCTCGTACAGGAGGTACGGGGTAAGGTCCGATCCGCCTCCGAACCACCAGAAACCGGGTGCCTCTGCCGATCCGCGTTCGATGTAGCGGTAGTTGGCGTGGGCCGTGGGAGCGTGGGGGTTGCGGGGGTGAAGAACCAGGCTCAGGCCCACCGCATGGAAGGAGAGGTCATCCCCCGGAAGGTCCCTTCCGCCGCCCATGGCGCGGGCGGAGGCGGTGGAGAGCGTTCCGTGAACGGCGGAAACGTTCACCCCGGCCCTCTCGAGGACCCGCCCGCCTTCCAGAACCCGGCTCAGGCCTCCCCCGCCCCCCGGGCGCTCCCACGTTTCGCTCCCGAAGCGCCCTCCATCCAGGGACTCGAGTGCCCGGCAGATGGTCTCCTGCGCCTCCCTTACGATCCCTTCCATGCCTTCGCGGACGCCGGACACGCTCGACCCTCCGCGACAAGAACCCCCCCGAGGGGGAGACTGTTCCCCAGGCCCCGGGTCAGCTCTCCTCGTCGTCTCCCGGATCTACCAGAAGGGCGTCCTCGATCCGTTCGATGAGGGCGTCCAGGAGCTTCTGCTTTTCCGCGTTCCGCGCGCGATTCGAAGTCACCGAGAGCAATCCGGCCAGTTCCTCCCAGTCCTCCTCCTCGAGTGTGACGGCGAAGCGTCTTCCCTTGGGCGACACGGCGCTCCGAAACGGCTCCTCCATCCCGAGACCTTTCGCCGCATCCGCAAGCGCCACTTTTTCCAAGGGCCCCACGGTAAGGGTAACGAGGGTCCGTTCCTCCGGAGTCTCCCCTGCCATGCCGACCTCCCCAGTTCTTCCGCCTGGGCCCCTTCGGGCTCTTCGGCGCGCGCCTCCGCCGTCCAACATCCGGACCACGCCCTCATTCTTCCACGGAAGTTCGTGTCTTCCAACGGCCCCGTTCCCCCCGCTTCGAGGACCCCATGAACCCGAGGCCCGATGCCGCGTCCTCGGGCACCTCCTTTGCATCGGGACAGGATTCGCTCCTGTTCCCGCGGCGGGGCGGAACAGGGGGCTTTTCTCGGATCCGGAACCGAAGTAGAGTAGGGTTCGGGTGGGGTCATGGGAGAGGGGCGCCGCGCCGCCAGGCGCGGGGTTCCCTCTCCCGCTCGGTTTCACAACCTCCTGGAGGTGCTCGTGGACTCTGAAGCCAGACTCCAACCGGTCCCGCCGAGAGAAGAGGTCCGCGTCGGGATTTCCGCGTGCCTTTTGGGCCAAAACGTACGCTTCGACGGCGGCCACAAGCACGATCATTTCCTCACCGACACGGTGGGCCCATTCGTCACCTACGTTCCCATTTGCCCGGAGGTGGAGGTCGGGATGGGAACGCCCCGGGAGTCCATCCGACTGGAGCGGCATGGGGAGGCCATCCGCCTCGTGGCCCCCAAGAGCAAAACGGACCACACGGAGGCCATGGAGGCCTACGCCAGGAGGCAGGTGGACGCCCTGGCCGCGGAGGATCTGTCAGGCTACATCCTAAAAAAGGACTCGCCCTCCTGCGGCATGGAGCGGGTGCGGGTCTACGGCGAGAAGGGCATGGCGGAACGGAACGGCCGGGGCCTCTTCGCCGAGGAACTCCTCCGGGCCTTACCCCTCCTTCCCGTGGAGGAGGAGGGGCGGCTGAACGACCCGCGACTTCGCGACAATTTCTTCGTGCGCGTCTTCGCCTACCGGCGCCTGAAGGCCCTCTTCTCGGGACGTTGGACGGTGGGCGGACTTGTGGCCTTTCACACGGCCGAGAAGCTCCTTCTCCTCGCCCACGATCCAAAGGGATATTCCCAATTGGGGCGACTCGTGGCCGGCGCAAAGGGCCGGCCGCGGGCGGAAGTCTCCCTGGAATACGCCCGCACCTTCATGGGCTCGCTGACGCGGCTGGCCACGACCAAGAAGAACCTCAACGTCCTCCAGCACATTGCCGGATACCTCCGGGAAGCGCTTTCCCCCGAAGAGCGCCGGGAGCTCCACGGCGTCCTCGAAGACTACGCGGCGGGCCTCGTGCCCCTCGTCGTACCCCTCACCCTCGTCCGCCACTACGTGCGCCTCCATTCGGTGACCTACCTACGGGGCCAAACTTACCTGGAGCCCTCCCCCAAGGAACTCATGTTGAGAAACCACGTTTGAGGGGCGCCCCGAGCCCGTAACTGCTGGATTTCCCTCGCGGTTTCTGCTAGCATGGGCCTCTGACCACCGGCGGGAAGTTCCCGGGGCGACCGCCGCGGGGCCTCGCCGGCTTCCTCGCGATTCCGGAGGTCCCCCATGACGTGCACCACCCACGAGTTCATCGAAGTGGACGAGCGCTACGGCGCCCACAACTACCACCCGCTCCCGGTCGTCATTCAGCGCGCCGAGCGCTGCTGGGTCTGGGACGTGGAAGGCAAGAAATTCCTCGACTGCCTCTCCGCCTATTCGGCCGTGAACCAGGGGCACCGCCACCCCAAGATCGTGGAAGCCCTCAAGGCGCAGGCCGACCGGGTCACCCTCACTTCACGCGCCTTTCACAACGACCAGATGGGCCCGTGGCTCAAGCTTCTGTGCGAGATCACGGGCTACCAGAAGGCCCTTCCCATGAACACCGGAGCGGAGGCCGTTGAGACGGCCATCAAAGCCGCGCGCAAGTGGGGCCAGTACGTGAAGGGAGTCCCCGAGGGCAAGCAGGAGATCGTGGTCTGCGAACAGAACTTCCACGGCCGAACCACCACCATCGTGGGCTTCTCCTCCGACAAGCAGACCCGGGACGGCTTCGGCCCCCACACCCCCGGCTTTCCCATGATTCCCTACGGGGACGCGCGGGCCCTGGAGGCGGCCATCACGCCCAACACCGTCGGTTTCCTCGTGGAGCCCATCCAGGGCGAGGCCGGCGTCGTGGTGCCCCCGGAGGGGTACCTCAAGGTCGTCCGTGAAATCTGCTCGAAGAACAACGTCCTGATGCTGGCGGACGAGGTTCAGACCGGCTTCTGCCGTACGGGCCGCTGGTTCGCCTGCGACTGGGAGGCCGTGAAGCCCGACGTCATGATCCTCGGAAAGGCCCTGGGCGGAGGCCTCTTCCCGGTTTCCGCCATCGTGGCCGACGAGCCCGTCATGGGCGTGTTCACGCCCGGCGATCACGGGTCCACCTTCGGAGGAAATCCCCTGGCGGCGGCCATCTCCAAGGCGGCCCTTGAAGTCCTTCGGGACGAGGCCCTCGACAAGCGCTCCGCCGAACTGGGTCCCTATTTCATGGACCGCCTCCGCGCTCTGAACAGCCCCCGAATCGAGAAGGTCCGGGGAAAGGGCCTCCTCATCGGCGTCGTCATCCGTGACTCCGCTGGCCCCGCGCGCCCCTACTGCATGAAAATGATGGAGCTCGGCATCCTGGCGAAGGACACCCACGAGCAAGTCATACGCTTCGCTCCGGCCCTCGTGATCACCAAGGAGGAGATCGACTGGGCCGTGGAGACCGTCGGCAAGGTCCTGGCCTGAAACGGACGAGTCGCGATTCGGGGGGCCGTCTCCGCGGAGATGGCCCCCTTGCTTCGATAAGGAGGGCGCGTGGCCCGGAGAGCGGGACGGGGTGATGCCTTCGAGGCGGCGCAGGCGGAAGCCCTGCCGGGGCATCGGGGATGAACGGCGCAACGGGAGGGCGGACCCTGCCGGTGCTGGCCCTCGTGGCGGTGACGGCCATCTGGGGCTGGAGCTTCCTCCTCGTCAAAGAGTCCGTGGCCGCCTATCCGGTCTTCCCCTTCCTCGCCGTGCGCTTCACCCTGGCGGCGGCGATTCTCTCGCCCTTCCTCCTGCGCCGCCTGCGTGCCGTCACGCCAGATGCCGTTCGGGGGGGCGTCCTCATGGGAACCGCCCTCTTCTCGGGTTACGCCTTCCAGACCCTGGGCCTCCTCTACACCAGCGCCGCCCACAGCGGCTTCATCACGGGCCTCTTCGTCATCCTCACTCCGGTGTTTCAAGTCGCACTGACCCGAAAGTCGCCGCCCGCCGGGACGTGGGCCGCCGTGGTGCTGGCCACTGGAGGGCTTGGCTTTCTGTCCTGGCCAAGGGGAGGAGAGCCCTTCAACCTCGGCGACCTTCTCAGCGTCTGCTGCGCCGCCGTGTACGCGGTGCACCTTCTCCTCACGTCCCACATGGCCCGCCGCCACGACACCGGCGTCCTCACCCTCGCTCAAGTCGCCACGGTGGCGGTCCTCGCCTGGATCTTCTCGGTTCCCGGCCTGGGCTCGGTCTGGCCCATCCCATCCCCCGCCCTACGGGGCATCCTTCTCACGGCCCTCCTCGCCACCGCCCTGGCCTACTACGTCCAGACCACCTTTCAGCGCCACACCTCCCCCATCCAAACGGCCGTCATCTTCACGATGGAGCCGGTCTTTGCGGGCCTGTTCGCCGTACTCCTCGGCGGGGAACACCTCGGCGCGCGCGGCCTGATGGGGGGTGCCCTCATCGTGGCCGCGATGCTCCTGGGGCAGATGGCCGAAAACACCGCGCGCACCGCCGAAGGGCAGCCCGCCCCGCCCGGGTAATAGGGCTTCGCCCCTGCCCCTGTTCATTCCGACCTTGGATCCTGTTGTCTTGCTCTTACTCCGGACGTGACGCGTCGGACGTGTGCAAAGGACTTCTTCGAGTCGGAGATGGGTGGGCAGCGGGGGCGAGGCCGCGGCCCATCTTACGCTACAGACCGCCGCGCAGGGC
>JBFLVU010000132.1:2281-8045 GCA_040758175.1 Acidobacteriota bacterium | reverse complement strand
CTTCTTGAGGTCTACGTCCATAGGCGAATGATAGCAGATTGGAGGGGCCGGCCCGCGGCGTGCCTGAGATGCACGGACGCCGGGCACGAGGCCCGGCGCCGTGTGTGTCGAAGAGCCAGTTCCTGGCTTACTGCTTGTGCTCCTTGATGCCCATCAGGTTCGCCGCGATGACGTAGCGCTGTATCTGGGCCGTGCCCTCGTAGATCTGCATGATCTTGGCGTCACGCATGTACTTCTCCACTGGGTAGTCCTTCATGTACCCGTAGCCGCCCAGCACCTGTACCGCGTCGACCGTGACCTTCATGGCCATGTCGCCGCAGAACGCCTTGGCAATCGAGCTCGCGACCGACAGGCGACGCGAGGCCTTGCCCGTAGCGGCCATCTTGTTCGCCAGGAAGCCCGCGTAGTAGTAGAGGCGCCTTCCGGCCTCGATGTTCATCAGCATGTCGACGAGCATGAAGCTGATCGCCTGGTTGACCATGATCGGGTTACCGAACTGCACTCGCTCCTTGGCGTACGCGTTGGCCTCCTCGAAGGCCGCCCGCGCCACGCCGACCGCGAGCGCCGCGACACCGGCGCGCGTCTGGTCGAGGGTCTGCATGACGGTAACGAACGCGCTGCCGGGAGCCCCCAGCATATCGCCCTCGTCCACCACGGCGTTCTCGAAGAAGACCTCGGCCGTGTGAGAGGCGCGGATGCCCAGCTTGTCCTCGTGGCGCCCCATCTTGACGCCCTCCTGGGTCCCATCGACGATGAAACCCGACAGGCCCTGGTCCGTCTGCGCGAAGACCGTGTAGGCCTCGGCGATGCCACCGTTGGTGATGAAGCACTTCTGGCCGTTGAGGATCCACTTGTCGCCGTCCTTCTTGGCCGTTGTCGCTATGGCCGACACGTCACTGCCCGCACCGGGCTCGGTCAGTGCGAAGGCCGCCAGCTTGGGGTTCTTCGGGTCACACAGCGGAGGCAGCCACTTCTGCTTCTGCTCCTCCGTGCCTGCGATCTGGATCGGGGCCGTAGCGAGGCTGTTCGCGCCGATGCTCGTCGCGAGTCCGGCGCACCCCCAGGCCATCTCCTCGAAGACCATGGCGCTGGTCAGCGGGTCCAGCCCGCCGCCGCCGTACTCCTCGGGGATCCCCGCGGTCGGCAGGCCCGCCTGGGCCGCCTTCGGCAGGATAAGATCTCTCGGGAATTCGCCCTTCTGGTCCCACTCCGCCGCGATCGGTCGGAGCTCGTTGAGCGCAAAGTCGTGGGCCATATCTACGGCTGCTCTTTGCTCTTCAGTGAGTTCGAAGTCGATCAATGTATCCTCCTTTCAGGAACATTCTCGTTGTAGACCGGCAAAAGCGCACATATACTATCAAGTCAACGGCGACACGACCAGCCTTCGAGGCCGCCGCGCCCCCAGCGGCTATTTCCCCGCGAACTCCGCCTGCCCGGGCCCCTTCTCGATGAAGGTGCGCATGCCGACCTTCTGGTCCTCGGTCGAGAAGCAGAGCGCGATACCCTGGGCCTCTATTACCAGGCCGTCGGTGAGCGAGCAGTTCATGCCGTTGTTCACCGCGCGCTTGGCCATGGACAGCGCGAAAGGCGGGTATTTGGTCGCGTAACGCTTGGCGACCTTCTGAGCCTCGGCGATGACCGCCGAGCCTTCTCCCTCCACGACCTTGTCGACGACCCCGTATGCGTGACACGTCTTCGCGTCGTAGAAACGCCCGGAGAAGATCATCTCCTTGGCCTTCGCCGGGCCGATGAGACGGGGGAGCCTCTGCGTGCCGCCCGCTCCCGGGATTATCCCGAGGAGTATCTCGGGGACGCCGATCTGCGCGCTCTCTCCGGCGAAGCGCCAGTCGCAGGCGAGCGCGAGTTCGCACCCCCCGCCGAGGGCGAACCCGTTGACCGCGGCGATGACGGGTTTGGTGAAGGTCTCCAGGGAGCGGAAGAGGTTCTGTCCGAAGAGGGCGAAATTCCTCCCCGCCTGGGCGTCCAGCGAGGCGATTTCGGAGATGTCCGCGCCGGCCACGAAGGCCTTCTCCCCCGCGCCCGTCACGAGGACGGCCTTCACCGAGGCGTCCTCCTCCGCTGCCTGGAGGACCTGGGCGAGCTCCTTCAGGGTCTCCCGGTTGAGGGCGTTCAGCTTGTCGGGGCGGTTCACCGTGATGACGGCGATGCCTTCGGAGGCTTCGTACAAGAGGTTCGTCAGTTCCATCGGAGACTCCTCGTTCAGGACGCGGGGGCTTCCAGGAGAACGGCCATACCCTGCCCGCCTCCGATGCACGCCGAGGCGACGCCGAGACGGGCCCCGCGCCGCCTCATCTCCCACAGGAGCGTCAGGGTGAGCCGCGCCCCGGTGGCCCCGAGGGGGTGCCCGAGGGCGATGGCGCCGCCGTTGACGTTCGTTCGCTCCCGGTCCAGCCCGAGCGCCTTCTCGCAGGCGAGGTACTGGGCCGCGAAGGCTTCGTTGACCTCGAAGAGGTCGATGTCCTTGACGGTCAGCCCCTCGGCCGAGAGGAGCTTTCCGATGGCCGGGACGGGGCCGAAACCCATGATCTCGGGTGGGACGGCGGCGTAGGACCACGCCCGCAGGTACCCCAGCGTGGGCCAGCCCCTTTCGCGGGCCGTCGCCTCTCCGCAGAGGACCATGGCGGCGGCGCCGTCCACGATTCCCGAGGCGTTTCCGCCCGTCACCGTGCCGTCCTTTCGGAAGACTGGCCGGAGCTTGGCCAGGGCCTCGGCGGTGGTGTCGGGTTTCCGGTGGGTGTCCTCGGTGAACTCGTAGGCGCCCTTTTTCCGATCCTCCAGCCGGATCGGGGCGACCTCGTCGGCGAAGCGCCCGGCCCGGACGGCCGCTTCCGCCGTCTGCTGGGACCTCAAGGCGAGGGCGTCCTGCTCCTCCCGCGCGATCCCGTACCGCTGGGCCAGATTCTCGGCCGTCACCGCCATGGGCAGATCGCAGTAGGGGTCCCGGAGAGACTCCATGAGGGTGTCCACCAAGGGGGCGTGCCCGAGCCTCAGGCCCTGCCGCACGCCCCTCACGACGAAGGGCGCGTTGCTCATGCTCTCGGTGCCCCCGCAGAGCACCGTGGACGCCTCCCCCATCCGGATGAGGTGCGCGCCGCTCACGAGGGATTGGAACCCGGACCCGCACAGGCGGTTCACGGTGAGGGCGGGGACCTCGATGGGCACGCCCGACTTGAGGCCGATGTGGCGGGTCAGGTAGATCGCGTCGTTCCCCGTTTGGAGGACGTTTCCGAAGATCACGTGATCCACGTCGCCGGGGCCGACGCCCGTCTTTTCGAAGGCGGCCTTGGAGGCGTGGACCCCGAGGTCCACCGCCGAAAGGTGCGCCAGGTGGCCGTTGTACTCCGCCATGGGCGTCCGCACGCCCCCCACGATGACCAGCCTCTCCGTCATTCGATTCCCCCCCTCGCCGTCCGTTCCACGAACTTGAGCCGGAGCGTCCCGAAGCCCACCTGGATTCCCGACTTGATGGGCGTGAGCACCCCCGTCGGAATGCGTTTCCCTCCGATGAAGGTGCCGTTGAGCGTGCCGACCTCCTCCACGAGGTAGAACTGGCCGTTGCTGTGGATGACCTTGGCGTGGCGGCGGGATACGCTCCGCTTCACGTCCTCCTCGGTCAGGTCCACGTCGGGGACGATGCCCGTGACGGGGTCCCGGCGCCCGATGAGGGACACGTCCTTGAAAATGCTGAAGACCCGCAGGGTCCCCTCCACGAGGAACTGGGCCAGCACCGGGGGCTTTGCCTCGGCGTCCTCCTGGGGAGGCCCACCGGCGGGGAGTTCGGCGGGCTTCGGCACGTGCGTGAGGCCCTGGAGGAGGAGCGCGTTCTCGAGCTCGTCCGTGGTCTCCCTCAGCCTCCCGGAGAGCTTGCGCAGCATCCGCACGGCGATCTCGATGTTGCTCTGCACCATCTGGTGGAAGGTGCTTCCGTTGATGACGATGATCTCCGCGTCCTCCACCACCTCCGCGGTGGCGGAGCGGGGGACCTGCTCCAGGAGGCTCATCTCCCCGAAGAAGTCGCCCTTCTCGAAGAGCCTTCGGAAACACTTCTCCCCGTTGATGGTGCGGAAGATCTCGACGATGCCCGACTGGACGATGAACATCTCCGAGCCGGGATCGCCTTCTTTGAACACCACGTCGCCCTTCTGGAAGGGCACGACGAAATCCTTCAGCGGATGGCCCATCCCCGTCCACCTCACGCGTGGGTTCAGTCTAAATCAATGCCGCTCCCGCGAAAAGCCCGTCATGGCGGAAGCGTGACCGAGAGCTGTCCCGATTCCGCGTCGTCCACGGCCTTGAGGAACGTCTGGAACTCGGCGTACCGGTTCGGCCAGATTACCTGGCTGGGTACCGCGAGCCGCCTGAGAATCCCAATCTCGGTCTTCTCCCGGGACACCTTCAGCACGTATTCGCCGAAGGGACTGCGAACCTCCCGGTCACCGGGCGGAAAGCCGGCTTCGGCTCCCTCGGGGACGCGGAAGACGACCTCCTGCCGGAGGAAGATCGGCCCTCCGGTGGCGAGGGGAAGCTTCCTCTCCTTGAGACTGCCGAGGGCTTGGCCCAGGTGGAACGCGGGCAGGGGGTCCGCGGCCGTGAGCCGGTTTCCGTCCTTGATCGCGCCACCGTGGATCACCGCCGTGTAGGTCCAGATCACGGGGCCCTCCGGGGTTTCGAGGTTTTCCAGCTGGTAGTCCTCCAGGTCCACGCTCCCGTACCGGTGGGAGACCGCCATTTGGATGGCCCTTCGCCACTGGTCCTTGGGAACGCGGGCCAGCGCCGACCGCATTCCCTCGCTCGCGTCCGGGTCGAGTTCGGCCCGGTAGGTCACGTGAAAGTCGCCATCGGGCCGGATCACGCGCGTCTCCCTTTCGTAGGCCCTTTCCCAAGGTCCGAAATCCGCGGGGACGGTCTCCACCTTCCAGGGATCCCTGGCGGTCACGGGAAAGGCCTCGGCGCCCTGCAGGAACCAGGGGAGGATCCAGGGATCCCGGCGCGGGCCGGAGAGGGTCAGGTATTTCGCTCCCGAGGGGAGCCCAACCTTGACCACCGGCACCCGAAACTGACCCAGACGCGGCAGGCTCTCCCGCGACACCCGGTCGGGAACGGGTTCCGCCAGCAGGACGTCGAAGGGAATGCCCGCCAGAGCCAGGTAGGCGCAAAGGAGGGGCAGTCGGCCGCCCTGGCGCGTCAGAAGGGTCTGGGTGGGGTCCTGCCAGGAACCGTCGTCGTCCCCGTCCACGTCCTGAAGGCAGGATTTCAAGAGGGCCTCCAGCACCTCTTCCTTCGCCCCGAGGCCGGCCGTCGCCCGACGGAATCGCCTCTCGATTTCAGGAGTCACCTGGTACGTGCCCAGGATGCTCTCCCTCATGAACAGGGCCACGTCCCTCCAGGCGATGGCCCCGGCGGCCTCCACCATGGGCACGAACAGGAGTTTGTTGGGAGTGTCCGGTTCGGGCGGGATCCTGGGCATGTCCCGAAAGGCCCAGCGGCTGAACGCGTTGGGACCGCTCTGACCTTTCTCCCCCCGGCCCGGAAGGTTCTTTTCCAGGAACTCCATGGCGAGCCCCGGTGGATATTCGACGGTCCACTCGGTGCGGTGGAACGGCTTCTCGATGTCCTGGAAGAGGAAGACCTGAGACGTGATGTAGCTCCCCTCCTTCACGCGGTTGGGCGGGCGGAGGGTGATGTATTCGAACTCCACGAGATCCCCGGGCTCGAGCCCCTGCAGGCTCACGGTGTTCTTTTC
>JBFLVU010000132.1:0-2271 GCA_040758175.1 Acidobacteriota bacterium | reverse complement strand
CCGTCCGGCTTCACCGTCCGAAGGGAGAGGAGGATCTGGCCCGGAATCTGCTGTTCGCCCTCCCGGTCCACGCCCTCCTTGTCATTGATCCTCAGGATCCCGTGGTACCGCTCCACCGAGGATCCATCGGGCTCGATCCGCGTCAGAAGCTGGTCCAGGATCAGGGAGGAGGGCGCCTGGTCGGGCGTCTCGCCGTGGTCCTCCGCCAACACCGTCTCGAGGTCCAGGTGCCTGTCCTGGAAGGGCAGCGGCTCTCCCTGGGCCATCCGGGCCAGGTCCACCTGGAAGGCGTCGGGGCGGACCTTCTTGAGGGTGGTCCAGGCTTGGCGACCGCCGGCTTCGTCCCCCTGCAGGAACGCGCAACGGGCCAGGTCCAGCGCGACGCCCACGCTCGTCGGGTTCTCGGCGGCGAGCCTCTCCAGGGCCGCTCGGGCGGAGGGATAGTCCCCTCTCGCCATGTCGACTCCCGCGATTCGAAGAGCGAAGGCGAGGTCGCGGTCCCCCCACCGGTCCTTCTCCTCCAGCAGAAGGGCCCGCAGTCCGGCCAGGTCGCCGAGGGTCTCAAGGTAGGACTCCCGCTCGGGGTCGGCGCGGCGCAGTCTCTCCAGCCTCCCGATGGCCTCCCGCTGTCCGGCCCGATCGCCCAGGTCGTGGAAGAAGGAAACCCACGCCGACTCCACGCTTTCGCACTGGGGGTGCCCCGCCGCCACTTCTTCGAGGACGCGGCGCGCCATGGTGTTCCACCCCCTGGCGTGAAGCCTCTGGGCCAGAGCCAACCCCCAGCGCGGATCGGCGGGAGCTTCGTCCAGGAGGTCCCTCAGCGCGTCCAGGTCCTCGTCTCCATCGGAGCTCTCGCCCAGGAGCAGCGCTTTGAAAAAGCGGGCGGAGGGGCACCCGGGAGCGGCGGCGAGGGCGCGGTCCACGGCCCTCTCCGCCCGGCTTTCGGCGATCTTGCGCGGAAGGTCGTCGGCCTCGAAAAGGTACATTTCGGCGGCGAGGAGGTTCCAGATCGGCGCCCCGCCGGCCTCCTCCGCGGCGCTCTCCATGAGGATGCGCCCCCCCGCCACGTCCCCCCGCCAGCGGTTCCACAGCGCCGCGAATCCTGGGCGCCTTGGATCGGAACTGGGGAACTTCGAGGCGAAGGCGTCCACGAATTCGCCTTCCGGCACGAAGCCGGAAGCGGTCCCAGGAACCTCCCCCGGACCCGTGCTGAACTCCGCGGGAAGAGGGTTCCCTTGCGGGTCCAGGAGGGCCGCGTACACCCCGTCGCCGGGGCCGGCGGCGAGAACCTCGATGGTGATCCGGTGCCGCCCCTCCCGAAGGGACACGCGCAGGACGTTGGTGGGGTTCTCCTGCCTGGTCAGAAAGTCCTTGGCCAACAGCAGCCGTCCATCCAGGAACACCCGGAAGGATCGGGCCGCGTTGAACATCAGCAGGGCCTCGCCGCTGGCGGACACGCGGAAGGGGACGCAGGCGTAGTACCGGGAGTCGCGGTCCTGGGCCATGGCGTGAAGGGGGGGACGCAGGAGGGGGCTGTCCAGGACCGAGTACGTCCAAGTCCCCAGCCCCCTGAGGTCCGGCTCGCCGGCCGACGCTTCGGTGAAGGCTGTGCGGGGCCGGTCCGTCAGGGGTCCTGTGAAGTACGCGCCGGGCAGGAATCCCGCCGCCCCGAGGGCCGCGGCCCTCCGCGAGGGGTCTCCCCTGCGGGAGGCCAGGTTGAGGGCGAGCCACCTCAGGTTGACTCGAACCATGGGGTCCATGGCCGGCGCCGAAGAGAGGGCGGGGAGCGAGTCCTCCACCAGCCGGGTCGTTGCCTCGTTAAAGACGGCTCCGTCGCTCAAGAGGTCCTCCAGCAGGAAGGCCAGAGGGTGATCCGGCGCGCTCTTCAGCCCCTCCGCCGCCGCCAGGAGGGCCCTCTCGGGCTCCCCCACGGACCGGAGAACAAAGGCCAGCCCAAAGGCCGAAGAGGCGTCCCGGGGGTCCTGATCGACGCCTGCGCGGAAGGCTTTCTCCGCCTTGGCGAAGTCCCCCCCCTCCAGGAGGATCCGCCAGCCATCCTCGGGCCCTGCCGCCAGAGAGGCGGCGGCCCAGAGGCAGGCGGCCACGAGGGCCGCCACCCTTCGGCGAGCGGTCGACGGTCTCATGGGGTGCCTCCCTTCGTCTTGACCCTGAGTCTCTCGGGAATGACGCGGTCCACCTGGAGGCAGAAGTCCCGGAACGCCGGGTAGTCCGTGGGTTCCACCCTTTCCGCGGCCACAACCACCGTGGTCA
>JBFLVU010000131.1:0-8093 GCA_040758175.1 Acidobacteriota bacterium | reverse complement strand
CCAGACGGGCAGGGTCGAAAAAGGGAGCGGGCGGGAGCTCCGAGGCGCCCGCCCGCGCGTGAAACCTTCCCCGAAAAAACCGCTACCTTTCCGGAACGGCCTTGTAGCCGTAGGCGATGACGCCGGATTCACCGGCCTCCTGGATCTTGCGGAACTCCAGTGCCACGGGGAGTCCCACCTTCAGGCGCTCGGGCTCGCAGTCGGCGATTTGCGTGAGGATGCGCGTGCCGTCCTTCAGCTCCACGATGCCCATGCAGTACGGAGCCTCGTCCCCGAAGCCGCGCGGGGCCGTTCGGATGACGGTGTGGGCGACGATCTTTCCTTCGGCGGGCAGGGTGTAGGCCTTGAACTTCCTGGAGCCGCAGGCGCAGACCACCCGCGGGGGGAAGTAGACCTTGCCGCAGGAGGCGCATTTCCCCGCCTCCATGCGGTAGCGCTGGGGGGTGTTGCGGCGGACGGTTGCGGGCGTGTTCATCACAGCACCTCCAGGATGTGGACGACGGCGCTCCCTCCGGAGCCGCCCATGTTCTGGGCCAACCCGCGCATCGCCTTCTTGAGCTGGCGGGCCCCCGCCTCCCCGCGGAGTTGGGACACGATCTCGTGGATCTGCGCGACGCCCGTGGCGCCCACGGGATGGCCTTTGGACTTGAGACCGCCCGAGGGGTTCACGGGGAACCTTCCGTCCCGGGCCGTGAGGCCGTCCCGGGTGGCCTTGCCGCCCTGGCCCCTCTTGACGACGCCGAGGGCCTCGAGCACGCAGATTTCGGCGATGGTGAAGCAGTCGTGCACTTCGGCAAAGTCGATGTCAGCGGCCTTGACGCCGGCCATCTTGTACGCCTTCTGGGCCGCCTCGTAGGTGGATTTGAGGAAGGTGAGATCCTCCCGCTGGTGGAGGGCGATGGTGTCGGTGGCGTGGGCCGAGGCGGCGATCTTCACGACGGGCTTTTTGGGCCGCATCTTGCGCGCCATGTCCAGGGGGCAGAGGACCGCGCAGGCCGCGCCGTCGGTGATGGGGGAACAGTCGAGGATGTTGAGGGGGTCCGCCACCTTCACCGAGTTGATGACCTGGTCCACGGTGATCTTCATGCGGTACTGGGCGTGGGGGTTGAGGAGGCCGTTGTCGTGGTTCTTCACCGCCACCTGGGCCAAGTCTTCCCGCTTGGTGCCGTACTTGTGCATATGGGCCGTGGCGATGAGGGCGTAGAGGCCCGGGAAGGTGGCCCCGTGGAAGGCTTCGTAGTCCTGGTCGGCGGCGGTGGCGAGGGCGTAGGTGGCCTGGGCGCCGGACACGTCGGTCATCTTCTCGACGCCCCCCACGAGGACCACGTCGCTCATCCCCGAAGCCACCTCCATGAAGCCCGTGCGCAGGGCGAGGCCCCCGGAGGCGCAGGCCGATTCGACCCGCGTGCCGGGGATGGGGCCCTGGCCGAGGTAGTCGGCCAGGAGGGAGCCGAGGTGCTCCTGGCCCGTGAAGAGGCCCGGCGTCATGCACCCCGCGACGAGGGAGTCCACGCGGTCCACGCCGGCGTCGGCGATGGCCTCCAGCGCGGCCTTCACGAAGAGGTCCCTCAGGGAGTCGTTCCACAGCTCCCCGAAGTCCGTCATGCCGATCCCGATGATGGCAACGTCGCGCATGGGCTCAGTCCTCCACGTTCTTCCGGATCTTCCGGCGGAACTTCACGTAGGTGCCGTAGTCCAGGTAGAAGGGGCTCTTGTCCAGATAGTCCCGCGTCTTTTTCGCCTTGCCCTGGACCTTGGGGAGGTTCTTGGTGCAGGTATAGATGAAGGCGTCCGAGCCCGCGCCCGATCCGAAGGAGCACATGAGGATGTGGTCGCCCGGCTTGGCCTCGTCGAGGATGGCCGACAGGCCGAGGGGGGAGGCGCCCGAGTACGTGTTGCCCAAGGTCGGCACGAGAAGGCCCGTCTTCACCTGATCGTCCGTGAAGCCCAGGTCCTTCGCCATCTTGACGGGAAACTTTCCGTTGGGCTGGTGGAAGACGATGTACTTGAAGTCCTTCACCTTGGCCCCGGCTTTCTTGAGGATGCCCTCGACGCCGCCGCGCACGTGCTTGAAGTAGGCCATGTCGCCCGTGAAGCGGCCGCCGTGGCGCGGGTAGTGCATGTACTCCCGGCGCCAGAAGTCGGGGGTGTCGCTCATGAAGGAGTACTGGCAATCCACCGTGGCCACCACGTTCTTCGTGCCCATGAGGAAAGCCGCCCCGCCGGCCGCCGCGCTGTATTCGAGGGCGTCTCCGGGGGCGCCCTGGGAGGTGTCGGCGCCGATGCCCATGGCGTACTCCACCTCGCCGGACTTCACGAGGCCGTAGGCCAGGAACATGCCCTCGGAGCCCGCCTTGCAGGCGAACTCCAGGTCGGCGCAGTGGCAGTCGTTCACGGCGCCCAGGACCTCGGCCACGGCGGTGCCCGTGGGCTTCACCGCGTACGGATGCGATTCGGAGCCCACGTAGAGGGCGCCGATCCGGGAGGCCTCCACGCCGGCGCGGCGGAGCGCGTTCTTCGCGGCCTCCACGGCGATGGTGATGGTGTCCTGGTCCGGACCGGGGACGGCCTTCTCCCTCAGCATCAGACCCTTCTTGTAGCTGGGCGCGTCCGCTCCCCAGACCTTGGCGATCTCCTCCACCTTGATCCGGTAGCGGGGAATGTACGCCCCGTATCCCACGATTCCGACCATGCGGCTCCTCCTTTGCGGGATCCCCCCCGATGCCAAACGAGGGAAAAGTCTAAGGTTTTCAGGCCGTGAAAGCAAGGGGGGCCGCCCCCGACCGCTTGAAGGGGGAGGGCCAACGGGTTCATACTCCCTTCATGCCGGAACTCGACCTCGGGGGGATTTTCGACGGCTCGGCGCCCCACCTCGCGCCGGACCTCTTCGACCGCATGGGGCCCACCCTGGAGGGCCTCCGCCAGACGATCCTCGCCCTCACGCGCCACGAGGAGCACCCCTTTCGCCACACCCCCGGCGACGCCGCCCTCGAGGCCTCCGTGCGCCACCAGGCCCGGCTCCTTCGGCGGGAGGCCGAGGTCCTCGTCGTCGCCGGCATCGGGGGATCCTCGCTGGGGGCCCGGGTCCTGTGCGCCGGCACGCGGAGCCGGGTGCGCTTCCTCGAAGGCCTGGACCCCGCCACCCTTTCCGCGCGCCTCCAGGCCGTCCCGTGGGACCGGGCGGCCCTGTGCGTGGTCTCCAAATCGGGGGGGACGCTGGAGACCCTCGTCAACGCGGCCCTCGCCCTCGAGGCCCTCCGAAAGGCCTGCCCGCAGAAGTGGAAACAGCGGACGGTGCTCGTGGCCTCCGCGGGAGACGGCCCCCTCCATCGCTGGGCCCGGGCGGAGGGCGTCCAGCGCCTGGACATCCCTTCCCCCGTGGGCGGCCGCTATTCGGTCCTGACGCCCGTGGGTCTTCTGCCGGCGGCCTTCGACGGTGTGGACCCCTCGGCGGTCCTCGCGGGCGCCCGGCTGGGCGCCGACAAGTCCCTCCTCCTTACGGGCAGACGGAACCCGGCCCTCGCCCTCGCCCTCCTGCTCGTCCAGTTCTACGCCCAGGGCCTGAAGGAGGTGGACCTGTGGGGCTACGGCGAGCGTCCCTACCTCTTCGCCCGGTGGGTCCAGCAACTGTGGGGAGAGTCCCTGGGCCGAACGGTGGACGGAGAGGGAGGACACCGCATCGGACCGACGCCCCTGGCGTGCCTGGGGAGCGAGGACCAGCACTCCCTCCTCCAGCTCTTCGCCGACGGCCCCCGCGCCCGCTGGCTTCTGGTCTTTTCCGAGGATTCCCCCGGACCGCCCCTTTCGGCCGAGGCCCGCGCCTTCGCGGGACTGCCCTCCTCGGTGCCGAACGTGGGCGCCGTCCAACGGGCCCTTTGCGAGGGGACGGCGCGGGCCCTCGGCGAAGCCGGCCTTCCCGTGGCGCGCTACGGCCTGGGCGGGGCCGACGCCGCCTCCCTCGGCGAGGCCTTCTTCGTCTTCATGGCCGCCACGGTCTTCGCCGCGGCCCTCTTCGAAGTGGACCCCTTCGGCCAGCCCGGCGTGGAGGCCGGAAAGCGGCGGACCCGGGAGATCCTCGGGGCCGGTTAGGCGGTCCTTCCCGGGAGGATCCCAAGTAGCTGCCGCTCGGGCTTTGCGGTGCGACCCATGGCGTGCCACTCCGGACTACCCCTCCGATCGCCCCGTGGCTCCGGAAGGCCGTCCCGCTCCCGGCCGCGGGTTATCTCTTTTTTCGATGTATCCATGCATCCTGGACGACCCCCCGCATCTGACGCCATCCGGCTTCCAGGTTCTCCGGGGGTGGGCCCTCCTCCAGGGAAAGGGCCGAGGCGGCCCAGAGGACGCGGAGGTCGGTCAGGCCCTGTCGGAGTCGAGGGAGGGACGGAGGCCGCTCGAAATGAACCCGAACGCGGTGGAGGAGAGTATCCTGAAAGCGGCGTGCGCGGGAGAGGTCCTCCGGCAGGCCCGAGAAGGGGATCCAACCTGCGCCCCACGCGGGCACGCGCCCTTCGATCAAGGCCGTCACCCCCGCCAGGAGGTCGGCGTGCCAGAGGCCGCCCTCCCAGAACTTCAGGGCACCCTCCAGGTCCGACGCCGCCGAGCCGAGTTTCCGAAGGACCTCCAGGAGGTCCTGGATCTCCGCGCCGGATGCCCGTCTTCTCCCAATGAGGCCCCAGACCTCTTCCAGGACCCTCCAGCCCAGGTCCGCATCCCCGGCCACCGGGCGGGCCTTGAGGTAGGAGAGGCGCTCCCACAAGCGCGCCGGCCCCGCGAAGTAGTTCCCCAGGGCGTCCGGCGAGGCGACGGGAGGGCCCGACTCGCCGTAGGGCCTCAGCCGCCAGTCCACGTCGTACAGGGCGCCGTGGCGGGTCACCGCCGTGAAGCCCTCGGTGAGGGCGCCCACGAGCCGGGATTCGATTCGCGCCGACTGGTCGGGATCCTCCGGAAGCGCCCACGGCCCTGACTTCACACAGACCAGATCCAGGTCGGAGCGGGGTTGCATCTCCCTGGATCCCAATCGGCCCAGCCCCAGAAGCACGAATCGGCGTTCCAAGTGTTCCGGCGGGAGGCCTTCGGCGGCCTCCGTCCTCCTCAAGGCGGACGCGAACACCTTCGCGGCGAGGCTCTCCGCGATGCGGGTGTGGATCCGGCGGGACCAGGCGACCCCGTCGCCCATGAGGATTTCCCGTGCCCGAGCCAGGAAGAAGAGGCGCTTTTGGGACCGGCGCAGGTCGTCGGGCCCCTCGTCCGTCCGCCCTCCCATATCCAGAACCTCGGTTTCCACGGCGCGCATTCTCTCGAAGGAGAGGTCCTCGATGAGGTCCGGCCAGCGCCCGAGGGCCTCCTCCAGCGGAGCGCTCCGGCTCATGAGTCGGAAGGCGAGCCGCGGCGTCCGGGGATGGTCGAGAAGAAGGGCCGCCAGGCGAGGCTCCCCGGCGAGGGAGGAGACGTACCTCGACAGGGAAACGAGTCCCCTGTGGGGGTCCGGCGCCCGGCGGAACTCCCGCTCCAGTGAGTAGTGGATTCTCAGGAAGTGCTGCCGGCGCTGGGCTCCGCGAAGGTGGGACGCCAGGACCTCGTAGAGGGCGGACAGGTAGGGCAGGACCCGGTCCGGGTCGGAGAATCCGCCGGCGGCGAGGAGCTCCCGCATCCCCTCGGGGGAGAGGAGGCGGGCCGCTTCGTCGCCCTCGGGCTGGCCCTCCCGGAGCTCCGCCAGGACGCGGGCCATGAGCGCCGAGAGGGTGCCCCGGGCCTCGTCCACGGCCCTCCGGGCCGCGCCGCCGCCCGGGAGACGGAGGAACCGAGCCAGGTCCTCCCAACCCTCGGGATCCTCGGGGAGATGGTGGGTCTGCCGCATGTTCTGAACCTGAGCCCAGTGCTCCGCCCGGCGCAGGAGGAGGTAGGCTGCACCGAGATCGGAACGGAGGTTCGCCGAGAGGAGACCCTTCTGCTGGAGTTTGGTGGCGGCGAGGAGAGTCTGGCCCTCCCGAACCCAGGGATCCCTTTGCCCGTGGGCCATCTGCAAGGCCTGAACGGAGAACTCGGCGTCCCGGATGCCTCCCGGCCCCTCTTTCACGTTCCGGTCCGCCTCCGACCGCCCCGCTTTTTGGAGTTCCTCCACGGATTTGGCCCGCATCCGCCGGTTGTTCTCGGCGATGCCCGCGAAGGAATACTCTTGGTACACCACGGCCTCCATCCGCCGGAGAAAGAGGGCGCCCGCCTCTTCGTCGCCGGCGCACACCCGGGCTTTGATCCAGGCCTGTCGTTCCCAAAGGTCGGCCCATTCACGGTAGTAGGAGAGGGCCGCGTCGAAGGAAAGGGTGAGTTCCCCGTCCCGGCCCCTCGGCCTCAGCGCCGTGTCCACCCGCAAGCAAGGGCCGTCGGGAGTCGGCGTCGAAAGCAGGGACACGGCGGACTGGAACCAGGCGTTGAAGAAGGCGCCGTTGCTCGCCCCCCGATCGGTTTCCCCCTCCGCGCGGTAAAAGGCCACGAGGTCCACGTCCGAGGAGTAGTTCAACTCGTGCCCTCCCAGTTTTCCCAAGGCGAACACGGAGAAGGGGCAGGGCACGGGGCGCGAATCGGGGCCGGCATGGAGGGGCTGGCCCAGGGATTCCTTCAGGGGTTGAAAGGTGAGGGAGAAGCTTCGGGCGATGAGGACGTCGGCGAGGGCGCTCAGGTCGCGGGTGACTCCCTCGGCGTCCAGGATACCCAGGACATCCTGGAGGAGGATGCGGGCCGTCTCCAGAGTCCGGAAGGCGGAGAGCACGGCGGCCGGCTCCGTCCCCCGCCGGAGGAGGAAGAAACGTGCCAGCCTCTCCTCCAGGTCCTCCCGGCCGCGGCCCTCCGTCCGGGCAACCCGGGCCGATAGACCCGCCCATTCCGAGGGGCGACGCAGGAGGCCGAGGAAGAGCGTCTCGCTTGTCGTGGCCAGGTAGAGGAGGTGGAGGAAGGGGAGGTCCTGCCGGGGGAGCCCGGGACCCTCGGCCCACCTTTCCAGCAGCGATACGGCGGTCCTCCTTCGGGGAAGGCGATCCCAATGGGAGGCCAGGAGCCGACCCTGGGAAGGTGTGAGGTGGTTCACAAGCCGGCGTGCCGCCTCGGCGCCGTCCATGACTTCGAGTGTACCCTTGTCCTTTCGCGCCCCACAACGCAGGGACTTCTCTTGACACCCGGGGAGAGGGTTCCTATTCTGGCGCGGGGAGGAGCACCATGGAGTCCATCGTCCTCGTGCTGACCACCGTCGGATCGGAAGACCAGGGCATCCAGATCGCCGAGACCCTCGTGGAGAAGGGCCACGCGGCTTGCGTCAACATCATCAAGAAGATCCGGTCCATCTACCGGTGGAAGGGGGAGATCTGGGACGACGAGGAGTACCTTCTTCTCGTCAAGACCCGGGAAAGCCTCTTCCCCCAGGTGCGCGAGACGATCCGCGCCCTCCATTCCTACGAACTCCCGGAGGTCCTGTGCGTCCCCATCGGCCAGGCCGACGAGAAGGTGCAGGCCTGGATCCTCGACGCCACCCTCGACCTGAACAACAAGAAGGCCGAGGTCGGCAAGGAGGGGTAGAACCACGAGGTCCGATCGGGACGAGGGGACGGCGGGACTAGGGGACTGGCGGACTGGGGGACTGGGGGACTAAGGGACGAGGGGACCGGGCAAGGAGCCCTCTTCGCATCCAGCCTCTCGTTTCTCGTCTCGCGTCTCTCCTCTCCCGTTTCCCGTCTCGCTTTCCCGAGATCCGCAATCCGAAGTCTCAAGTGTCCTTCTTCTCCCTCCGCCTTCCGCCTCTGGCGTTCGGGACTGGGTGACCAGGGGACGAAGGGACTCGGAGGAACCGGAGAAATGCGGGCGAGGGCGCCCGCTCCACGCATTTCGTTTTCGCCTTTGTTCCCAAATCCCAAATCCCAATTTCCAGATCCCAAATGCCCTTCTTATCCTTCCGCCCTCCGCCCTCGCGCGGGCGGTCCTCTGCCCGGGGGAACCTCCCCGTTCCCCCGGCCCCCCTCGACCTGCCTCGGCTCTTTGCTTTCGCTTTTCCCTGTGCCCTAAATCCGCTCCACCGCCATCGCCACGCCGTTCCCTCCGACCCGGGC
>JBFLVU010000130.1:0-8137 GCA_040758175.1 Acidobacteriota bacterium | reverse complement strand
CAGCCTCATCGCGGAGCAGCCCCTCCTTTCGGGGGCACCGCCCCTTCCCATGCTTACTCCCCTTCGGCAAGATTCTTAGCTGAGGCAACGAATCCCTTTCGAAAAGAATTTAGCTGAGGCAACTCGCTCCCTTGACGCCCGGACCCCCTCCCCCTATCCTGTGTCCAACGGACGCCGTACCGGAAACAGAGGGAGAGGGGGTGCGGGGAAGTGTCCTCCAAGAAAGGCCACAAAGAACCCCGGCAGGCCGCCCGCGGACACGACGGCGCGGAAGACCTGTGCGAGGACCTTCTCCGCGCCGCGGATCTCCTGGACGAGTGCCTTCTGCTCCTGGACGAGGCCGGCACCGTCCTCCACGCCAACGCGGCGGCGGCCCGCTGTCTGGGCCTTCCCCCTGGGGAACTCGAGAAGGCGAACATGGCGCGGATTGCCGATTCGGCCCCCCCCGAGGAGGTACTCCACCTGGTCCGCGGGCTCCTCGCCGCAGGGGAGGAGTTCTCCGGCGAATCCTTGCACACCAAGCCCGACGGTGGGACCGTCCACCTCGTCTTGTCCCTTTCGCGGCTGAAACCCCCGGGGTCGTCCGGCGCCGCCTTTGCCCTGGTTGCGCGGGACGTGACCGACGCCCGCCGCGCGGAGGAGCAGATCCTCCACGACGCCTTCCACGACGCCCTCACGGGGCTTCCCAACCGGGCCCTCTTCACGGACCGCACGGGCCAGTCCCTGGCCCGGTCGCGGCGTTCCGAGGAGGCCCGCTTCGCGCTCCTCCTCATGGACCTGGACCGCTTCAAGGTCGTGAACGACAGCCTCGGCCACCAGGCCGGGGACCGGGTCCTGCAAGGGATCGCCCAGCGGTTGAAGGCGTGCCTGCGGCCCGCGGACACCGTGAGCCGGCTGGGGGGGGATGAGTTCGCCCTCCTCGTCGAGGACGTTCGCGAAGGCCGCGACGCCCTGCTTTTCGCCGAGCGCCTCCACAAGGCCCTTCTCGAGCCCTTCGCGCTGGAGGGTCAGGAGATTTTCACGGCCGCCAGCATTGGCGTCGCCCTGGGCAACCCCGCCTACGAGAACGCCGAGGAACTTCTCCGCGACGCCGACACGGCCCTGAACCGCGCCAAGGCCCAGGGCAAGTCCCGGTCGGTGCTCTTCGACCCCACCATGCACCAGAGCGCCGTGGCCCTCTTTCAGATGGAGACGGACCTGCGGCGGGCCGTGGAGAACGGCCAATTCCACGTCTACTACCAGCCCATCGTCTCCCTGAAGACGGGCCGGACCGCGGGCTTCGAGGCCCTCGTCCGCTGGCAACACCCCCGGCGGGGGCTCGTCTGGCCAGCCGAGTTCATCGGCCTGGCCGAGGAGACGGGCCTCATCATTCCCATCGGCCTCTTCGTTCTCAAGGAGGCGATCAAGCAGCTCCGGTCCTGGCAGAGCAGCCACCCCCGGACCCCCCCCCTCCTGATGAGCGTGAACCTCTCGGGCATCCAGTTTCTGAGGCCCGAACTCACGACCCAGCTCGACCTCACCCTCCGGGAGTACGGGATCGAGGGCGCCACGGTGAAACTGGAGCTCACCGAGAGCGTCATCATGGAGCACGCCGAGTACGCCCGGGAAATGATGGCCCAGATGAAGGCCCAGAACGTCAAGCTCTGCGTGGACGACTTCGGAACGGGGTACTCGTCCATGAGCTACCTGCGGCGCTACCCCATCGACACCGTGAAGATCGACAAGTCCTTCATCTCAAAGATGGACACCGACCCCGAGAGCCTCGAGATCGTGCGCACCGTCGTCACCATGGCCCACAACCTCGGCAAGGAGGTCATCGCCGAGGGGGTGGAGACTCGGGAGCAACTCGCCAAGATCAAGGCCCTCAAGGTGGAGTACGCCCAGGGCTTCTTCTTCTCCAAGGCCGTGGACCGGGAGTCCGCCGAATCCCTCGTCGCTTGGCGGTGGTTCTGGTGAGGGATGGGCGGATGGAGGAAGGCTCCGGCCCTCCCCCTTTCCCCTTTAGCGGGGTCCCCATGCTTCTGCCAAGCTTGATCCAAGCCTCCACCCCTTGACGTCCCGCTGGGCGGGCTGGAGGGACTCATTCAGTGGCCGCAGGCTACCCCCGTGTCCTTGTCGCTCGCGAGACATAGACTGGAGGCGCCGTAGGCGCCGGGGCCCGCCCGCTCCACGGACCCGCTGTTCTTTCCCCAGGAGCCCTCGATCCAGGGCTCTCCGGAGCCGCCGTCGGGGACCATGACCCACCAGATGAACCGCGTCGGATCGGTGGAGGGGTCGAAAGGGATGGGGAGCACCACGGTGCCTGTCGTGCCGAGATTGCAGTAGGACGTAGGTAGGCCGGGAAGGTAGATCCCACCGTAGACCGAGGGCAGGCCCGACCCGTACCCCGCCACGAGGTGGTTCCCGGGCGGGTTGCACGTCGCCTGGTCCCACTGGACCTGGATGCTGGAGCCGGACGGGTCCAGCTTCGCGCACTGCATGGCGGCGCCGGGCCCCGTTCCGTCGGGAACGCCGGGGAGTCCCAGCACCTGGACGGAGGTCGATGCCGCGCTGGCGTCGGTCTGCCCCAGGGAGTCGGTGGAGACTGCCTCGAAGTTGTGTATCCCCGGGGCCAGGGATGCATTGAAATAGAAGGCCTCGGAGGGCCCGTCGAAGGTCCCGTCGAGGGGGAGCGCCGCCTGCCAGGTCCCTCCGTTGACCCGCCACGAGACTCCGCCCACGTCCAGGATGTTCACGTCGCACCCGTATCCGTAAACGCTTTGGCTGGTCCGGGCGACGACGGCGCCGGACCCCGTGAGAAGGACGTGGCCCGAGTGGGTGGGGTTGGGCGTGTAGGCCGTGAAGGAAGTGTCCGGCGCCATGTCCACGGGGTCGGGGATGTTGTCCGCATCCGCGTCTCCCCATCCGATCTGGCCGGCCGTGTACGCGCACATCCCTGTCTGGCGGTTCGCCTCGTTCATGATGCAGTTCTGGTTGATGAGGCACGACTGGTTGCAGTTCTCGTTGGCGTAGTTGACGTACCCGCTCACCTGTGAGCAGGTGCATCCCGAACTTGCGTACTCGTCCAGGGCGTGAAAGATGTGGCAAGTTTCGTGGCGGGTCACCTCATTCATCCGCGAGATGCCCCACCCGTCGTTTCCGTACGTCATGACCACGTATGGGCCCGAGAGCCATGCGTAGGCGAAGCGGGAGTCGGCGAAGAGGCCGTCCGAGTCGTTGAAGCTGTCCGCCACAAAGACCGTGAAGGCCCAGTCGGTGCCATCGGCGATCCGGGTGTCGCCGTTGAACTCCCGGCCCATGTCCCACTTGCTCAAGAGGGACGAATATCCTAGGTTCCCGAGAATCTCCCGGACCCACAACCCTTCCCCCGTCCCCGGATCGTTGTTGGGATCGGCGCTCCGCGAGATGGGTTCGTAAGCGGTCTGGGCCGCCGCATTGGTCCTTCCGTAGTACGGGTGGTACGAAAAGGTGGGCTGGAGGGAGGACGTGAGGCTCTTCGCGGTGTAGTACCCGGCCAGGTCGTTCATGCCCTCGACGATTTCCCCTACGACGGTGTTCTCCCGGCTCAGGTCCCAGTTCTCCGTGGAGGTGTCCGTGCCCCCGTCGCTCTCGGGCAGGATGATGTTGACGGAAATCCCGCCCAGCATGTATTCGGAGGTGGTGCGCTTCAGGGCCGCGGCGCCGCAGGCACCGAGGGGATCCAGCTCGCGGGGATCGGGGGGGGCCAGGGCGTCGCGATCCAGCGGCAGGCCTGGGGGGAGATCACGCTCCAGGGGGCCCTCCGACCGTGTAAGGGAGAGGTACGCCGCCAGCAGTGCCCGACCCGCATCGGTGGCCTCCAGGCGGTCGAGCGCCTCGGGGTTCAAGTCCCCCTCATGGCAAACCGCGCCGGGGGGGACGGCCAGCCTGAACAATCCAAGATCCCCCTCCGGAAAGGCGACGATGCCTCCAGCCGGGGGGAAGGCGTGGCGTACAATGAGGCCGGCTCCCGCCATGTCCCTTTTCCATTCCGGAAAATTCGCGACGGCGGGAGCCTCCATCAGCACGAACGATTCCCGGCCCCGGACCTCCACCGCGAAGGTCAGGCCCCAAAACACGCAAGCCGACACGAAAATCCCTAGACGCATTCGCACGGCGTCCCTCCCAACTCCGGCGCCCCCCTCGGAGGTCCATTTGGCGAGAACGTAAGGCATTGCCCAGGAAAGAGCAACCGCAGACCGGGGACGAACCCGTCCCAGCCCCGGCGGAAGGCCTCCAGGGAGGCAAAGCCAGGCCGCTCGGCTCTGGCGGGACCTCCGGGGACCTACCTCCGGCGTGTGGGTCCCGAACTTGAATTCTCCGGACTTCGGCGGACCCCGCGCCCGGAGGCCGTCTTTTTCCCAGGAAACGGACACTTGGGGGCCAGCGGGCACTGGCCGCATCGGGGTCCCACGGGGCGGCAGACCTCCTGGCCGAAGGAGACGAGGAGCGCGTTGACGGGGGTCCACCACCGGCGCGGAAGGGTCCTTCTCAGCACCTGCTCGGTTTCGTCGGGATGGCGGGTGTGGACAAAGCCCCACCAGTTGAGGATGCGGTGGACGTGGGTGTCCACGCAGATGCCCCTCTTGCCGAATCCCTCCGTTAGAACGAGGTTGGCGGTCTTCCTGCCCACGCCCGGAAGGGAAAGGAGCGCGTCGAGGTCGTCGGGCACCCGGCCGCCGTGGCGCTCGATCAGCAGCCGGGCCACCGCACGGAGCGTGCGCGCCTTCGTCCGGTAGAAGCCCACGGGCCGGATGGCCCCCTCCACCTTTCCAATGGGAAGGTCCGAGAGGGCCTCGGGACTGGAAGCCATCGCCCACAGGCGCTCGAAGGCCTTTTCCGTCGTGGCGTCCCTCGTTCGCAAGGAGAGGAGGGTGCCGACGAGAATGGCGAAGGGGTCGGGCCGGGTCTCCCGGATGCGGCCTACGACGGGCTCCGCCCGCCCCTCCTTCCAGTCGCGGACGGCCTCGAGAAGCGCGGAGAGCTTCCTCGCCGTCAAGGCACGCGCTGGCCTGGGCCAGCTTCGCCCGCTTCCCCCTCGACCGCTCGGTCCAGACACCATCCTCTGGCTCTCCTTCTCCAAACAACCGGGCCTGGAGGCCCCCTACACACCCCCCGAAGGCCGGTCCTCGTCAAAGGGCTGGGCCTCCGAAGTCCGGACCCAGACCGTCTCCCGGCTGCTGCGCGTGATCATCACGGCCCAGTCGCCCCTCCAGTCCCGCACAACGGAGCCGAAGAGGGGCCTCCTGGAAACCTCGTCGAACTTCTCCAGGAAGACGTGGCCGAAGTGCGCCTCCCCGTCCCGGAGAACCCACGCCGGGTGACGCAGTCCCGGGGCGAGACGGAGGTCCCGCACCCGAAGCGGCACGAATCCCTCCCTTCGCAGGACCTCCTCGAAGGCCGCCGAGAGGTCTCGGCCCCCTAGGCGCAGATCGTGGCGGGTGCGCTGGTGACGCCCCGAAGCCAGGTCCTTCAGCGCCTCCACGACCTCATCGTCCACGGGGCCTCCGGCAAGGGCGAGTATAACGCGGACGGTCCGGCGACCCTTCCCCCCGGGGGTCCCCTTCGCCGGTCCTGGGGACCTATACTCTTCCCGTGGGAACACCCGGGGCGAACGAAAAGAGGAGCACGGCCATGCGGACCCTTCGGACTCTTGCCGCCTTCGCCTTCGCGACGGTGGCCCTCCCCTTCCTGGCCCAGGGCCTCCAGGGAACGTGGCTTCTGGTCAAGGACAGCGACGAAACGCGCCCCAAGACGGGCGCCACCGTGACCCTGGCCCTCCTGCCGGGGGGCGCCTTCGCCCTGAGCGCGGTTCAACCGGGGGAAACCCTGGAGGACGCGGGGACCTACGAAGTCTCGGGAAGCCGGATCACCCTGGCCTTCACCGAGCTCGACCTCGGGTGCGCAGCAGCCCCCTTCACCCTGTCGGGCGACACCCTCGTCCTGCCCTTCAAGGTCTTCGGCGAAGGGGCGGGCACCTCCACGTGGCAGCGCAGCCGGGGCGGACAGGAGCAGGCGCGGGGCGGATCGGGGGGTACGGCTTCGGGAGGCTCCGGGACCGGCGGAAGGGGACACGGGGGCGCGGGAGCGGGACCGTCTGCGTTGGGCTCCCCGGGGTCTTCGGCCCCCTCAGGATCCGGGTCCGCAACGGGCTCCGGCAGGGAATCCTCCGCTTCCCCCGGCTCGGGGAGCGCCTCGGGAAGCGCCTCCTCGGGAGGGACGGGCTCCGGTTCGGCCCCGGGGCGCGGGAGCGCCGGCTCGAACCGCGGGCAGGGCGCCGGGCAGAGCGGAGCCCAGGCCCCCTTCGACGCCTGCGTAGGGATGTGGACCGGCCACGGCTCGAGCTACGAAGTGCGCTTCCGGGAAAAGGGCAAGATGACCGTGGCCGTCCTCCACGACACGGTCTTCGCCTTCGTCGTCCAGCCCGACGGGGAAATCGTGGGCCACGGGACCGTCGTCTACGACGTGGACCCCAACCTGTGCGGCGTGGCGGCCCTCGCCCAGCAGGTCAACCAGGCCATCGACATGATGAACTACGTCATGGAGTTCTGGAACTACGGGGAACTGGCCGGGAAGGCCTACAAGGCCTTCGCCGAGAGCGTGGCCAAGCAGGCGGGGTCCACGGCGGCCATGGGCGCCGGGCAGATCCTGAAGGAGGCCGCCAAGGCCGGCTTTAAGGTCAAGTACGACGACGTGGCCAAGTGGTGGAAGAGCCCCCTCGAGAAGATCGGCGAGGAGATCCGGGACCAGATGCGCCAAGGGAAGGCCAAGGACCCCGACAAAGGGTGCCAGGACCAGGGGAAGTCGGTGGGCGGTTTCGAGCCGGGCTTCCTGCCGGGGATCACGAACGTCCCCGGCGTCACCAAGGTCCAGTACGAGTACAAGGGCCTGGCCAAGGGGCCCGAGGTCCGTTCCTTCGCCATCAGGGGCCGCGCCGAGCTGACAGGCTCGGGCATCCGGCTCCGCCTCCAGCAGGACGGGGGCGTCCAGGGAGGCGACACTCAGCTCTGGGTGCAGTACACCGTCAACTACGTCACGGAGAAGAAGCCCTTCCCCTGCTGGAGCCCCTTCCTCGACGGGCCCGCCACCGTCTACGTGGACCGCCACACGGGCGCCGCCAAAGCCTCCTTCCGGGAGACGGGCGACCACCGAAACGGCGTGAAGCCCTGGCAGGAGTACATCTACGTCTGGGAAGCCGAGAAGATGACCGACGGCGCCCCGTAGCCGGCCGCTCTCTCTGCTCCTTACCTCCCCCTCTGCCCTGCTCACGCTAAAAAGGGCGGGGCCGAAGCCCCGCCCTTTTCTTGCGGACTCAGGAGAGATCTCCTGCGGCCGGCGCTCCCGTCGGCGCGTCGGCCTCGAGAGAGGCCTCCTACTTGGCGGCCTGCGCCTTGAACCAGGCCGTGGGCATGGACTTGGGACGCTCGATGGGCTCGCCCCAGGCGCGGGCGACCACGAGCTGAGAAGCCATGCCCATGGTGCGGCTCACGGAGAAGAGCACCGTGTAGTAGCTGAATTCCTTCATGCCGAAGTGGTAGAGGAGGCACCCGGAGGCGGCGTCCACGTTCGGCCAGGGATCCTTGATCTTCTGGACCTGCTTGAGGACCTCGGGCACGACCTTGAAGACGCGGGCCACGGTCTGGTAGGTCTTGTCCTCGGGGCATACCCTCGCGCCGAAGGCGTGGAAGGCGTCGAAGCGCGGGTCCGTGATGCGCAGGACGGCGTGGCCGTATCCGGGGACGACCTTCCCGGCATTCAGCGTGTCCTGGGCGTACTTGGCCAGCTGCTCCTCCGTAGGGGCGCCGCCGAACTTCTCCATGGTCTCGAGGATCCAGCCCAGGCACTCCTGGTTGGCGAGGCCGTGGAGGGGGCCCGCCAGGCCGTTGAGGCCGGCCGAGACGGAGTAGTAAGCGTCGGAGAGGGCCGAGCCCACGCAGTGGCAGGTGTGGGCCGAGACGTTGCCGCCCTCGTGGTCGCTGTGGAGGGTCAGGTACAGGCGCATGAGGTTCTTGAACTCGCCCGTGGGATCGGGGATGCCCAGCATGTGTGCGTAGTTGCCGCCCCAGTCGAGGTTCGGGTCGGCGGGAATCCGCGGGCCCTTGTCGAAGGACTTGCGGTA
>JBFLVU010000129.1:0-8173 GCA_040758175.1 Acidobacteriota bacterium | reverse complement strand
CGTCCCTGCGGCGGGCGCGATCCCGCCCGCGCCGGAGGCTGCCTCCCCGGTCCCGGAGGACCGGCCTCCCGCCCTCGAATACGGGTCCGACGGGGAGGGTCCCTACGCCCTCTACCGGCTCCAGGCGGGGGAGGCCTTGTACAGCGCCGTAGTGGTCCGGTTCACGGGAAACGTGAACGCCGAGGACGTGAACGCCCTGGCGCGCGAGGTGGCCCGAAGGTCCGGGATCGCCGACGTCACGAGCATTCCCGTGGGATTCTCCGTCAAGATCCCCCTGGACGACCTCCTGCCCCAGTTCCTTCCCCCCGAGGACCCGCGCTTTCGAGCCTGGGCGGAGAACCAAGCCGAGTTGAGGGGCGTGACCAACACCTACAAGAGCGCCGCCCTGGACGGCGTCGTGGTGGTCCTCGACCCGGGCCACGGCGGGCTGGACCGGGGGGCCATGAAGCACGGCGTTTGGGAGGATTCGTACGTCTACGACATCTCCTGCCGCATCCGAGAAACGCTGGAGCGCCGCACCAAGGCGAGGGTCCTCATGACCCTCCTCGTTCCCGAACTGGGCCACCGGCCACAGGACAAGACGCGCCTAACTCCGAACACGACGGCGGTCATCCTCACCCACCCCTGGTTCAAACAGACCTCCCGGGAGGAAACGAAGGTGGAGGTGAACCTCCGCTGGCACCTGGCCAACCAGTACTTCCTGCGGCTCCAGAAGGAGGGGGTGGATCCGCAGCGGATCATCTTCACCTCGGTCCACGCCGATTCCCTCCACCCTTCCCTGCGCGGCAGCATGTTCTACATCCCCGGCGACTCCTACCGATCCACCCGGTGGTGCTCCTCGGGACCCGCCTACGAGAAGTTCGAGGAATTTCGTGCCGGCCGATGCTACGAAGCGACGAAGAAGGAGCTCCGGCGAAGCGAGGGCCTCTCCCTGCAGTTTAGCCGCCACCTCGAGGCGGCCTTCGCGGCCCGGGGGCTCCTCCTTCACCCCTTCAACCCCACTCGGGACCACGTCATCCGGGGAAAACGCTCCTGGGTGCCCGCCGTGCTCCGGAACAACCTGGTCCCCTGCTCGGTCCTGATCGAGGTCTGCAATCTCGCCAACGCAAAGGACGCGGGCCTCATCGCCGATCCCGCCTTCCGCCAAGCCTTGGCGGAAGCCTACGTGGATGCCCTGATCCGGTATTATTCGTAGATTCGTCCTGGGCCCGCGCCCACGGCCTTCGCATCCGCGTGCCCGCCTCCCCCTTTTCCACTTCCCTGCATCCCTGGTTCCCCGTCTCCGCCTTCTTCCTCCCCCTCCACTGGCGGCGGGGCCTCCCTTCGTCCATAATGGCCCGGAAGGAGAGGCACCGTGGGCTTTCAGGCCATGGCCCGCATCTGGCGGGAGTACATGATGCGCCACAAGGGCACCTTCCTGGCCGGGGTGTCCGCCCTGGCGGTGGTGAGCGTGCTGTACGCCCTCGAAGTGTACATGGTGCGGTTCGTCTTCGACGGCCTGCTGAACCCCAAAGAGGGCGGCCATGCGACGGGTGATTTCTTCCGGTACCTCTCTTGCCTCGGTCTGGACCGCTTCTTCGACCTCGATTCCGCCAGCCTGTTCGTGGCCATTCCCGTGTCCCTGGTGGCCATCTTCCTGGTGAAGGGGATCTTCGGCTACTTCGGGAAATACTGGTTGGACGGAGTGGGCCTGTCCACCATCACCGATCTGAGGGACGACCTCTACGCCCGCATCGTGCGGCAGGGCCAGGACTTCTTCGCCGACTACCCCACGGGAACCCTGATCTCGCGGCTCCTCTCGGACATCGAGCGCATCAAGACGAGCGTGAGCGAGAAGCTCACGGAGCTCCTAAAGGACTCCTTCGCCCTCCTGGCCCTCGTGGCAAGCGCCTTCTGGCAAGATTGGCGGCTCACCCTGCTCTCCTTCGTCACGATCCCGCTTGTGGTTCTTCCCCTGGCCCGATTCTCCCGCAAGCTCCGAAGCTCCGCCCACCGGAGCCAGGAGGCCATGGCCCGCCTGGCGGACCTGATGAAGGAAACGGTCACGGGCGTGCGCGTGGTGCAGATGTTCCAGATGGAGGAGTCGGAGACCGCCCGTTTCCGGAAGCACAACCGGGAAGTCCTCCGGGCCAACCTGAAGGCCACCCGGGTCATGGCCCTGACGACGCCCCTCATGGAGCTCATCGGCGGCGCGGCGGTGGCGGGGATCCTGTACTACGGGCATTTCCGGATCCTGGGCGGCCAGACCACCATGGGGGCCTTCAGCGCGTTCCTGGCCACGCTCTACGCCATGTACGTGCCGGTGAAGAAGCTCTCCCAGGCCAACAGCATCGTCCAGCAGGCCGTGTCCGCGGCCGAGCGATCCGTGGAGGTGCTGGACCGACCCGTGCTCGTTCGCGAGACGCCGGGCGCCCCCGCCCTCCCCCCCTTCTCCCAGGAGATCCGCTTCGAATCCGTGTCCTTCGCCTACGAGGGTGACCGCCGGGTCCTTTCGGACCTGGACCTTGCGATCTCCAAGGGGGAGGTGGTGGCCCTTGTGGGCTCCTCCGGCGCGGGGAAGACGACCCTCGTGAACCTCCTTCCCCGCCTCTTCGACGTCACGTCCGGCCGCCTCACGGTGGACGGCGCCGACGTCCGGAGCGTGTCGCTCCGAAGCTTGAGGGCCCAGATGGGGATGGTCACCCAGGAGACCGTGCTCTTCGACGAGACGGTGGCCGCCAACATCGCCTACGGACGGCCCGGGGCCTCCCGCGAGGCGGTGGAGGCGGCCGCCCGGCAGGCCCTGGCCCACGAGTTCATCCTGGAGATGCCCCAGGGGTACGAGACGCGCATCGGGGAGGGGGGGTTCTCCCTTTCGGGAGGCCAGCGCCAGCGCCTGGCCATCGCCCGGGCCCTCCTGAAGGACCCCCCCATCCTGATCCTGGACGAGGCCACGTCCAGCCTGGATTCGGAGAGCGAGTACATGGTTCAGGAGGCCCTTTTCAATCTGGTCAAGGGCCGGACCACCCTCGTCATCGCCCACCGCCTGGCGACCATTCTGAATGCCCACCGCATCGTGGTCCTCGACCAGGGCCGGGTGGTTGAGGAGGGAACCCACCAGGAGCTCCTGGGGCGGGGGGGGCTCTACGCCCAGCTCTGTGCCCTCGAATTCCGGGCGGGTACGACCCTTGAAAGCCCCCCTACCGGGTGATACGCTCGTCGGAGATCGGGGAGATAGGAGGCACCTTGGAGGATCAGGGGAAGTCTCGGGTGAAGGTCCTCGACCGCCGGCACTTCACCGCCGAGGGACAGCGCCGCGAGGCGGACGCCCCGGAAGGGCCCGAGGCCCAGCCGGCCCCCGCGCCGGAGCCTCCAGCCCCCCCGCCCTCCAAGGAGGAGCCGGAGCAGGAGGGGCCCTTCGCGGAGTTCCTCCTGAACCTCTGCTCTTCGGCCTTCATGAGCCTGGGGCAGGTGGCCAACCCGCTCACGGGCCGGCCCGAGATGGACATCCAGTCGGCCGCCTCCATCATCGACATCCTCGAGATGCTCCAGACCAAGACCCGGGGGAACCTGTCGCTCGCCGAAAGAGACCTTCTCGACCAATCCCTCTACCAGCTCAAGATGCTGTACGTCCAGGCCCTGAAGAAGGCGGAAGGCGGAGGAAGGGAGCGGGGATCGTGAAGACGAGGCCGTGGATCGGCATTCTGATCGCGGGCGCCCTCCTGGCCGCCCTGGGGCCCTTGGCCGCGCAGGAGCCGCGACAGGTCGGACCGGTCCTGCGCCTGGACCCGGACCTCATCCGGCAGCAAGTCGCCACCTCCCGGGAAGAGGTAGTGGACGTCAACAACCAGACTACGCTGGCCAGCTACCTGAGGGCCTTCCGGGCGGCCGCCGACGTGAGCGACCAGGACCAGATCGCCTCGGAGATCGCCGACTATTGCGTGGAGCGCGGGCTGCGGCCCTCTCCCGACGTGGCGGAGGTCTTCCTCTCCATGGCCCTGGAAGCCAAAGAGGCGGGGAACCAGGAGGCCTATCGCCGCCTGGCCCGCTTCGCGGCGGGATTCGCCCCGGACCACCCCGCCCCCCACCTCGCCCTGGCCGACGCGGCCCGGAGCAACGAGGGGCTGTTCTCCGGCGAGTTTCTCTTCGAGTCCCTTCTGGCCATCTCCTCGGCGGCGCGCAACCCCGAGACCAGGTGGCCCACCCTGGCCAATCTCACCTTGTGGCTGCGGTTTTCGGCCCTGGCCCTTCTCACCGTATTGACCCTGATCCAGCTCTCCAAGTACCAGGCGCTCCTTCGCCACGACGTGAGGGAGTGGCTGGGAGGGGGCGACTCCAAGTGGATCGAAGTGGCGGGCCTCGTGGTTCTCTTCCTGCCCTCCCTCCTCTTCCTTTCCGGCTTTTGGTGGATCGTGTACTGGTCGGCCCTCGTCCTCCTGTACGCCCGTTGGTCCGAGAGGATCGTCGGGGTTCTGGCCATGGCCCTGGTCGTGGCGGCGGGCGCCCTGCACCTCCATGCCCTCCAGCGGGTCTACCTGGGGCAGTCCCCCCCCCACGTCAGCAACGTCCGGTGCTACGCCAACCGGATCCAGGTGGGTCTGGACGGATACTTGGGAGAGCACATCGCCCCCGCCGACCCGAAGAGCGGGACCTACGGCTACCTGCTGGCCTGCCGGTACATGCTCCACGGCAGTTACATGAAGTCGGAAAACCTCTTCCGCGGGCTCCTCAACGAGAACCCCTCGGACGCCCGAATTTTCAACAACCTCGGCTGTCTTTATTACTACCAGAACCGCTACCAGGAGGCCATCCAACAGTTCAGCCGGGCCCTGGAGAGCCGGCCGGACATGGCCGTGGCCTACCTGAACCGGGCCCTGTCCAAGAACAAGGTCTTCGATTTTTCGGGCGCGGAGGAGGACCAGGCCCAGGCCCGCAAGCTGGACCCGGGGCTCTTCCGGACGGCGAACCTGAGCCAGTCTGACGAATGGTCGCCCATCCCCGCCTGGCTGCCTCTCGAGACCAGCCTCGAGGCCGCCGCCCGCGCGGCGGCCGGACAATCGGACACGCCTTATGCCAGCGGCAATCCCCGGGCCGTCGCCCCTCTCCTCCTCCGTCCCTCCTTCTCCCCCTGGCTCCTCCTTCTGCCGGCCTTGGCCCTGGCCTTCGCGCTGTTCAAGAAGCGCGACTACTTCGCCCGGGCGTGCTTCAAGTGCGGCCAGCCTTTCTGTTCCCGCTGCAAGACCTCCCTGGAGTTCGAGTCCTTCTGCTCCCAGTGCGTCCACCTGTACATCAAGCAGGACGGCGTCTCGCCCGAAGCCAGGCTCAAGAAGAACTACGAGGTGGAGAATTACCAGAAGTACCAGAGGGTCAAGCGCGTGGTCTTGGCCCTCGCGGCGCCGGGAACCGCCCACTTCATGGAGGGGAGGCCCTTTTCCTCCTCCATCCTCCTCTTCCTGTGGTTCGGCGCTCTTTCGGCCTTTTTCCTTCAGGGCTTTTTGGTCCCCCTGGCGTTTCCCGTTCCCGTGTCCACGGCCCCCTTCCGCTCCCTCCTGTTCCTCTTCGCCGGCGCCCTGCTCCTGATCCTCTGGGGCCTCTTCGGCATCCCGTCGGCGCTTCGCGCCCCCGCCCCCCCGCAGGGCTGGGCGCGCACGAGAGAGTAGCCATGGCCCTAGCCGGAACGTTGAGGGATTTCAGCCTCGCCGACATTTTCCAGCTCATCGCCCTTCAGAAGAAGACGGGATACCTCACCCTCAAGAGCGAGGCGGACGTGGTGACCGTCACTTTCTTCGAGGGCAGCGTGGTGGGCGCCGAGTCCCTCAACAAGCGCATCGAGGACCGCCTCGGCCACGTCCTCGTCAAGACGGGCCGCATCTCCAAGGAGGAGCTGGCCAAGGCCCTGGAAATCCAGAGGCAGACCCTCCAGCGACTCGGGTACATCCTGGTAAGCGAGAATTTCATCGACGCCGAGAGCCTGAGGTCGGCCCTCGCCACCCAGATGCAGCAGACTGTCTACCGGCTGTTCCGCTGGCGAGACGGGGACTACAACTTCGAGCCCCGGGACGCCGTGGAGTACGATCGGGGCAACGTGATCCCCATGTCCGCCGAGAGCATCCTCATGGAAGGCATCCGGATGCTCGACGAGTGGCCTCTCATCGAGAAGAAGATCCCTTCCTTCGACAAGATCTTCGTCAAGATCCCGTTGCCCGTGCCTCCCGTCCTTGAGACCCGGGCCGAGGTCCCCTCCATGGACGACGTCTTCGGCGAGGGAACGGGAGCCGGGAGACCCGTACCGGACGACCACGTGGTGCGCCTCTCCCAGGAGGAAATGGCCGTCTACCAGCACGTGAACGGGGTCTTCACGGTCCAGGAGATCATCGACCGCAGCGGCCTGAACGAGTTCGAGGCCTGCAAGGCCCTCTTCGAACTTTTCAACCGCCAGCTCATCGGATCGGTCCTCCCCATCGAACCCGAGACCCCGCCGGAGGAGAAGCGGTTTTCCTTCCCCGCGGCGGCCCTCGAAAACCTTCTCGTGCCCATCTTCTGGGGTTGGATCGCCGTGTCCGTGGTCCTCTTTCCCTTCCATCCCCTCAGCCACCTGCCGTGGACAGACGGCCCCGCCAAGCGCGACCGCATGACGCTCCTCACGCGCACGACGCTCCAGCGAGTGGCGTCCGCCATCGATCTGTACCAGCTCCAGACGGGGAAGATCCCACCGTCTCTGGAAGTCCTCGCCCGGGACGGGTACCTGCCCATGCGAAGCCTGGCCGACGCCTACGGCCAACCCCTCATCTACCAGGCCACGGAAAACGGCTACACCCTCGCCGCGAGGAGCCTCCAGGGCGCCCTCCAGGACAATCTGGTGGTCACGGGCACTCAGTAGCCTTCCGAGCTGTGCGCCTATTTCTTGGTCGTACGTCCCGGCGGGGCGGCAGGCGCCTTCGGTTTCACGCGTCCCGCCCCGAGGCCCGGAAAGGCCAGCCGGAACACCTCGGAGACGTCCTTCACATACTGAAGGGTCATCCCCCGGCGGATGGACTCGGGCAGTTCACGCCGCTCGGGACGATTCCCGAAGGGGAGAACGGCCGTGCGGATCCCGGCCCGTCTGGCGGCCAGTAGCTTTTCCCGAAGGCCGCCCACAGGGAGGACCTCTCCCCGGAGCGTGATCTCGCCGGAGAAGGCCAGAGAGCGGGACACACTGCGGCCCGTGAGCGTGGAAAGGAGGGCCACGGCGATGGTGATGCCCGCCGAGGGCCCATCCTTGGGAATGGCCCCCTCGGGGACGTGGATGTGGATGTCCTTTTTTGCCAAGACCTTTGGGTCCAATCCCCACTCCCCAAGGTGCTCCTTGATGTAGGTGTGGGCCGCCTGGGCCGATTCCCGCATGACTTCGCCCATCTGTCCGGTCAGGGTCAGCGCGTTGGTGCCGGGCGTGGCGGTCACCTCCACGAAGAGGAGTTCCCCCCCCGTCTCGGTCCAGGCCAAACCCGTGGCCACCCCCGGAAGGTCCCGCCTCAGGCGGAAATCCTCCGGAAAGCGCGCGACGCCCAGCATTCTTGGGATCTCCTTGGCATCCACTTCGAAGGGACCCGCCTTGCCCTCGGCAAGCCGACGGGCCACCTTCCGGAATACGGCCTCGATGGACCGGTCAAGGTTGCGAACACCCGCCTCCCGGGTGTAGCGCCGGATCAGGAGGCGAAGGGTCTCGTCGGGGAGGGACAGCTGATCCTCCCGGAGCCCTTGGGCGACGTACTGCTTGGCCAGGAGGTGCCTCTGGGCGATGGCGAGCTTCTCCTCCTCCGTGTAACCCGGGAGTTCGAGAATTTCCAGCCGGTCCAGGAAGGCCGGCTGGATGTTCTCCAGGGTATTGGCGGTCGCGATGAACATGACCCGGGACAGGTCGAAGGGGAACCCGAGGTAGTGGTCCACAAACTCCCGGTTCTGCTCGGGGTCGAGGGCCTCCAGGAGGGCCGAGGACGGGTCCCCCCTCCAGTCGGACCCCATTTTGTCCACCTCGTCGAGCACGAAGACCGGGTTCGTGGAGCCGGCGTTCTTGATGCCCTGGATGATCCGGCCCGGCATGGCTCCGATGTAGGTCCGACGGTGGCCGCGAATCTCGGCCTCGTCGCGGACCCCGCCCAGAGACATGCGCACGAATTTGCGCCCCAGGGTTCGGGCGATGGCCCTTCCGAGGGAA
>JBFLVU010000128.1:0-8228 GCA_040758175.1 Acidobacteriota bacterium | reverse complement strand
CCGGTGACGACGGCCTCGTCGGTGGGTTGGATGTCCTGAAGCCACTCAGGGCTGTCCTGGGCGATGCCCAGGGCCAGCTTCAGGATGTCCGCGGAGTCTCCCACGGCCTGTTGGGAGGCGATGATCTCCTGCTCGCGCGCGGCCACCTGGGCGTCCGCGGCCACCTGCTCGATGGGGGCCAGGACGCCCACCTCGATCTTCTTCCGCGTCTCCTCCTGGAATTTCTTGGCCAGGTCGAGGGAGCGCCGGCGCACCTCCAGGTCGCGGATGGCGTACACGAGGTTCCAGTAGTCCCGCTCCACCTGGACGAGGGTGTCGCGAAGGCCCGCCTCGAACGTGGCGTCGGCCACCGTTCGGTCGATCTTGGCCTGGAGGACCGAGCGGCTGGCGACCTGCTTCCCGAATCCCTTCAGGAGAGGCACGGTCGTCCCGAGAGCCGCCGAGCTTCCGTAGGTGGGGTTCAGGATGGAGTACAGGGAGTTCGTGCGGGACTTGTAATTATCCCACTGGAGCGTGAAGGTCTGGCCCCACGGGGCGAATTGGGAAAGCCCCAGGTTGTACTGGTCCTGCCGGCTCATGTAGAGGCTCGCGGATCCTCCCGCCTGCAGGACGCTGGAGGTGGGCTGGCGGTTGACCCCGGTGGACCAGTCGAAGGAGAGATTGGGGTCGTAGAGGCCGTAAGCGCCTTTTAGAGCGGCCTGGGCCTGGTCCCGGTTGACCTCCTGGACGCGCACGTCGAAGTTCTTTTCCAGTGCGATCTTCAGGGCATCCTGGAGCGAGAGGGACATTGTCCCCTCCCCCTCCTGAGCCCGGACCGCCGCGCCCGTCCCGAGAACCGCCAGGGTGAGGACGCAGAGAAACCAGCCGGACCGGTGCTTTTTCATTCCATCCTCCGTTCCAAGAGGAGACATACGTCTGCGTCCTTCTGGAAGTTTACCGGAGCCCGCCCCGGCGGGAAACGGCGCCCCCCGGCGGCCTGCGTTTTCCACAGTCTCAGGGCTTCTTCATCACCGAGTCGAGAATCATGAGGAAGGCGGCCTGCTGCCGCGGCTCGTCCTTGTTGATCACGGCCAGGCAGGAGCCCTTCGGAAAGAGCGCGTGGAGGCGCTCCGCGTCCCAGGCGCTGGTGATCACCACGCGGCGCCTGTCCACCCCCTGGGCGGCGGCCACGTCGAGCAGCTTCCGGCCGTCCAGGACAGGCATTTCGAGGTCCAGCATGAGAAGGTGGAGGTGGGGGCCGAAGGAGCGGACGGCGGACATGGGGTCGGTCTGGGTCTCCACCGCCACCCGGCCCGGGTAGCGATCCTCCAGGAAGGCCTTCCAGTGATCCACGAAGGCCCGATGGTCGTCCACGATCAAGATCTGCTTCATGCCGTCCCCGCAGGAAGAGCCTAGACCCGTGCCGCCGAAGTTGCAACGTGCGGGATTGAAAGACAGGCTATCTGGAGAATCTGTGCAATCCCCCGAGCAGGATCGTCGTCCGCCGCAGGAGGATGGCGGCGTTCCGGCGCCTCCCGCCCGAAGCCAAGGGGATCCAGCGCTTGGGCGGCCTGCCCCGCCCTTCGAGACGCACAGATTTGGAAGAGGAGCCGAAAAAGAGGCCAGGAGCGAAGCAGTGGGGTCCCTTTCCCCCCGAGGCCCTTCCCCGTCGGCACATGTCCTATACTGCAGGTGCGGGAGAACGGAATGTCCGGCCGCTTCCTGCCGTTGGAGAGGGCCATGAAGGTCATTCGGGCGAAGAAGTACGGCTTCTGTTCCGGCGTCCGGGTGGCGGACCTGAAGGTCCGCCGGTTCGCCGCCCAGGGAGGCCGGGGGGCCATCCTGGGCCAGGTGGTCCACAACGAGCGCGTGGTGGAGGACCTGGAGAAGCTGGGCGTCAAGACGGTCCACAACCTCGAGGAAGTCCGGGAGCCCGTGGTGGTCTTCTCGGCCCACGGCGTACCGCCCTCCTACCACGAACGGGCCCGCGCCCTCGGGCTGGAGATCCTCGACACGACCTGCAAATTCGTTTACGACATCCACAAGGAGGCGCGCAAGGCCCTCGAGGAAGGCGACCACCTCGTGTTCGTGGGAGACCCCCAGCACCGGGAGGTGGTGGGATACACGCGGGATTTGGCCCCCTCCACGTACCACATCGTCCAGAGCCTGGACCAAGCGCGGGAGATCCCCTGGGAGGCCTACGCGTCCCTCCGGATTCTGTACCAGACCACCCTCAACGCCGAGGATTTCGAAGACGTGGTGACCCACATCGAGTCTCGGAACCCCCGCACGCGCCGGGCCGACACCATCTGCTACGCCACGAAGCAAAACCAGGACGCCGCCCGGGAGCTCGCGGAGGACCCCTCGGTCGGTGCGGTGGTCGTGATCGGCGGGAAGCAGTCGGCCAACACGCGGCACCTGTTCGAAATCTGCTCCCGCATCAAGCCCTCCGTCCTGGTCCAGGGGAAGGAAGACCTCGATCCCGCTTGGCTGGCCGGGTTCTCCCTCGTGGGGCTCACGGCGGGCGCCTCCACACCGGACTACGTCATCGACGAGGTGGAGCAAGCCCTCTTGTCATTGGGGTGAGGGCGGGGGCGGCCCCGGCGCCGCTTTTCCGGGCTCCGGCCGGACGGCGTCGAAGCCCAAGAGGACCGTGTACCCGGCGCGCTCCGGATAGCGGGCCGCCACCTTTACCTCTCCAGACCGGATCCTCACCGTTCCTTCGAAGCCCCCCGGGCCGGGATGAAGCCGTTCCCACTTCCGGCCCGTCACCACCACGGCCTCCAAAGCCCCCGGGGCCGAAAGGCGGAAGGTCTCCCTTCGCCCCGGCCGCAGGGGGTTGCGGAGGGGAGCCGAAAGAGAGCACGACAGGTCCACGTACTCCTGGTACAGGTACGGAAACCGGGCGGCCGGGCCCGCGCCCTCGGAGGCCTCCACGAGGAGGTCCGCCGCCCAATCGAAGGGCTCGGGTCCGGACCCCCTCCGGGCGAGGAGGCGCAGGATGTAAAGGCCCCGGGAGGGGCAGAGGGCGCGCACGGTGACCCCTCCGTCGGTCCGGGAGACCAGGGCCCGGTCTTCCTGGTCCGCGCCGGAGCGGCTCAGGAGGCGGGCCATCAGGCGGACGTCCCGGGGGACCTCCACGGCCAGAACGGCCTCGTCGCCCACGGCGAGGCGCCCCGGCGGGCGGCCGATCCAGGACAGCCCCAGATCGTGGAAGGTGGATTGGACGTAGGGGAGCGCCTCGAAGGCCTCCCGGCTCAGGGGAGGGTTTAAGAACTGGCTGGAAGGATCCTCGGGAAAGTGGCTTTCGGCAAAGTGGCGGGGCGGAGTGAAAAAGTAAAAGCCGTCAAATCGACGGACGAATCGCCCCTCCTCGTCGGTGCGGCCCGCTCCCCAGGTGCAGTCGACCAGGTTCCAACGGCCGGAGGCCCAGACCGCGTTCCATGCGTGGTTGGAGAGGCCCTCCGTGGCGTCGCCCACGGTGTAGGTCCTTCCCTTTCCGAAGCCCGAGACGACGACGCATCGCACGCCCGAGGCGGCGCAGAGAGCTTCGTACAGGCCCGCGTATCCGAAGCACACGGCTTCCCGGCGGGAAAGGACCTGGGCCGCATCCGCCTCGGCGGCTCCGTCGGGCTTGGAGTAGGAGATCCGGTCCGAAATCCAGCGGAACAGGGCCCTCGCTTTCTCTTCATCCGTATGGGCTGGGCTCCCGGGGCCGGTGAGGTAGGCCGACAGGGATTCCACCGAGCGCTCGGCCTCGACGGGCGCCCCCAGGGCGTGGGCGTCCACGGCGGAGTAACCCCCGCCCGGGGACTGGCCCCAGAGGAGCGCGCCGCCCCACGTCCACGCCGCGGCCAGAATGGCCGAAATCGAGTTCCGTCCCACGGTTTCTCCTTTGCGTCCCCGCCCGGGGACGGCTTCTTGCCGCCCGGGCGCCTCCGGGTGTACTGTACGCTATAAGGAGGCGAATCCACATGGGACGTCCCAAACTGGGGGACCTCCTTCTGGAGGCCAACCTCATCGACGAAGTCCAGCTCCAGATCGCCCTCGAGGAGCAGAAGCTGAGGGGCACCCGCTTCGGATCCACCCTCATCCAGCTCCACTTCATCGACGAGAACGTGCTGACGGCCTTCCTCTCCCGCCAGCTCAACATGCCCTGCGTCTCCTTCGGAAACCTGGAGATCGCCCCCTCGGTTCTCGCCCTCGTCCCCAGGGGGCTCGCCCTCCGCTACCACGCCCTGCCGATCAAGTCCGACGGAGCGCGCCTGCACGTGGCCCTGGCGGATCCCATGGACCTGGACACCATAGAGAACCTCGAGAAGGTCACGGGGCTGTCGGTGGTGCCCATGGTTGCACCCCAATCGAGCCTGGAAGAGGCTCTGAAGCGCTTTTACCCCGAAGAGGCCCCCGCATCCGGCGGAGGGGAGGGCGCCGAATCGGGGCTCTTTCCCGAGCTCATCCGAGAGATCGAGGAGATGGAGGTCTTCGGCAGGCAGTTCCAGGAGATCCGGGACCGACTGGACCGGATCGAGGCCTCTCTGGCGGAAATCCGGGCGCTCCTGTCCGCACGGAACGGCTGATCGGGAGGTTCCGGTACATTTCGGTCCAAGCGGGACCTTGCCGGCGGCGCCGGGGTTTCCTTTCATCTCCTTGAAAATGACGGCGGTATGCGATAGAATCCCCCTCTCCTCCACGGAGGTGGGCACCCTCTTTCTGGGCCACGGGCCCGGCCCCACCCAATCGCCGAGGACGCCGCCCGCCGGTCCGGGCATCGGAGGCACGCGTGCGCCGGGAAGAGATTCGGAACGTGGCCATCATCGCCCACGTGGACCACGGAAAAACCACGCTCGTGGACGCCATGCTCTGGCAATCCGGGATTTTCCGGAAGGGCCAGGAGGTCCAGGAGCGCGTCATGGACAGCAACGACCTGGAGCGCGAAAAAGGCATCACGATCCTGGCCAAGAACACCTCCGTCACGTTTCGGGACGTCAAGATCAACATCGTGGACACGCCCGGCCACGCGGATTTCGGAGGAGAGGTGGAGCGGGCCTTAACCATGGTGGACGGCGTGCTCCTGCTCGTGGACGCGGCGGAGGGCCCCCTGCCCCAGAGCCGGTTCGTTCTCCGCAAGGCCTTGGAACGCCAGCTCCCCGCCGTCGTCGTGATCAACAAGATCGACCGTCAGGACGCCCGGCCCGCGGAAGTCCTCAACGAGATCTACGACCTCTTCATCGACCTGGACGCCACCGAGGACCAGATCGGTTTTCCCGTGATCTACACCAACGCGCGAAAGGGGACGGCCACCCTCGACCTCGGCGCCCCCGGCTCGGATCTGCTGCCCCTTTTCGAGTCCATCCTGAGGACCGTCCCCGCCCCCGAGTGCGGAGACGACGAGCCCCTCCAGGGCTGGATCACCAACGTGGACTACAACGACTACGTGGGCCGGCTGGGCCTTTGCCGGGTGGTCCGAGGGACGGTTCGGGCGGGCCGGGAGTGCATGCTCCTCCAGGAGGGGAGGCAGGTGCGGGGCAAGATCACGGCGCTCTACACCTTCTCGGGCCTGGATCGCGTGGATGCGAGCGAGGTCCGCTCCGGGGACCTCTGCGCTTTGGCGGGATTTTCGGACGTGGGCATCGGCGACACCCTCTGCGAGCCCGAGGCCCCGCGGCTCCTACCACGCATTCGCGTGGACGAACCGACCCTCTCCATGGTCTTCTCCGCCAACGTGTCGCCCTTCGCCGGCAAGGAGGGCCGCTTCGTCACCGCGCGCCAGATCAAAAACCGGTTGGAGAAGGAGGCCCTGCGAAATGTGAGCCTCCGAATCCTCTTCCCAGACACCGGGGACCAGTACGAAGTCATGGGCCGCGGCGAACTCCAGCTCGCCATCCTCATCGAGACTATGCGCCGCGAGGGCTTCGAGCTGGCCGTGAGCCGACCGAAGATCCTCACTCGCCTGAACCCGGAGGGCCGCGTCTTAGAACCCATGGAAATCGTCCAGGTGGACTGCCCCGAGGCCTTCATGGGTAGCGTGACCCAGCTCCTCGGGGCCAGGAGGGGCCGGATGATCAAGCTGGTCAACCACGGGTCCGGCCGCATCCGCATGGACTGGCGCATGCCCAGCCGGGGGCTCATCGGCCTGCGCACGCAGTTTCTCACGGAGACCCGGGGGCTGGGGATCCTCAACCACATCTTCGACGGCTACGACGCCTGGCAGGGCGCCATCCCCGGGCGCCTGACGGGGGCCCTGGTGGCCGACCGTGGGGGGCGGGCGACGGCCTACGCCATCGAGCACCTCGAGAGCCGGGGAGAGTTCTTCATCGCCCCCGGAACGCCCGTGTACGAGGGCATGATCGTGGGCGAGCACAGCCGGGAGAAGGACCTCGACGTGAACATCGTCAAGGAGAAGCACCTCACCAACATGAGGGCCTCCACGGCGGACGACGCGGCCCGCCTCGTGCCTCCGAGGATCCTGAATCTGGAGCAGTGCCTGGAGTTTCTGGGGGACGACGAACTGCTCGAGGTGACCCCCGATTCCCTCCGCCTTCGAAAAAAGGCGCTCAAGCAGAATGACCGGTACCGGGAGCGGCCCCGCTGATTCGGGCGCCTCAGCCGGCCGTTCCGGGGAGCTCCCCCTCCATTTTCAGGAAGACCTCCACGATCCGGGGATCGAATCGGACGCCCGATTCCTCGCGGAGGTAGGCGCGGACCCTCTCCGGCGCCCAGGCCTTCCGATAGGGCCGGTCCGACGTGAGGGCGTCCCAGGCGTCCACGACGGCGAAGATCCGCGCCGGCAACGGGATCTCCTCTCCCTTGAGCCCTCGGGGGTACCCGCCTCCGTCCCAGCGCTCGTGGTGGCCGTAGGGAATGTCGAGGGCGGGCCTCAGGAACTCGATGGGGTGTAGAAGTTCGTGGGCGTACGTCACGTGGCGCTTCATGATCTCCCATTCGGGATCGGTGAGGGGCCCCGGCTTCAGGAGAATGCCGTCGGGGATGCCCATCTTTCCGATGTCGTGGAGCAGGGCGCCGCGCCTGACGTGGGCCAGATCCGCCTCCGGGACGCCCAGGGCCCGCGCGAGGCTGAGGGTCATCTCGGCCACTCTTCGGGTGTGGCCCTGGGTCTCCTGGTCGCGCAGCTCCAGGGCCTTGGACCAGCCCTCCAGCGTCGTGTCGTACGCGAGGGACAGCTCCAGGTTGGACTTCTGGAGGCCCTCGAAGAGGCTCATGTTCTCCACCGCGATGGCCCCCTGGCCGGCGAGGGTCTCCAGAAACTCGTACCATTCCCGGTCCGGGGACATGTAGGTCCGGTGGAACACCTCCAGGACGCCCTTGACCTGGCCCCGGGCGATCAGGGGGACGGCGAAGTAGGCCCGGAACTCTTCGGAGAGGAGCAGGGGGGAGCGCGCGAAGCTCTCGGGGGCCGCCTTGAGGTCGCTCACGTGGATGGGTTTCCGCTCGATGGCGGCGCGCCCCGCGAAGCACTCCCCGAGGGGGATGTGGCTGTGTCGGAGGGCCTCCGTGCGGAATCCCCGCGAAGCGGCGAATTGGAGGGTCCGGGTCGAGGGGTTGAGGAGGAGGACCGCCGCCGCGTCCACCTCGAGCTGGGAGATCGTGTGATCGAGGAAAAGGTGGAGGGTGGACCGCAGGTCAAGGCTGGAAGAGATGGCGGCGTCGATGGAGCGGAGGGCGGAGAGCCGGCGGAGCTGGAGCTGGATTCTGGCCTCCGACTGCTTCCTCCGCGTGATGTCCCGCACCGCCGTGACGCGGACCGTCCGCCCTTGGTAGGGCAAGGGCCGGGCTCGGCACTCCACGGGAAACGTGCTCCCGTCCCGCCGGAGGGACAGAAACTCCGCGGGGCCTTCGGAGAAGCCCTCCAGATACGCCGCCGCGGTGGACCGGTGCTCGGGGGCGACGAACTCCAGGATGTCTTTCCCGACGAACTCCGGGAGGCTATACCCCAGCATGTCCGCCATGCGCTGGTTGGCGTCCAAGAGCCTGCCCTTTTCGCTGATGCAGACGCCCTCGAAGGCGGCCTCGGAGAGGCGGCGGAAGCGGTCCTCGCTCTCCCGAACCTCGGATGCCGCCCTCAGCCGCCCGATGGCCGTGGCCAGGAGGCCAGCCAGGGTGGAGAGGGTCTCCAGATCCCGCTCGCTGAAGGCCCCCGGCTGGGCGCTCTCGGCGTCCAGCACCCCGAGAATCCTCGTCCCGACGCGGAGCGGGACGCAGATCTCGGACCGCATGGCCGAGTCCAT
>JBFLVU010000127.1:0-8368 GCA_040758175.1 Acidobacteriota bacterium | reverse complement strand
CACCAGGAGGGTGGCGAGGTAGTCACCGGGCGTGAGCCCCGTGGCGTCGAAGTCCACCGTGATGGCCTGCGTCCCGTTCGCCGTCACCGTGCCCGTCGTCGGAGTCTCGGAGATCCACGGCACGTCGCCGGAGCCGAAGGTCGTGAAGGCCAGGCAGTCCACCTCGGCCCCGCCGGGGAAGGCGCCCACGAGGGTGCTGGCGCCGGTGGCCGTGTCGATGGTGCGAAGTTCGCCGGAGCTCGTGTAGGCCGCCCAGTAGAGGGTGCCCGAAATGTCCTCGAAGTCCATGCCCTGGGTGTAGTTGGCGTTGACGCCCAGGCCGCCCACGACGGTGCCGGCGCCCGTGGCCGTGTCGATGTAGACCAGCGCGTCGCTCACGATGTCCACGCCGTACATCTCGCCCGCCACGTTGATGGCGATGTCGATGATGCCCGGGGCGTTCGTGATCTGGCCCACCACCGTGGCGGCGCCCGTGGCCGGGTCGATGGTGTAGAGCGTAGAGCGCGTGATGTCCGTGGACGCGCCGTAAAGGGTCCCGTCGTTGGAGCCCGTCAGGCCCGTCCAGGCCTCGCTGCCGTTGGGCGTGCAGGGGCCGATGACGGTGACCGTGTGGGTGGCCGTGTCGATGGCGCAGAGCTGGTTGGTGTCGTAGTCCACGGCGTACATGGTCGTCGTGTCGCCGTTGAGGAAATCGCCGCCAAAGAAGCTGTAGGCGCCGTAACTGCCGAGGTCGGTCCAAGTGCCGGGGATGTCGATGTCGGGCCACTGGACAAGGTTGCTTCCGGGATAGATGTTGCACCCGTACGCCGATTCGCCCAGGAGGGCCGCCACGGGTTTCATGGTCTCCGTGCCGGGCTTCTTCTCGCCCTTGAAGTCGATGGCCGGGGCCCGCCCGATGCTCGTGCCCTCCTTGCCGGCTTCCCACTTCTTTTCCATCTTCCGGGACAGCATCTCCTGGCCCTTGACGGAGAATCGGCGCGCCGGGGCCAGCACGTGGCCGTCCCGCTCGCGGATGTCGAAGGTGGCGTCCGAGCCGCCCGTTTCACTGAGGGTCATGGTCATGGAGGTGGTCGGGGCCGAGGGGGACACCGTCACCTCGATGGGGGTGGGGCTGGCCTCCAACCGACCCGCGGGCAGGTAGAAGTCGAGGCGGACGGCGTCGTAGTCGAGGACCGTCACCGATTCGGTGTCGGGACCGTAGCCCGTGCGCGTGGCCGTGAAACCGCAGGGGCCCTCGCAGGGCGTGGCGTACATGCAGTAGAAGCCGTCGTCCACGTTCGGGTCGTCCGGCGTCGGGAGGGTCGTGGTTGCGGTGCCCAGGTCCACGCTCGTCACCGTGGCGCCGTTCAGCGGGTTGTTGGTGTTGGCGTCGTAGACGTTGCCCACCACGAGGCCGCCCCATTCGGGAGAGAGGCAGCCCACGGAAACCGGCGGGGCATTCGAGTAGCTGAGGCTCACGTCGTCGATGTACCACCCGGCGTACGTGACGCTCGAGTCGGAGCGGAAGCGGAAGCGGATCTGGAAGGCCGCCGTGGCGTACGTGGCGTCCAGGACGACGGTGTGCTTCGCCCAGGAGGTGTCCACGGCCCCGGAAAACTCGCCGTAGACGCGGGTCCACGTGGAGCCGTTGTTCGTGACCTCCATGCTGCCGTAGTCGTATCCGCTCTCGGAATTGAGGTACTGCCACCACTCCACGACGGGCACCTGTCCCGCGTAGGCGCTCAGGTCGATGGCCGGGGAGGTGATGTAGCCGTCCTCGCTGTTGTTGTAGTTGCCGCTGAGGTTGGTGGCCCAGGCGTTGGCGCCCGAGTGGGCCTCGCCGGGCCCGCTGGTGGGGGCGCCCCAGGCCCACGTGGAGGTCCCGCTCACGGTGAATGCGCCGTTGTCGGCCTCGAAGTCCTCCATCCACACGTAGTCGGGATGGTAGCCGGGGGCGTTGCAGTCCGTCAGGTTGGCGTCGAGGGGGAAGTCCTGGGTCACGTCGGTGGAGAAGGGACCCACCACGGCCCCGCCCGGATCGTAGCCCGACACCCAGGCGGAGACGGCGAAGGTGTAGGCCATTCCGTCCACCAGGGTGATGCTGTAGGCGCCCGTCACCGGGTCGGTGAAGAGGGTCGCCGTGGGGAAGCCCGGCGCCGTGACCGTGATCTCGGCGTAGAGGGGCCAGTTCGTGCTCGAGTCGGTGACCACGCCCGACACCACGTGGCTCGGGGCCGGAGCCAGGGAGAAGTCCTGGACCGTCGTCATCCCGTCGGTGATCACGAGGCCCGTCGCGGCATCCGGCACGTAGCCGTACCTGGCCGCGCCCACGTCAAAGTTGGGCGGGGAGACGGGCAGGGTCATGGAGTAGGTCCCGTCGGCCGCCGTGTTCGTGTTCACGGTGACGATGCCGTTGGTGGCCGTCACGGTGGCGCCCGCCAGCGGCAAGGTGGTGGCCGAATCGGTCACCGTGCCGGCGAGAGTCCCCGTGGGTCCCACGGAGCAGGTCCCGTACTTGAAGGCGCCGATCCGCGTCTCCCAGTCCCAGCTGCCCGTGGAGTACTCCGTGGTGTACCAGAACGTGCAATCGTCGTAGGGGTCGATGCTCATGGAGGAATAATCGCCCCAGCGGTTCACGCCCGTCTGCGAGGCGGCGCCGAGGTACATCAGCGCCTCTCCCTGCGTCAACTCGCCCAGGGGGTCGCTGGCCAGGCGGCCGGCATAGTAGATGGAGGGGTACATGGTGGAGGCGTCGGACACGCTGTAGCCGACGGCCAGGTTCCCCATATGGTCCTGCGCCGCGCTGCCCATCCAGCGGTGGTAGGTGTCGGCCGGGGCGAAGGTCCCCTGCTGGTAGATGTACCAGTCGGGCTGGGTGGAGTCCTTGCGCAGTTCGTACCAGCGCACTCCGGCCCGGCTCGATCCCGCGTTCACCGTGTGGTTCACCACCATGGACTCGTAGGAGCCGAAGTTGCGGTACTGCAGGCGGTACATGAGGCGGTCCGCGATGGCGTCCACGGCCTGCGTGGTGCCCGGCTGGGGGATGCAGTTTCGCGTGCCGGAGCAGAGGATGTCCCAGTTGTTCGTCGGCAGGATGAGGTCGGGCTGGCCCGCCACGCCCAGGGTCAGGGTTCCGGTCGACCAGTTCGTGGTCGCCTTCCAGATGCGGAGGGCGTCGTTCGGAGGAATCCAGGAAGAGTCGTCCACCTGCATGATGTAGCAGGGCGATCCGGCCGGAGGGTTGGTCATGCCTTCGAAGTGCGCCGGCAACTGGCCGCCGAAGTTCAGGTCCACGGCGCCCAGGTTCACCTTCAGCATGCGGGCCGTGGGGCTGCCCGTGATCATCTGGTCCGCCTCGAAGACGCACACGCCCGCGCCCGCCCAGGAGGACATGTTGGCAAACTGGTTCACGGTCATGTAGTACCCGTCGGGCCAGATGCCGAACTTCGGGTAGTCGTTCATGTTTGTGGCGTCGTACTCGTAGCAGTAAAGGTACCACGCCCCCGTGGGATCGGCCGTCTGGGAGACGGCGATGGCCACGTAGTACGGGTCGGGCAGAGAGAACTGGCTGATGACCCACCGGCTGCGGAAGCGGTCCCACAGCACGATGGGGTCGCCGTCGTTGTTGGCCGCGCACGGCCCGCCCAGGCTGGACCACAGGGTGGAACCGGCGATGGGCGCGACCACCTGCGTCGCCGTATAGGGAATGGTGCCCCGGTTGATGGACCACACGGCCAGGTGCAGGTTCACCCACTGCATGTAGTGGTCGGGCCCGATGTCGCCTTCCGTGTCCGGAGGGGCGACGCCCGCCAGGTTTCCGATCCCCGCGAACTCCGCCACCGTCCCGGGCATGGCGTACATGCCGTGAGACGACTGCACGGCCGGATCGCCCTCTTCAGAAGACGGCGCCGCCGTCATGGCGCCCTTCGGGAGGGCCGGGTTGGGAATTTCACGGTTCCCCGCCGGCGCCAGCATCTCCGTGGCCGGAGGAAGATCCCTCAAGGGAGGCGACACTGCCACCCCGTGGGGATAGAACACCTGCGTCTCGCCGGCGCCCGCGAGCGGGGCTTGCGCCATCGCGCCCACCGCCGTCAGGACCAGGGCGAGACACACCACCACCCAAGCTGTCCTTCTCATGCCGTTCCCTCCCTTTCCACAAAAGCCAGACGAAGACCGGAGTCCCCGGACCCGGGACCCCCGGATGACCGCACTTCGCTCGCGTCCCTTTTCCCGGAATGGCTCGTGGTCCAAGGCCTCCCCCGCGGAGCGCATGGATCCCTTCCCGTTGCGGACACGCCGTCGAACCCGTCTGGTGAAACGGTACCGGGGAATCGCAGGAAAGTCAACCTGCCGCCGTTTGCGCCGGGGGAGCCGGGGAGAAAGGCCCAGGTTCAAGGGCGGCTGCTCTTCGAGGGCCGATGGCCCCGTCGAGGTCCCGCCCAGGCCCTGTGCGGAGAGGGGATGGGCCTTCGACGTCCGCGCTTCGGGACGCTATATTTCCTCCAGCGGGAGGCATCGCCGTGAGAGACCGCATCCGGACGGCCCTGCAAGCCCTGGCGCCCGCCCGCGCCGTCTTCGGTGAAGCGGCGGCCCGCGGGGAACCCGTCTACCTGGTGGGAGGGGCCCTGCGGGATTTGGCCCTGGGCCTCGACCCCGTGGACGTGGATTTCGTTTCCCCCAACCCCTACGAACTCGCCTGCTCTCTGGCCGATCGAGCAGGGAAACGCGTAGTCTCCCTCGGAAAAGAGGCCGCCCCCACCTACCGGGTGCCCCTGGACGCGGCGGTCCTCGACTTCACGGCGCTTCAAGGAGGCGGCATCGAGGCCGACCTCCTCCGGCGCGACTTCACCCTCAATGCCATCGGGTACGACCCCCGAACTCAGGACATCCTTGATCCGGCCGACGGCTTCGGCGACCTCAAAACCGGCCTCATAAGGCTCGTGTCGGAGCGGGCCCTGGAGGACGATCCCGTCCGCGTCCTGCGGGCCTACCGCTTCCTGGCCCAACTGCCGGGATTTCGTCTTCACCCGGGCACGGAGCGACTCCTCGGCTCCCGGTCCGGCGCCTTGGTGGACGCGCCTTCCGAGAGGCTCCACCTGGAGCTGGAGCGCCTCTTCGAGGGCGACGCGGCGGGCCGCGCCTGCCGGGCCATGGCGGACTCCGGAGTCCTCTTCCTCCTCTTCCCCGAACTGAAGCGGCTGGACGGGCTCGCGCAGAACGACTACCACCACGCCGACGTTCTCCGCCATTCCCTTGAGGCCCTGGAGGAGTTCGACGGCCCTCCCCGGTGGACCGAACGCCTCGGACTCCCCGGCTTCGGCCCGCGCCAGAAGGAAATCCTCCGCCTCTCCCTCCTCCTGCACGACCTCGGGAAGGCCGACACCCGCACCGTGGGCGAGGACGGGAGGGTGCATTTCTACGGGCACTCCAAACCTTCGGCCGAGAGGGCCGCCGACATCCTTCGGCGCCTGCGCTTCCCCAACGCCGTCGCGGAGCAGGTGGCCGCCCTGTGCCTTCACCACCTTCGCCCCCTGGCCCTTCTCAAGACTTCCCCGAGAAAGACCGCCGTGCGACGCCTGATCCATTCCCTCGGGGATCTCCTGCCGCTCCTCCTGGCCCTGTCCTTCGCCGACAAATCCGCCGCCCGGGGAAGGAACCGCCGGGAGAACCTGGAGGAATTGGGTGTGCTGATCCGGGAGGTCCTGGACGTGGCGGCAAGAGAGGGCGAGGAGATCCGCCACCTTCCGAAATTCGTGGACGGAATGGAGGCCTTGGACATCTTGGGCCTTCACCGCCCGGGACCGGACCTGGGCCGCGCCCTCGACGCCCTCCTGGAGCGCCAGGTGGAGGGCGCGGTGTCCACGAGGGAGGGGGCGGTGGCCTTCCTCCGGGAGTGGCGGGACAGGCACTTTCCTCCCAAGTCACGGTAGGCTCCCTCTCCCTGGAGATTCGCGCCGATCATGGGAAAGGCCCGCGGGAAGCCGCGCGCGCCCTCCCCTTTCCGCCCCCTCGGAACCGCTCCCCTCCTCCCCGGCCGTCTCCCCGTGCTACGCTTCCCACCCATGTGGCGCAGGGACTTCGAATTCGATCTTCCCCCCGACCGCATCGCTCGCTATCCCGCGAGCCCGAGGGACGCGTCGCGCCTTCTGGTCCTTCCGCCCGACGGGAAACCCCTTCACGGCCGCTTCCGGACCTTGCCCTCGCACCTCTCGCCCGGCGACGTGCTGGTCCTGAACGACACGAAGGTCATCCCGGCAAGGCTTCTGGGAACGCTCCCGGGCGGCGGCCGGGCGGAGGTGTTCCTCCTTCGTCCCTCGGGGGACGGCCTCTCGTGGGAAGCCCTCGTGAAGCCGGGGCGGAAGTTGAGGGCGGGAGCCTTCGTATCCCTCTCGGGTGGATCCGTAGGGTTGGAGATCGCGGCCACGGCCGGGGAGGGCCGGCGGAGGGTTCGGCCCTGCGGGGCATCCATGGAGACCCTGATCCGCACCTTCGGGTCCACGCCCCTCCCCCCCTACATCAACCGCCCCGCCGAAGAGAGGGACGCCCGGAGGTACCAGACGGTCTACGCCCGGGAGGGGCGCTCGGTGGCGGCCCCGACGGCGGGCCTCCACTTCACGCCGCGGGTCCTCAAGTCCCTCGAATCGGGGGGCGCGCGCATCGTGCGCCTTCGCCTCGACGTGGGCCCGGGAACCTTCAAGCCCGTGACGGCCGAGAAGGTGGAGGACCACCGGATGGACGCCGAGCCTTACGGTGTTCCCGAGGACACGGCCCGCGAGGTGAACCGAGCCCTGGCCGAGGGGCGCCGCGTCGTCGCCGTGGGCACGACCGTCACCCGAAGCTTGGAGGACCAGATGCGCCGCCACGGGGCCGTGATCCCCGGGGAGTACGAGACGGACCTCTTCATCACGCCCGGATTCCGCTTCCGGGCCGTGACCGGCCTGGTCACGAACTTTCACCTCCCCGGGTCCACGCTGATCATGCTCGTCTCGGCCCTCGCGGGAAGGGAGCGCGTCCTGTCGGCGTACGGCGAGGCCGTGGCCATGGGCTACCGCTTCTACTCCTTCGGGGACGCCATGCTTGCCTGGGCGGAGCGGGGATCGTAGCGCCGGCTTCCGGCAAAAGGCGCTCCGCCCCCGTGCTATCCTTCCCCCATGGCCATCGAACTCCTGCACCCCGCCTTCGTCCACTTCCCCGTCTCCCTCTGCGCCGTCGGGGCGGGCTTCCTCCTGTACGGGCGGGTCCGCGGCCGGGAGGAGGTGTGGCGCTGCGGCCTGGCGTCCCTTCTGGTCGGCTCCGCCTTGTCCGTGCCCGCCTACCTGACGGGCCAGGTGGCGCGCGCCGTCATGGAGGATTCGGAGCGCTTCCTTCGCGCCGAAGCCGCGGCGGACCTCCACGAGGACCTGGGGCTCCTTTCCCTTGGGGCCTTCGTGGCCCTGGGAATCTTGAGCGGATTGGAACTGGCGAAGAAGCGGACGGCACGGTCGGGCCCGTGGGTACTCCCCCTCCTGGCGATGGCCGCGGCGCTCTTGGTGGCGGCCACCGCCTACCAGGGAGGCAGGCTCGTCTTCGAATACGGCGTGGGGGTTCGCGCCGCGGCCCCCGCCCCCCTCACTCCTCCCGCGTCGAGATGACCTCCCCCGCTTCCGGGTCGTAGTCCTCGAAGACCACCGGTGGGGCCGGCGGAGCCGGGCGGCGGGTCATGCGGCAGAACCGGCGCGCCAGCCCGCGCCGTCGGGGGTCCTCGTGGCTCAGGGAGAGGGCCAGGTCCTCCGGGTCCACGCCTTCCGGTTCGGCGCCGCCGCTCGAGATCAGCCGGCAAAGGGCCCAGAGGCACCCCGGCTCGAAGGGCTCCTCGTGAAGGAATTGGGGCAACAGGGGTGAAAAGGCCGGCCGCAGGTCGGGGCGGGCCGACAGAATTTCCCCGATGGCCTCCGGGGCCATGCGGCAGAGATTCCCCGATTCGTCGTTCATCATCCAGAAGAGGCCGCGAAGGGTCTCCGCGAGGGACGGGTCCGAGGGCGGAAGGACGGCCGCCACGCGGCCCAGCGCTTCGACCGCCCGCCACCTCAGCAGGGCGTCCGGCCGTTGGAGGAACTGGACGAGCTGGCGCAGGAGCCGCCCGGAGGGGAGTCCCTCCGAGAGGAGTCCCCCGAAATCCCGCGCCGCGAGCCCATCCTCGATGATGCGTTTCCGCGCGTTCCGATCCATCCGGCACCCCCTCAGGGGACTTCCTGTTTCGGCGGCGGCCCATACCGCCGGAGGCACTTCCTCAAGATGCCACGAACCCTGCCCAGGATACGCCGGGCCCGCTTCAGCCCCCGTTTCCCCCCTGGCGCAGGAGCCACGCTGCGAATTGGTGCTCGGCCCCGGGCGCCGCGTTTTCTCCGAG
>JBFLVU010000126.1:0-8424 GCA_040758175.1 Acidobacteriota bacterium | reverse complement strand
CGAGCAGGACGGCGCTCGTGGATTCGAAGAGGCTGCGTACGAGGGCCACGTCCTCGGGTTTTCCTTCCCGGCAGAAGAGGACTTTTTTTCCGCTTAGAGTGGACGCGGAGGGGCCGAACATGGGATGGAAAGAAACCACCCGGACACCGCGCCGCCTCACGTCGTCCAGGACGGGCCGGAGATGCGCCTTGAGGCTGCACATCTCGGCCACCACGCCGCGTGGCCCCAGATCCGCCACCTCCCGGAGCACGGAGCCGCATGCGTCCATGGGGACCGACACAAGGACCAAATCGGCCCACCTCACGGAAGGGCCCGGTGTCCGAACCCGGGGGTGGGGCGTCTTACGCGGCCCCGGATCGTACACGCGCACGGCGTGCCCCTGGCCGTTCAGGAATCGTCCCATCCAGCGCCCCATTCCACCGGCTCCGCCCATGACGAGGACCCGTAAACTCTCCCCAGGGTAGGCGGCATCCAGGTACGGAGCCTGGGCCTCCAGAGAGGCGTCGATGAGGAATCGGGCCAGGTCCCGCCCCACTCCCGAGCCCAGTCCGGATTGCTTCGCGAGCTCCACCAGGCGCCGCTCCACCTGGGCCTCCACCTCGAAATTCCTCAGGGGGATCCGGTGGCGGCACTTGATCCGGCCGATGGCGCGGGCGAGTTCCATTCTTTTCCCGATGAGGGAGAGGATCTCCGCGTCCACGGCTTCGATGGCCCTTCTGTTCCGGTTCAGTGCCGTCCGGACCCTCGGGCCCGACGTTCCAGCGTCTTCCATGCTCCGCCTCCTCCGGCTCTGCCGGAAAAACAAAAAGGCCCACCGTCTCCGGTGGGCCGGTGGCTCGCGAATCGGGCCGGGCCTAAGCGGAGGCCCTCCCGGCGCGCGCGCCCGGCCCTTCGGTCCGATAGCCATAGAGGAACGGGAGGCGGGGACGGTCATCGCGCACGGGGTTCCCTCCGATGCGGGCAGAGGATAGATCCCGCGGCGGCGTATGTCAAGGGAAGGGATCGACGGGGCGGCGAGATTAGGGAAGTGCAAATCGACGGGATCGGCGCCCGATCCGCATCTCCCCGGCCTTGGATTCCTTTCGCCCTTTGTCCGCAGTGGTTGGGAGCGCGAAACCTGGGCTCGGCATCGCTCCCTGCAAGGCGCACTCCCTCGATCCGGCGCTTCGCTCGCGGGGCCGGAATCCCGAACGGCGGGGTGCGGCTAGGCCTTCCCGGCCACCCGCGGGATTCTTCCCGCAAGCAGGAGGAGATCGGCGAGGACGAGGGCGGCGGCGGCTTCAAGAACGGGTGGGACGCGCAGGGCGATACAGGCGTCGTGGCGCCCTCCCACGGTGATTTCCACGGTTTTTCCCGTCCGGAGGTCCACGGTCTTGCGGGGCCCAGGGATGCTGGAAGTGGGCTTGACGGCCACGCGGAAGATCAGGGGATTGCCGTTGGTGATGCCGCCGTTCACGCCTCCGGCGTGGTTCGTGCGAGTGGTCCCGCCGGCATCCAGGATTTCGTCGTTGCACTGGCTCCCGCGCATCCGCGCGCTCGCGAATCCCGCCCCGAACTCGAGGGCCTTCACGGCGGGGATGGCGAAGGCGGCGTGGGCGATGAGGGACTCCACCGAGTCAAAGAAGGGCTCCCCGAGACCCGCGGGCAGTCCCTCCGCGCGGCACTCCACGACGCCGCCCACCGAGTCCTTCTCCGCGAGGGCCCTGGAGACGGCCGCCGCCGCGTCGGGCTCCCCCCCCACCTCCAGGAGCCGAGCGTCGATCCGCACGGGCGCGATGGCCTTCTTGGCCACCACGCCCGCGGCGACGAGGGCCGCCGTGAGCCGGCCCGAAAAATGGCCGCCTCCCCGCGGGTCCGCGAACCCTCCGAACTTTTCCCGGGCCACCCAGTCGGCGTGGCCGGGGCGGGGTGTATGACGCAGGGCGTCGTAGGCGGACGAGTCCACATCGGCGTTTTGGATGAGGACCAGGAGGGGGGCGCCTGTGGTGCGGCCCTCGAAGAGCCCGCTCTCGATGCGCGGACGGTCCTCCTCCCGCCGGGGCGTGGTGCCCGGCGCCCCGCCGCCCCGTCGGCGCTCCAAGTCGGGGCGGAAGTCGTCCTCCGAAAGGGGGAGCCCCGCGGGGCATCCGTCCAGGAGGGCCCCCACGCAGGGCCCGTGGGATTCGCCGAAAATCTGCACGCGGAAGAGACGTCCGAAGGCGTTCATGAACCCATCCTAATGGAATCCAGGTCCTCGAAGAAGCCCGGGTACGACTTGGCCACGCACGCCTCGCCCACCACCGCCGCGCCGTTGGGGCACAGGAGGCCCGCCACCGCCCCCGCCATGGCGATCCTGTGGTCTCCGCCCGAATCCACTTCACCTCCCCACAGGGGCCCGCCGCGGATCACCATGCGGTCGCCGTCCAGCCGAAGGCGGCCTCCCAGCCGCCCCAGCTCCGAAACGAGGGCCGCGGCGCGGTCGCTTTCCTTCGTCCTGAGCCTCCCCACGCCTTTCAGCACGCTCGTGCCCGAGCACGCGCAGGCCAGCACCGCCAGCGGGGGGAAGAGGTCGGGGCAGTCCGCGGCGTCGAAGTCGAAGGCTCGGAGGTCGCCGCGCCGCACCCGGAGGGCTTCGGACCCCCAGGTGATCTCGGCCCCCGCGTCCGACAGGGCCGCCAGGACCGCCCGGTCGGGCTGGGAGGAGGCCGGGTCCAGCCCCGTCACCTCGGCCTCGCCCGCCACGGCTCCCGCCACGAGGAGGAAGGCCGCCCCGGACCAGTCCCCCTCCACCTCCACCCTCCCCCCCCGGTATCGTTGACCGCCCCGAATGCGGAAGATCGAGAGGTCCGCCTCGCGATCCACTCGGCCCCCAAAGGCCTCGACGCAGGCCAGGGTCATCCTCACGTAGGGTCCGCTCCGGAGGCCCGAGACGCGCACTACGGAATCGCCCGGGCAGAGGGGCAGGGCCATGAGAAGGCCGCTGAGGAACTGGGAGCCGTGGGTTCCGTCCACCTCCGCCGCCCCCCCCCGCAGGGGCCCGCGCACCGACACGGGGGGAAAGCCTCCGGCGGTCTCGCATCGCGCGCCCAGGGCCCCCAGGGGCGCCTCCACGGGCCCCACGGGCCGGTTCAGGAGGGACCCTCGCCCCGTCACTGCAAATTCGGAGTCGAAAAGGGCCGCAAGTGCCGCCGCCGCCCGCATGCAGAAGCCCGACTCGCCGCACTCCAGTACGTTGCCCGTGGGTGGGGCGCCGCCCGTGACGGAGATTTCCTCGAACCGGTCCTCCACCCGTGCTCCGAGGGCGCGCGCCAAGCCCAGGGCGGCGAGGGCGTCCTCGCACCGGCTCGGCCGCTCCAGCACCGACGGCCCGTCCGCCAGAGACGCCAGCAGCACCGCCCGCAGCGTGTGACTTTTCGAGGGCGGCGCCGCCACGCGCCCCTTTACCCGAGACGCCTCTACAACCCGCATCCGGAGCCTTTCCCGCGGGGCCCCCGCGCCCAATCCCCGCGCTCCCATCTTCGACCGCCGAGGTCCGCCTGTCCAGGGGACGGCCCCCGCCGAATGACGTTCTCCCGCCGGAAATCGAGGGGGGTGCGACGACGTGATCGGAGGGGACGCCGTTCGTCGGACCCCTAACCGGTTGCTGAGAAACCCCTTGTGGACCCGCGCGGGGTTTCCGCCGCCTGCGAACGGCGCGGGCCTCGCGTCAAGGGGCGGACGCGGGGCCTGCGGTGCGGTTTCGGCCGAGGGACTTGGCCCGATAAAGGGCCCGGTCGGCGTCCGAGAGCAGGTCATCGGGCCCCCGGCCTTCGGCAGGAACGGCTGTGGCAAGGCCCAGGCTTACGGTGACGACGGTGGCGGCGTCCGAATCCTCGTGGGGAATCCCCAGGGCCTCCACGGCGGCGCGGATCTCCTCGGCCACCCGCTCCGCTCCGGGTCCGCCGGTGGCGGGCAGGAGCACCACGAACTCTTCCCCGCCGTACCGGGCGGCGAGGTCGCCGGGACGGTTCATGCGCTCTCTCAGTAGAGCGCCCACTTGGCGCAGGCAGACATCCCCGGCTTGGTGGCCGTACCGGTCGTTGAAGCGCTTGAAATGGTCCACGTCCAGCAGGAGGAGGGAGAGTGCCTCCTCCGACCGGAAGGCCCTTCGCCACTCGGCTTCGAGGCGGGCGCGGAAGAAACGGACATTTGGAATCCGCGTGAGGCCGTCCTCGTTGGCGAGGCGTTCGAGTTCGCGGTTTGCCTCGGCGAGCTGGGCGGTGCGCTCGTCCACGAGGGCCTCGAGCTGGCGCTTGCGCGCGCGAAGGCGGCGCACCCTCCACCCGAATCCGGCCCACAGGCCGAGGGCGGCGAGAAGGAGGGCAAGCCCGCGAAACCAGGCCGTCTCGTAGAAAAAGGGCCGGAGCGTGACAGGCAGCGCGGCGCCCCCCTCGCCCCAGGGCCCATCGCCTTCCCGCGCCGCAATTCGCAAGAGGAAGGTCCCGGCGGGCAGGTTGGTGTAGTAAGCCGTACGCCGCGTCCCGGTCTCCGTCCAGTCCTCCTCCAGTCCCTCCAGCCGGTAGCGGAAGGAGAGGCGGGAGGCGTCGCGGAAGGAGGGGGCGGTGAAGGAGGCCTCCAGCCGACGGGGGCCCGGCGGGGCGACCACGGGGCCAGCGGACGGGAAGGCGCGGCCGTCCACGCTCACACCCTCCAGGAGGACGGCGGGCGCGGGGGAGGGGATCGCGGGCCGGGCCGGGTCCGCGCAGACGGCCCCATCGAGGGTGGCGAACCAGAGGCGCCCCGCCCCGTCGGCACAGCCGGCGGGCTGCACCGTGCCCCAGCACTTCCGGGTGGCCATGCCTTCCGCCTCCCGAAAAACCCTGCAGGAAACCGCGGCGAGGGAACCGTCGGCGGCGGCGTGCAGGTCGTCGAAGGAAGCGGAGAAAAGGCCCTGGGGGGAACTCATCCAAAGCCGCCCCCGCCCGTCGTCGAGAACCTGGTAGATCACCTCGCTCCACAGACCCCTGCTCTCCGTGAGCGGAGCGAGCCTCCCGCCTTGAACCCGGGTGAGGCCTCCCCACGAGGCCGCCCAAACGCCCCCCCGGGAGTCCTCCAGGATGGAGAGGACGTAGTCCGCCGCGAGGCCGTCCCGGGTGGTGTAGGTGATGGCCCGCCCCGTGGCCGGGTCGTAGCGGGTGAGTCCCGCCGTGGATCCTACCCAGAGCGCGCCGTCGCGGGCCAGGTGGAAGGCTCCGATCCGCTCGTCGGGGATTCCGCCGGCCACGGCGCACCGCCGAGCGCCCTCCTTCTCCAGCAGGAAAAAACCGGCCCCGCGGGTGCCGGCCCAGATCCGTCCCAACCCGTCCCGGTACAGGCACAGGACCATGGTTCGGGACAGGGCCGTGCCTCCCGGAAAGGGGCGAAAGCAGCCGTCGCGGAATGAATAGAGCCCGCCGGTCGTGCCCAGGAGCAGTCCGCGCCCCGGGTCCTCCAGGACGCACAGGACGCCGGCTCCCGCAGGGAGGCCGGGGGTGGGGTGGGAGCGGAACCTCCCCCCTTCGCGGACGGCGAGTGAGTCGCCCCCGGCGAACCAGAGGCGGTCCCCCAGCCCTCTGGAAACGGAGTAGAGGGCCCCCAGGGGAAGGCCCTGCTTTTGTCCGTAGGGGAGGACCTGGGGGTCCCCGAAGCGCATCACCCCCGAGGGGCCCCCAAGCCACACGCCGCCCTCACGGTCTTCCAGAAGGCTGGTGACGACCATTCCCGGAACCGGGTCCGAGGACCCGCCCCGGTTCAGTGCGGAGGGCGTGAAGCGGAGGGTCGCCTTTTCCTGCACGCCGCACCAGAGGTTGCCGTCGCGATCCAGAAGAACTTCGTTTACGCCGGCCGTCCCCGCCAGAGGCGCGCGGGCGGGATCTCCCGCCGGGACTAGACCGCCGGGCTCCAGAAGGTAAGGCCGCTGGCCTCCGCTCAGGTTCTGTTGGGGGAGCCTGGCGCTGGAGGAAAAAAGAACGGGGCGGCCTTTCGAGAGTCGGCTCACGCCGGCGTCGGTACCGATCCAGAGGGATCCCTCTCCGTCCCGGTACAGGGTGTGGACGGTGTTGCTCGGCAGGCCGTCCGCCACGGTGAGGACGGTTAGGCGGCCCCCATGGAGGCGGGCGAGGCCCCCGCCGTTTGCTCCCGCCCACAAGCCGCCACGAGCGTCCTCCTCCAGGCAGAGGACCACATCCTTGGGGAGGCCCTGCCGGGTCGTGAAGGATTCGAAGGAGCCGTCCCGGTAGTGGGAGAGGCCGTTGGCCGTGCCGATCCATAGGCTCCCGTCGGAAACGGCTTCGAGAGCCGTGACGTAACTGCTCGGCAGTCCCGGACTGTTCCCGGCTGTAAAGACGGTGCTCCGCGCGCCGTCGAAGCGGGCCAAGCCCTCCGTAGTGCCAATCCAGAGATAACCGTCTCGGGTTTGGGCCAGGGCCGTGACCGTTCCATCGGGAAGCTCCCGGTTCAGGCCGAGGGTCAGGGCGGCGCATTGGGTCACGGCCACGGTGGGGTCCAGGGCGAGGACGAAGGGGGAGTGGAGGACGAGGAGGGCGGCGAGGGCGCAGGATCGCAGGGTCCCGGGCAGAGGGAGCCGCCGCGAGGGCCTGGATCCCCTTTGGCGCCGTTCGGCCATGGAGCCTCCGCTTGTCAGGGATGGTACTCCCGGAGGAGGTCCGCGGCAACACTGAAACCGGAGCCTGGAGGCTGGGCGCTACGCCTCCTCGGCGAGCCAGATGCCGCCGAGGATGACGGCGGCGGCCAGAATTTTGTGGGGGGGGACGGGCTCGCCGAGGAAGAGAAAGGCGAGAACGAGGACGTACACGGGGACCAGGAAGATGTACTTGGCCGTGGCGGCGGCGCCGATCTCCTTGATCCCTTTGAGGTAGACGAAGTAGCCCAGGCCCGTTGCGGCGAGGGCCATGTACAGGACGCAGGCCCATCCCAGGAGGGAGGCCGACGCGAGGCTCGACACGGCCCCGTCGGTCAGGAGGCTCGGGCTGAGGAGGAGGGCCCCCACGGCCCACGTGATCCAAGAGAGGTCGAGGGAGGCGTACAGGTGGGCCACGGGCTTGGAAAGGACGCTGTAGGCGGCCCAGGCGAGGGCCGCGCCGAAGGCCAGCAGGTCCCCCAGGTTTGGGCCCCTGGCGAGGAGGACCGGGAGCGCCCCGTCGGAGACGATCCACAGGACTCCCGCGAAGCCCAGGGCGATGCCCAGGGCCTTGCGCCAAGTCATTCTCTCCTTCAAGAAGGCCACGGCGAGCAGCACCGTCATGAGGCTGTCGGTGGCGATGATCAGGGAGGAGTTCCCGGCCGTCGTGTATTTCAAACTGTAGTAGAAGAGCACATGGTAGCCGAAGATACCCGTGAGACCCATGAGGAAGAGGACGCAAAGGCGCCGGGGCGCCCATGCCCCCGGGGCGCTGGGCTTCCGGAACGCAAAGGGGAAAAGGACCGCCGAGGCGATCGTAAAGCGGAGGAAGGAGGTCACCTCCGGCGAGAAGTCACTCAAGGCCCACTTTCCCGCGATGAACGAGCCGGCCCAGACGAGGGGAAAGGTCCAGAGCAGAAGCGTGAAGGGGCGAAGAGCTCTCACGGACGCGGCTACCTCAGGGCGTCCACGGCGGCGTCGAGGTCCGCGCGGGGCAGGTACCGGCCGCGAACCATGACGCCGACGGGGCGTCGCAGGCAGGATAGGTCCGCCGTGGGGTCGCCGTCCAGCAGGAGCAGGTCGGCGCGCTTGCCGGCCGAGATGGTGCCGAACTCGGCCTCCCTCCCGAGAAACCGGGCGGGACCGACGGTGGCCGTCCAGAGAACCTCGCGGGGCGTGAGACCGCACTCCTGCAGAAGAGTAAGCTCACGGTGGAGGGATTCGCCGGGAAAGATGAAGGGCGCGCCCATGGCGTCGGTGCCGGCCATGAGCGGAACGCCCTCTCTGTGGAGGGCGGCCACGAGGGACCGCACAAACTCGGGGTGCCGCCCCCAGAGGGTCACGGCGACGGGAGGAAGCAGCCCCGGGATCTGGGACCACGAATCGCGGATCTCGGGGGCCAGGCGCGGGAACAAGGGATGGGTCTTGAAGTCCGCCGGACGGTACCCCTCCCGAACGCCCATGCCGGTTTCATAGAGCACGAGGGTGGACTGGACCCAGATCCCCGACTCCTTGATCCTCCGCGCCACGTCCCGCACGTGGCCCGGTGACCCTCTCCAGGCGAAGGCCGTCCAGTAGAGGAGAGGGATCGCCGCGGCGATGACGGCGGTGGTCTGCAGGAGGGAGAGGACCTTGGAGGGCCAGGGTCCGGCACTTCTCGCCCACGCCCGTGCGGTTCGTACGAGCATCCAGACTCCGAGGACCCCGAGGCCCGCCCCCAGCAGGCACAGGAGCAGGAGGAGAGGCGCGCGCCCGTAAAGCCGCCCCGGCGGGACGGCGACGACCCA
>JBFLVU010000125.1:0-8505 GCA_040758175.1 Acidobacteriota bacterium | reverse complement strand
GCCATCATGCCGGACCTGTCCGCCGATGATTTGGGGCGCCTGTCCGCGCTCTTGAGGGAGAGGACCCTCTCGAAGGGGGAGGCCCTCGTTCGGGAAGGGGAGGCGGGGGGGTCGCTGTTTATCGTGTCGAGAGGCCTCTTCGAGGTCCGCGGGACCTTCGGAGGGGAGGAACTCGACCTGGGCACCCTGGGACGGGGCGACGTGATCGGGGAGGTGAGCCTCCTTCAGCAGGTGCCCCGGACGGCCACTGTGACGGCTCTGGAGCCGGCCGTGGTCCTCGAAATGGAGACGGAGAACGTCTCGCGCCTGCTGGACGAGCGGCACGATCTGCGAGCCCGCCTCGAGGCCGTCGTGGAAGCCCGGGTCCGCCAGACCTTGGACCTGCTGAAGAAGAAGGACGCCGGTTCGAATGACGATACGCAAAGTTGAGCTGTACGGCTCGCCCGTGTTGAGGGAAAAAGCCAGGCGGGTGGAGGAGATCACGCCCGAGGTCCGCACCCTCATGGACGACATGGAGGAGACCATGCGGTTCGCGGGCGGGGCGGGGCTCGCCGCGAACCAAGTGGGCGAGGCGGTGCGGGTCATGGTCGTGGACCTGGGCCTGGAAGGCGGTTCGGAAAACTACACGTTCTTCGTGAACCCGGAGATCCTGGAGCAGTCTGGAGAATCCCTCCGCGAGGAGGGGTGCCTCTCCTTTCCGAAGATCTTCGAAAAGGTCCGCCGCCCTTCCCACGTGAAGATTCGCGCCCAGGATCGGGAGGGGAAAACCTTCGAACTTGAGGGCGACGCCTACCTGGCCCACGCCCTCTGCCACGAAATCGATCACCTCGACGGAGTGCTCATCCTCGACCGCGTCTCCCCCCTCCGGAGAGACATCCTGAAGCGAAAGATCCGGAAGATGATCCGGGAAGGCGAATGGGACAACCCCTACCCGGCCGGCTGATCTTCATGGGGACGCCCGACTTCGCCCGGGCGAGCCTGAAGGCGCTTCTCGAAGCGGGCCTGAGGCCCGTGGCGGTCGTCACCCAGCCGGACAAGGCCCGGGGCCGCGGCCGAAAGTTGGCCGCTCCGCCCGTCAAGGTCCTCGCCGAGTCCGTGGGACTGCCCGTCCTTCAGCCCGCCACCCTCAAGGACCCCGCAGCGCAGGAAGCCCTCCGGGCGCTGGCGCCCGACCTCATCGTGGTGGCGGCCTACGGGAAGATTCTTCCCAAGGCCGTCCTCGAAGTTCCCCGCCTGGGCTGCATCAACGTCCACGCCTCCCTCCTTCCCCGTCACCGGGGCGCCTCCCCGGTGTCCCACGCCATCTGGGAGGGCGACGAGGTGACGGGCATCTCCATCATGCGCATGGAAGAGGGCCTCGACACGGGCCCGGTGTACGCCCGGCGGGCGATCCCCGTTCCGGAGGGGGCCACGACGGGAACCCTCACGCCGCTCCTTGCCGAACTGGGGGGGCGGCTCCTCCTGGAAGCCCTTCCGGGCATCGCCTCCGGGGACGTGGCGCCCGAGGCCCAGAACGACGCGGAGGCCACCTACGCGCCCCGCCTCCGTCCGGAGGACGGGCGCCTCGACTTTTCCCAGGCGGCCCGGAGGCTCGAGCGCCAGGTGCGCGCCCTGTCCCCCTGGCCCGGCGCCTTCGTGACGGTCCGATCCGAGAGGCTCAAGGTGGAGAGGTCCCTTCTGGGTGGTTCCGCCCCGGCCGAGGCTCGGCCGGGAGAGGTGGTTTCGGGGCCGCCCGTTTCGGTGGCCTGTGGAGACGGCCGATGTCTCGTTCTGACGGACCTTCAAAGGGAAGGCCGCCGCGTCCTGTCCTCCGCCGACCTCCTGCGGGGGTTCCCCGTTCCTCCGGGAACGCGCCTCGGGGAGTGAGGCCCGGGGAGGACCGGCGCCCGGTCCCGCGGCCCGGCCCGCCCCGGCGAAACCTGAGGGCCTTGGCGGCGCGCCTGCTCGAGGAAATCCTCGGGGCCAACCAGTCCCTCAAAGGGGTTGTCCAGAGGGAGCAAGCCAGACTGACCCGGGAGGACGACCGGGCCCTCCTGCGGGAGCTGGTGGCCGGGCCGGTGCGGGCCCTGCCCTTCCTGGACTGGGCCATGGAGGAGTGCACCTCCCGGGGCCTGGACCGGACGCAGAAGGAACTCCTCCACATCCTCCGGGTGGGCGCCTACCAGATCCTGTTCCTCGACCGCATACCGGCCTACGCGGCGGTCCACGAATGCGTGGAGGCCGCCAAAACCTTGAACCCCGGCGCGGGCGGCTTCGTCAACGGCATCCTCCGCAGCATTTCGGAGAAGCGCGACTCCCTCCTCGATGCCCGGGTCCGCCTCCCCGGGGCCGAAGGCGCGGCTCTCCGAAACGGGGCTCCGGTCTGGCTCGCGGTCCGGTACGAAAGGCGCTTTGGCGAGGAGGGCGAGGCGCTCCTCCAGGCCCTCTCCACGCCGGCCTCCACCTCGATCCTGTTCATGGGCCCGGGCGCCGAGGCCCGGGGCCTTCCCATTCTGGAGCGCGAGGGCTTCCGGCTCGCGGCCGAGGCGGCCCTTCCCCTCACGTACCGCGTGGAATCGGGCAACCCGGCGGATTCCGACGCCTTTCAGCGCGGCCTCTTCTACGTCATGGACCCGGCCTCCCAGATCCCCGCGCTCCTCCTCCCGGTGGCGCGCGGGGGGCGGATCCTTGACCTGTGCGCGGCTCCCGGCGGCAAGACCATCCGCCTCGCCCTCCGCACCGGGGAGGAGCGCCGCCTCGTGGCCGCGGACCGCAACCGGCGCCGCCTCCGACAGATGGCCCAGAACCTCAAGCGGCTCGGCTTCCCCTCCATCCGCCTGGTGGCGGCCGAAGCCCCCGGACCCCTGCCCTTCGCCGGGGGCTGGGACGGCGTTCTCGTGGACGCCCCCTGCTCCTCCCTCGGGACCCTGCGGAGGAACCCCGAGATTCGGTGGCAGACGACGGAGGCGGACCTGGAGCGCCACAGCGCCCGCCAGGGCCGCCTTCTCTCCGCGGCGGCGGATCTGGTGAAGCCCGGAGGCCACCTCCTGTATTCGGTTTGCTCCATCGAGCCCGAGGAGACCCTCGACCCGGTCCAGGCCCTGCTCGCCTCCAGGCCCGACTTCGCGCCCGCGGCGCTGAACCCGCCCGAGGGGTTGGAGCCCCTCCTCGAACCGGCGGGGGAGGGACGGGCCTACGTTCTGCCCTCAAAGGTACCCTGGGACGGCTTTTTCGTGGCCCTGCTCAAGCGGAAGGGCAAGCGCCCAAAGGCCTCCACCTGATGCGGCGCCCCCCTCTATCCTGCCTTGAATCGGGCCCTCGGGACGCGCCGCCCGTCCTTCTGGTGCATGGCTTTCCCCTGGACGGGCGGATGTGGGGAACCGTGGCCCGCCTCCTGGCCCAGAGATGGAGGACCCTCGTGCCCGATCTCCGGGGCTTCGGGACGTCACCGCCGGGTCCGGAGAGGTGGGCGCTGGAGGATTGCGCGGGGGACCTGGAAGAACTGCTCCAGTCGTGCGGCGCGGTGCCCTGCGCGGCAGTGGGCTTCTCCATGGGGGGGTACGCCGTCCTGGCCCTGGCGGAGCGCGCCCCCGCCGCAATCTGCGGAGTCGCCCTGGTGGATTCGAGGGCCGAAGCCGACGGGGAGCAGGCACGCCGGGACCGGACCGCCGCCGCGGCCCGCGTGGGATCGGAAGGAACGGCGTGGCTGGTGGAGGAGATGCTCCCTCGGCTCCTCGATCCGGCCAACCTGGAGGGGAATCCCCGCCTGTCGGACGAGGTACGGCGCCTCATGGCGGTCCAGCCGGCGGCCTCCGTGCGGGCGGCGATCCTGGCCATGCGGGACCGTCCCTCCCGGGTGAGCGCGGTGGAGCGGCTGGATGGCCCGTTCCAGGTCATGGCGGGATCCGCCGATGTCCTGACGCCCCCCGATGAGGGGAGGGCCCTGGCCGCGCGAGCTCCCCAAGGGGAATTCCACGAGATTCAGGGGGCCGGCCACCTGGCTCCCTTGGAGCGCCCCGGGGACGTCGCGGCCCACCTGGAGGCGTTTCTTTCAAGGGTCTTCGGGCGGGGACCGAAGGCGTAAAGGCATCGCTTCCGTCCTGGCATCAGACCGAACCCAGCGCGAAGGACTCCAGAAGGGCGGCGAGGGCGCCTGGGCGTTCGATGGGGGCCATGTGCCCGCACCGGGCCAGGACCTCCAGTCGAGAGCCCGGGATGCGGCGGTGCGCCTGCCGGCACTCCTCCAGGAACGGGTCTTCGTCCCCTGCGACGAAGAGGGCCGGGGCCCTCAGGCGCCCGAGCCCCAGGACCGTGTCGAAGCTCCTCGGCTCCGCCGGGGTCAGCAGGTCCGCCGCGCGGTAGCCCTCCATGGCGTTCCGCAGGAGCCGAACCCCCTCCGGGGCGGCGCGGACCTTTCCGAAGAGGCGCCCGGACTGGAGCCTGTCCAGGACCGCCTCGGGGCCGTCGGTCCGCGCGACGTCGCGGATCTCCCTGACCCAGGCGGAAGCCACCGAACGGAAGGGCGCGGGGCCTTCGGGCGGAGGCTCGGCGGAGCCGATGCAGGCCACCGAGAGGGTCCGGCCCGGATCGGACATGGCGAAAACCATGGCCGTTCGCGCCCCCCGGGAGTGCCCGGCCACGTGAACCGCCGCGATTCCGAGGTAATCCAGGAGGCGGGCGGCGTCCTCGGCATCGGCGAGGCGGGAGTACTCCCCCAGGGGATCGGCGGTGGAGAGCCCGGCATCTCTGGGATCCAGGCGAATCACCCGGAAGCGCTTCGCAAGGGCCGGGACCATGAGATCCCAGAGCCGGAGATTGAGCGTCCATCCTGGAACGAGAAGAAGAGGAGGGCCCGCCCCCTCGACCTCAAAGTGGAGACGGGCGGCGGGGGACTCCAGAAAGGCCATCGGGGAGGCGGATCAGGGATCAGAGGTCCCTGTGGCTCCCGTCGCACACGGGCTTGTTCTTGGAGTGCTTGCAGCCGCACCAGGCCACCCGCTTCTGGGCCTCCAGGGTGAACCGGATGGGGCTGTGGCCGGTCCCCTTATGGGAGCCGTCGCAAAAAGGCTGCTTGGCGGACAGGCCGCAGGCGCACCACCAGTGGTCGCCCGGCTCGGTCTCCTGAACGAAGGGTGCCTTTTGAGCGATTTTCGGGTCGGGCATGAGATCTCCTCCGGGCCGGAAGCAACACCCTTCGGCGGTGCGCGATTCCGCGCCGGTCAGCGGATGAGGAGCAGGGGGCCGTACTGGTTCAGCCAGGCCCTGTGGGCCTCGAAATTGGGCAGCACCTGCTCCACGAGCCGCCAGAAGGACGGGCCGTGGTGGGGGTGGCGAAGGTGGCACAGCTCGTGGACCACCACGTAGTCGAGAATCGAGGGAGGAGCGAGGAGGAGCCGCCAGTTAAAGGTCAGAGTCCCTCCGGCGGTGCACGCCCCCCAGCGGGTCTTCTGGTCCCGGATGCTCAGTCGTTTGGGCCGGACCCGCAGGAGCGGCGCCAGGGCCTCCACGCGCCGGGCCAGAACCTCGCGGGCCTTGACCCGGAGGGCCGCCTGGAGAACTTCCGCCACGGGGGTTTCCCCCCGCCTGGGGACGGTGACCACCACCCGGTCCCTGTGCCACTCCACCGAGGCGTCTTCGCAGGCCACGTTTCGGACCTTGAGGGGCAGGTACCGGCCGCGGTAGGGGACCTTCCGGCTCTCCCCGAGAGGCGGCGGCGCCTCGGCCAGGAGCGTGTCGCGGCGCTCCAGGTGCTCGAGGACCCACGACGCGTTGTTCCGGATGACGCCGGGAACGCGTCCGGCGGTTCCCCAGCGGGGGAGCACCACCACGAGCCCGTCCCTCTCCTCCACCTTGAGGAGGACGCGGCGCGCGCGCGTGTTGCGGCGCACACCGTAGGAGATGGTGCGGCCCGAAAGAGTGATCCTGCCCCGAGCGATCATGGAGCCCCCTCCTGGGAGGCCGGGCCAGTGTAGGGGCAGTCCGTCCCCGGCGCAAGACCCCCTCGGGAAAGGGATCAAGCAGGCGGGCGAGCCTGTGAAAGGAGAGAGAAATCAACGAGTTGGGCCGTAAGGAGGCGCCCGGGGAGCCGTGGCGGCGCCGGCCCCGACCGTACAGTGGGTAGGCGCTACTTCGGTCCCTTCGTTCCCCAGAGGTGGGCCAGGTGCACGAAGGTCTCCGTGGCCTTGGCCATCCACTCCAGGCTCACCCATTCCTGGAGGCCGTGGAAGTTGACCCCGCCGGCGAAGATGTTGGGCGTCGGAACGCCCATGAAGCAGAGCCGGGCGCCGTCGGTTCCTCCCCGGATGAAGCCCAGTTTGGGTTCGAGTCCCGCCCGCCGGACGGCCTCTTCGGCCAGCCCGACGACCTCGGGATACTGGTCCAGGACCACCTTCATGTTTCGGTAGGATTCCTGAACGCCCACCTCCACCCGGCATCCGGGGAAGGCCTCTTCCGTCTCCCGGGCCAGCCGCCGGAGGTCATCTTCCCGCTCTTCCAGGTCACGAACCTCGAAGCCCCGCACGAGCATCTTGATCTCGAGGCGCCCCACCTCTCCGGCGATCACGTAGGGGTGCAGGTAGGATTCCCTCAGCTCGGTGGTTTCGGGCAGATGGTCGCCGGGCAGGCGGCCGATGAGCCAGGAGGCGGCCCTCAGGGCGTTGACCATTCGGTTCTTGGCCATGCCGGGGTGGACGTCGATGCCCGTGACGGTCACCGTGGCGGCGTCGGCGCAGAAGGTCTCCACCTCCACTTCGCCCAGGATCGAGCCGTCGAAGGTGTAGGCCGCCTCGGCGCCGAAGCGCTTCACGTCGAAGTACTTGGTTCCGTTTCCGGTCTCCTCGTCGGGCGTGAAGCCGACGCGGATCGGTCCGTGCGAAATCTCCGGATGGCGCCGGAGGCAATCGATGCCCGTCAGAATCTCGGCGATTCCGGCCTTGTCGTCCGCCCCGAGGAGCGTCGTCCCGTCGGAGGTGATGATCGTGTCGCCCACGCACCGGGCGAGGAGCGGGTTCTTCGAGGCGAGGATGGTCCGGGACGGGTCGCCCTTCAGGACGATGTCTCCGCCGTCGTACTTCGGCAGGACCTGGGGAGCCACCCCGTCCCCCCGGGTGGCGGGATAGGTGTCCACGTGGGCCAGGAATCCCACAACGGGGGCCGCGATTCCCTCCGGCAGGTTGGCGGGAAAGGTCCCGAACAGGTATCCGTTGGCGTCCAGTTCCACGTCCTGGAGGCCCATGTCCAGCAGTTCCGTCTTGAGGAGCCGGAGAAGGTCCCACTGGCCGGGGGTGGACGGGTAGGTCTCGCTCGTCTCGCTGGACCGCGTATCGACCCTCACGTACCGGAGAAACCGCTCCAGGAGGTCCTTCTTTTCCGCCTCGCCCAGCGTGAATGACATCGGCTCGCTCATGCCCTGACCCCTTCGTTTCGTCTGGCGTTCACGGGAGCCGGACGTCCCGGGGGTTGGGCGCCGCGCTCTCCTCTGTTCCGTGGGGATGTTCCCCCTGGATTCCGCCGCCTGCGGGCCGGTCCGTCGTCCGGGCCGGCAGGAGGCGGCGATCCTACCTGTAGCTCTGAAGCGTCTTCATGTAGTTGGCGCGCTCGAAGGCCGTCGGCTCGGGGCAGCACTTCTGGCTCAGGCTCCCGATCATCTGCCGCACGGAGACGTACTCCTTTTCCTCCATCCAGGCCCGCAAGCCCTTCAAGACCTCCTCGGCCCGGTCCACGCCGTGAAGAAGGAGGGCCGAGGCCATCATGGTCACGTTGGCTCCCGCCATGAGCATCTTGACCACGTCCTCGGTCCGGTGGATTCCGCTCGTGGCCGCCAGGTCCGGACGGATCCGGCCGTGGAGAATCGCGATCCACCGGAGGGGGAGACGCATCTCCTGGGGAGTCGAAAGGACGAGGTTGGGCTTGACCTCGAGCTCCTCGAGATCGATGTCGGGCTGGTAGAAGCGGTTGAAGAGGACCAGGGCGTCGGCGCCCGCCTCGTCGAGCTGCTTCGCCATGTGGGCCATGTTGCTGAAGTAGGGATTCAGCTTGACGGCCACGGGGATGGTCACGGCGGATTTGACGGTGCGGACGTCCTCCAGGTACATGCGCTCCACGTCCACGCCCGGAAGGTTCGGGTCCGTTGGGATGTAGTAGACGTTGAGCTCCAGGGCGTCCGCCCCCGCCTCCTGGATCTTCTTCGCATAGTCCATCCAGCCGCCCACGGAAACCCCGTTGAGGCTCGCGATGACGGGGATGGACAGGGCGGCCTTGGCCTTGCGGACGTGCTCCAGGTACTCCTCCGGACCGTGGATGAACTCGTCGCTCGGCGGGAAGTAGGAAGTGGCCTCGGCGAAGCTCTCGGATCCGTAGGAAAGGAAGTGGTCCAGCCCTTCGCTCTCCTGCCGGATCTGTTCCTCGAAGAGGGATTCGAGGACCACGGCGGCGAGGCCCTTTTCCTCCATGTGCTTGAGCGTGTCGAGGTCGGAGGTGAGGGGGCTCGCGGAAGCCACGAGCGGGTTCCTCAGCTTCAGTCCCATG
>JBFLVU010000124.1:0-8512 GCA_040758175.1 Acidobacteriota bacterium | reverse complement strand
TGGATCTGGTCGAGGCGGACGCCCACCTTCAGCATGAAGTAGTCGGTGATGTTCCAGTTGTTCTGGGCCCAGTAGGCGTAGTACTTCTGCGTCGTCTCCTTGGCCTGGTTGTTCATGAAGCCCTGGGCGCGGTAGAGGTACGTGCCCGCCGAAGCCGAGTACACGTGCCACCGGACCACAGCGCCGCCGGGAGTGGTGCGGCCGTAGAAGGGGCTGCCGGAGTACAGTTCCGTCCATCCCGGACCCGTGTAGTTGAAGTCGTAGTCGTACTGGATGTCGTAGTACTGGAAGCCGTAGGACAGCTCGTGGCGGCCGTGGAAATCGAAGAGGTGGGTGGACTTGAAGCGGAACTGGTCGTTGATGTCCGTCGTGTAAAACGAGGTCAAGCCGCCCAGGGAGTGGCCGTAGGAGGCCAGGTCGATCTGGCCCGTGTGGGAATTGTAGTCGTTCAGCGGCACGCCGTCGGTGGGGATCACCTGGTAGCCGGCGTAGGTGCCGGAGCCGTAGCGGTAATAGTAGCCCCAGCTATTGCGGGCCAGGGCGTTCTTCGACACGGTCTGGTCCTTCGTGTGGCGGCGGGCGAAGACCATCTCGGTGAAGAACTTGGGCGTCCAAGTGGCGTTCCACTGGAGGCTCAGGGCGTAGTTGTCGGTCTTGTCCTCCACCGGGGAAGCCACGGGGAACGGGTTGTTGAGGTTTCGGAAGCGGTCCACCTTGTCGTTGTTGCCGAACCAGGAGAAGCCCAGCTTGTGGTTGGGGCTCACGTTCCAGGTCAGCTTCAGGGCGTATTGGGGATCCGTCTGGGAGTTCTCGTAGCCCGTGGGCGCGGCCCAAGAAAAGGACGGTCCGCCGTTGATGAGGACGTTGGCGTCGCCGCCGTTGGCGGTGAAGGACTGCTCGGTCTTGTTATAGTCGTAGGCCACGAAGAACCAGAGCTTATCCTTGATGAAGTAGCCGCCCAGGCTGCCGCCGATGTCGTACTGCTTGAAGGACTTGCGGAAGTTGACGATGTTGGGATTGACGAGCCTGCGCTCCGCGGCGCCCATGCCGTCGTCGAAGTAGTACATGAAGAGCGAACCGTGGAATTCGTTGCCGCCGCTCTTGGTGATGGAGTTGATGTTGCCGCCCATGAGGGCGCCGTACTCGGCGTCGAGACCGCCGGTCTTCACCTCGGTGGCCTCGATGAAGTCGAAGTTCAGCGAGGTCAGGTTCAGGGCGTCGCCCGAGCCGGTCACGTCCACGCCGTTCACCGTGTAGGAGTTCTCGGGGCCCGACGCGCCGCCGATGGAGGGCGTGTCGGCCAGACCCGAGGACACGGCGCCGGGGGCCAAGAAGGCGATGCCGGCGGAGTTACGGGCCAGCGGGATGGAGCTGATCATGGTGTCGGAGATGTTGGCGCCGACTTCGGTCCGCTTGGTGTCGATCACCGGGGCCGCCGCCGTAACCACGATCTCCGTCTTGCCCTGGCTCAGCGTGAAGGGCAGGCTGATGGTGGCGCCAAGGGGAACCTCGATGCCCTTGCGTACCACCGTGTTGTAGCCGGGGGCCTCCACCTTGACCTGAAACTCCTTTCCAACGGGCAAGAACGGAATCACGTACTGACCGTTCGTGTCCGATGCCGTCCCCATGAAGCCCTGCAGGTTGGGACCGGTGACCTGAATGGTGGCCCCGATCACCGGCTGTCCGGCCTCGTCCGTCACCTTGCCCTGCATGCCGCCGCCCTGCTGGGCCATCAGCCCTATGGCCAGAACGAGCGCCGCCGCCGCAAGGCAGATGATCCGCACCTTCCGATTCCTCATGCTCTCACCTCCTGTTCCTCCAAGGGTCCTACCGTGTGCCGGTTGCCCAATTTTCGCGGGCCGCGGCAAAGACACCGCGCCCCTCCAGGTGAGGCTAAGACCCGCATTCCGGCACCGGCAATCCAAAAGGGGCGGGATGGGCAAGGGGAGGGACGAAGCGTCACCCAGCCGGGATGGTTTTGCCGGGAAAGGAGGGCCCGATTCCGGCCTCCCTCCCCCTGAGGGAAATGGGCGCGAAGGAACGGGTGGCGCCGCCCCGGTCGTCGCCCCCTCCGGCTTGGACGAACCCCAGGATCGGGTCGTCCGTCCCTCTTGGATTGCCCCAGACACCCGAATGCCCCACACTACGGTCGGCGGCGCGCATTGCGCCGGCCGAGGGGGGACTTTCCATGCGAACCTTGGGATTGGTGGGTGGAACGGGCTGGGTCTCAACAATCGAGTACTACCGGCTCATCAACGAGGACGTGAACCGCCGGCTCGGCGGGCTTGAAGCCGCGAAGATCCTCCTCCACTCCTTCAACTACGGGGACATCAACCGGCTGAACGGAAAGGACGACCACCGGGGCGTCTTCGCCCTCGTGGAGCAGGCGGCCCTGGGACTGGAGAGGATCGGGGCGGAGTGCCTGGTCCTGTGCGCCAACACGCTTCACCTGTACGCGGACGAACTCCAGACCAAGGTTTCCCGCCCCATCCTCCACATCGCCTCGGCCACGGCGGAATCCATCCGCGGCCGGGGCCTCTCCTGCGTCGGCCTCTTGGGAACCCGGTTTACCATGGAGAAGGACTTTTACACCCGGCGGCTCGGCGAGGCGGGACTCCAGGTCCTGGTTCCCGGAGAGGCCGACAGGGCCTTCATTCACGGCGCCATCTACGGCGAACTCCTGAAGGGCAGGTTTCTCCCGGAGACCCGGGGCCGCATGCTGGACGTCATCGAGGGGCTGCGCGAGAGGGGCGCCGAAGGGGTCGTGCTGGGATGCACCGAGATTCCCCTCCTCGTCCGTCCGGAGCACGTGGACCTGCCACTCTTCGACACCCTGGCCATCCACGCCCGCGCCGCCGTGGACTTCGCCGTGTCAGCGGAGGCCGGCTGAGTTAGATCGGGACGAGATGGATCCGGAAGCCCTTCCCGCCCAACGCTCCACGGAGAGAGGGCCGGGGCGAACCTGCGAAGTTCCCTCAGAGCCTGCGCAGGAGGACGGCCGTGCGATCGTCGGCGAAGGGCTCCCCCTGGGCGAAGGCTTCGAGGTCCTTCTCCAGGACAGCCGCGAGGGCGTGCAGTTCCAGCCGGCGGTGGTCCCTCACCACGGCCTCCAGGCGGTCCGATTCGTAGAGGTCGTGGTCCGGGTTCATGGCCTCCGTGATCCCGTCGGTATACAGGAGCAGGGTGTCGCCCGGACGGAGATCGGCCTCCCCCTGGTTGTACTCCGCGTCGGGGAGGATCCCCAGAGGAAAGCCTCGCCCGTCAAGCCACTCCGTCTCCCCCGATTCCCGGACCAGCAGGGCCGGGGGGTGCCCCGCCCCGGAGAAAAGGAGGCGGCCGGACCCCACGTCCAGGACGGCCAGAAACGCCGTGGCGAACTTCTCCGGCGGGGTCCGGCGGTGGAGGAGGCCCCCGACCCGGTCGAAAATCTGGGCCGGATCGCGGCCGGCCTCAATGGGCGCCGCGAGCAGGGCCTCGAGGGAAGCCGTCAGGAGGGCCGCGGCGATGCCCTTGCCCGACACGTCGGCCACCATAAGGACCGCCTCGCGGCCATCGGACCGGGTCAAAACCTGGTAGAAATCGCCCGAAACGTGGCGAGAGGGGAGGTTCCGGCCGAGGAACGCGTAGCCCTCCACCTCGGGGAGGCGCGTGGGCAAGAGGTTCAGCTGGATCCTCCGGGCGAGGGAGATCTCGTCCTCCAGGCGCCGTCGTTCTGCGGATTCCCGGGCCAGTTGGATGTTCCGAATCCTCAGGGAGGCCGCGGAGGCCAGGGTGGCCAGAAGCTCCAGGTCTTCCTCCGTAAAGGAACGGACGGCCACCTTGGAGGAGAGGAAGATCATCCCCAGCGGTCCCGAGGCGTCCATGAGGGGCGCCGCGAGGAGACTCCGAACGCCGGCCGCCACGATGCTGGCGGCCCCGGCGAAGCGGGCGTCGTGCTCGGCATCGAGGACCAGGGCGCCGAGGCCCTTCTCCGCCACCTCCATGACGAGGTGCCGGGAGACGACCACCGGACCCGAGCCCGTGGTCCTCTGGGCCGCGCAGGTGTACTCCCCGTCGAGGCCCCTCAGGAAGATGGCCCCCTCCTGGGGCTTCAGGTGGTCGAAGACCCGGTCCAGGATGAGGTTGAGGAGCTCCCTCTGTTCGCAGGATCCCGAGAGGGCGTGGTGGACCTCGTTCATCATCCTCAGCCGCTCGGCGTACCGGGTGAGGGCGTCCGAACCCCCGCCGGCCGGGGGCGGGGGGGACGTGGTTTCGGGAATGAGCTCGGCCAGCGGCCGGAAGAGGGACTGCCCGGGGGCGGGCAGGTCCACCGGACGGGGCGGCGGAGCGGCCTCGGCGAGGGTCACGGTGGTGCCGCCCACGGCCAGGAGGTCCCCCGGGCCCACCTTGGAGGGGCCCTCCACGGGCCGGCCGTTGAGGAAGGTCCCGTTCCGGGAATTCAGGTCCTCCACGTACCACGCGCCTTCCCTTTCAAAGAGGCGCGCGTGCTCCCGGGAGAGGGCGCTGTCGTTGACCGTCACGTCGGCCCGGCTGGACCGGCCGATGACGCAGAAATCGGTCAGGAGAAGACGTTCGAAGGGGTCTCCCCAGGGAGGCGCCACGTGGAGCTTCATCCTTATCCCTTCGCCCATGGTCGCCCCGGGGTCTACCGAGGTTCCGGAGCGCCCGCCGAATGCGTTCTCTGTTTCAGCTCCTGAGTCCAGTTCAGGACGACGTGGGCAAACCTCGGTTCGGCCTCCTCCTCCCCGCGAACGGCGGCCGCGAAGCCGCCCTGGGGCAGGGCTCGGAGGCTCGTCACGTTGTCCAGCAGACCGATCTCAGCCGGGGAGAAGAGGGGCTCGGGTTCGAGGAAGGTTCCAGACGCCGCGCCCGCCCGCGCCTTGTGGAGCTTGCCGTCTCCACCGGCGAAGTAGAGGGCCCTCCCGTCCCGAGACCAGAAAGGCCTGTACCCCTGACCCCGAGAAACGGAAGCGGCCGGCTCACCGACCCGCCCTTCCCGGTAGGGCGCCACGTAGACCTCGTACTGCCCCGACTCGTTCGAAGGATACGCCACCCAGCGCCCGTCGGGCGAAAAGGCCGGGATGCCGATCTGCCCCCTGCCCACCGTGAAGGGCTCGATCCGGGCCTCCGCCCGCCCTCTCAGGACCAGCCGATGCACCGCCAGGCGCGTCTTGGAGGTGTCGCCGAGAAGGAGATCCCCTTCGGGCGTCCACCCCAGGGGGAACGTCTCTCCGGCGGCGCCCGCGGTCTTGTGCAGGCGCACCGGGGCGCGCGACCCGTCCAGGGGGACGAGGTAGATGCCGTCCTCCTCCGTCCTTGCCGTGCGGGCGAAGACGAGGGATTTCCCGTCGGGAGTGAAGAGCGGCACGTCCACGTCGGTCCCCGGAATGGCCATGAAGCGCCGGAGCGTGCGGCGCTCGCGGTCGGTGAGGTAGGTCTCGTCGAGGCTCTCGGCGTTCGTGATGGTCACGGCGAGGGTCTGCCCGTCCGGCGACGCGGCAAGCGCCCCCTGGAAGGCCCGCTTTTCCTCGGTCCAGGGTGTTACCTTCCCCGATTCGTCGACGAGAACGATGCCCCGCCGGGTCCCCGCCCTTCCGCCGGGCGCGTAGATGAGGGAGCCGTTGGTGCCCACGAAGAAGGAGGCCGGGGTCCACATGGCTTCGGTTCTCATTCCGTCCATGAGGGCCACGGGCGTCCCCGTGATCTTCATGGAGGCCGGATCGAAGGGCACGGCCAAGAGCGCCTCCCTCCGCGAAAAGAGGAGCTGCCCCAGGTCCGGAAGGAACCGCGGATTGCCGCCGTCTTCGAGGACAAGCGACATTTGCCCCGTGGCCACGTCCACGATGCCCACGTCCATTCGGAAGCCGTTTTCGGCGTAGACCACCATGTTGGCGAACACCCGGTCGTCCCTCAAGAACGGCCTCAGGGATTGGACGTACCCGCGGAAGCCCTCCATGCGGAGGGCGGCCTTCCGGGTGCGCCCGTCCCGCACCGAGACCTGAGCGATCTCGGTGCCCTGCAGATTCAAGACCAGGAGGTCGCCCCCGGGCAGAACGATGGCCCGGCCCCACGAATCCTCCCAGGTCCCGAAGGTCACGGGGGGAGCGCTCCCGTCGGAGGGCAGCCTCGCCAGCCGGCCCACGGCCCCGTCGCCCTCGGCGAAGAGGGTCGCATAGATCCACCTTCCGTCCGGACTCAAGGCGAAGGTCCTCACTCCCTCGGTGCCCGGAAGGGCTTTCACCTTGTAGCTCTCCAGGTCCCTTCGGTAGATCCAGGAACGGCGTCCCTCGGCCGTCGTGGCGTCGCGCTTTGCGGCCATCATGTAAACCGTGCGCCCGTCGGGGGAGATGTGGCTCAACTGGATCCGGAGGGAGGCGGGGAGTTCGATCGAGAGGCTCGCCAGAGGAGGGGGAGCCGCCGCCGCGTGCCGCCGGTCGAGGAGGACGAAGGCCAGGGCCGAGCCGAGGGCCGCGCCCGTCAGGAGGAGGGCCACGGCGCCCGCCGCGGCGCGCGGGGAGAGCCAGCGCCTCCCGGCCAGCGCGGCGGCCGTCATTCCGGAGACGGGCGTCCCCGGGGGCTCCGCCAGGGCCTCCTCGAGTTCGATGCGCGCGTCCGAGGCGTCCCGGAGACGGCGCCTCGGATCCTTCTCCAGGCATCGGCGGAGAAGGCGCTTGAGGGCCGCGGGCGTCTGCTCGGGCAGGGCCTCCCACTCGGGATCGCCCCGGAGCACGGCCGCCAGGGTATCGGAGATGGTCTCGCCCTTGAAGGCCTGCTTGCCCGTGAGCATCTCGAAGAGGATGCAACCGAAGGCCCACAGGTCCGTGCGCCGGTCGAGGGGGCGCCCGCGGGCCTGCTCGGGGCTCATGTACCCCGCGGTGCCCAGCACGAGCCCGGCGCGCGTCGCGTCGTAGGCCACCGTGGGCGACCGGCTGGGGTCCGAACCGGAGGTGGGCTCGGGGGCGTAGGACTTGGCCAGGCCGAAGTCCAGGACCTTCACCTGGCCCTGGGGCGTGAGCTTGACGTTGGCGGGCTTGAGGTCCCGGTGGACGATCCCCGCCTCGTGGGCGGCCGCCACTCCCGCGGCCACCTGGAGAGCCACGTCGATGGCCTCTGGGACGGGGAGCGGGCCCTCGCCGAGGCGTTCGGACAACGTGGGGCCCTCCACGTATTCGAGCACCAGGCAGATTCGGCCGTCGTGCTCCTCGATGCCGTAGATCCCCGCCACGTTGGGGTGGCTGAGGGCCGCCAAGAGGCGGGCTTCCCGCTCGAACCGGGCCCGCCGTTCGGGGTCTGCCGCCACTTCGTCGTCGAGGGCCTTGATGGCCACGTGGCGTTCGAGCCTCGGGTCCCGGGCGAGGTAGACGATGCCCATTCCCCCTCGGCCCAACTCGCACTCGACGGGGTAGGGTCCGATCTTGGAGGGGAGGTCCGCCATGGCATGCCGCCTTTCCGGGCCGTTCCTGACCGTTAGTTTACGACGGGTGACGCCCCGGAGTTTCTCCGCCGGGGCGGCCCATCGAGCCTATTTCACGTAGGTCAGAAAGAATCCCTGAAGGTCCCCGTTTTCGTCGTACGGGGCCACGGAGACCACGGTGAAGCCTTCCGCGGCCATCCGGGAATGGAGCTCGTTCATCTTGTCCGCCGCCCTCGCTTTCCGGCCCAGGACCGAGATGTCCAGGAAGACCGTCCGTCCCGGCCGGCCCGGCTGAACCGCCGAAGGGGCTCCTGGGGCGGTCTTTCCCTGCGCCCACGCCGCCGTGGCGGCGCCCAGGAGAAGGCCCGCGAGGAGGCCTCCCGCCAGCGCCGCCGCCAAACCCAAGCCGCCCGCCATCGCCCTTGCGTCCCTCATGCGCGTTCTCCCTCCTCGGCACACGCCGAACGGATGGGTCGAATGTAGCACGAAGGGGGCGCTCCGGGTCACTCTCCGGAGGCGGACCGCCGGAGCGACTCGCGCTCCAATTCCAGGAGTCGCCGCTTCCGCCAGAGGCCGCCCCCGTAGCCGCCCAGCCGCCCGTCCTTGTTCACCACCCGGTGGCAGGGGATGAGGATGGCGAGTCGGTTCCTCCCGTTCGCCGCCCCCGCCGCCCGGCACGCCCCCGGGGCCCCGGCGGCGAGGGCCACCTCCTCGTAGGTGCGCGTTTCCCCGTACGGGATGCCTTGGAGCTCCTCCCAGACCCTGCGCTGGAAGGGAGATCCGGGGAAGACGAGGGGGACCGTGAAACGTCGCAGGTCCCCTCGGAAATAGGCCTCCAGTTCCCGCCCCAGCCGCTCGTGGTGGGCGTTCCTGCCCGGGACGGCGGCGCACTTCAGTCGGCGGCGGAGGGTCTGGAATTGGGCCTCCAGCATCCGGCGGTCCGTGAATTCCAGGAGGCAGATCCCCTCGGGCGAGGCCCCGGCCACCAGGGGTCCCAGGGGGCTCTCGATCCAGTCCACGAGTACGGAAACCGCCTCGCGGCTCCTTCCGGGCGGGGTTCCGAAGGTTCTGGCGAAGGCCTCCCGGAAGCCGCTGTGG